>DAOVKU010000117.1 GCA_030631665.1 Candidatus Omnitrophota bacterium
AAAAATCCTGATTAACATCGGATACTTTAAGTTTAACTCTTAGCTCATCGGCCGCCGATTGAGCCTCGCTAGCACAGTCATAAAAGGCGGTCATAAAATTAACTGTTTCTACTTCTATCGACTGCTCTAAAATAAGCTTGGTAGCTAAAATACTATCTAAGCCTCCGGAGAATAAGGATATAGCTTTTATTGTTTTTTCTCCCATCTTCTGTCACTTGATAAAAAGCCTCCCTTCTATCTATTATTATAAAAGAGAGGCCCGGATTATTTAAATACATATAATTTTACGATGAAATTTTTTCTTTTGCATGACAAGGATTCTTTGCCAGAAACTTTGCTGCTTCCTGCGCGGCCTTCTTTCCTGAAAACAACATTCCTCCAAAAGTAGGCCCCATGCGAGGTATGCCAAAGACAGTCGAGACCGCCATTCCTGTTGCAATCAAACCCGGTGAGACCAGGCCGGTCTTTTCTACTAATAAACTCTCAGAAGTATTAGCATCCATTGGACCGAAATCTGCCATTTTAAGAAGTTTTCTTTCCTCTAAACTCCTGCATACGCAAGCATCGTGGCCGGTAGCATCTATAACCACCCCGGATTCCAAAGAGATAGGATCTACACAGTTCACTTGTCTTGGCAAAGTAGACACCGGCGCCCAGTTAATAACTACACCCTCTACTTTTTTCTTTCGATAAACGACGTCATCAAACTTAGTCATATTTAAAATTTTAACCCCTGCATCGCAGGCAGCAGAAATAAGTTTTGAACAGGCATTCGGTCCATCTGCAGTATATAAACCCTCCTCAGCCTCCTTGTAAGGAATTTTAAGCTCATCTAAAATTTCCTGGGATGGAGCTCTAAAAGTGAGGGTATTCATTAAATATCCGCCCATCCAGAAGCCTCCTCCAAGATAGTTGTTGGCTTCAATTATCAAAGTCTTAAAACCTTCTCTGGCTAAATCTCTGCCTGCCAAAAGACCACTGGGGCCGGCCCCGACTATAATTACATCACAAATTATATAATCATTGAACCACCTGCTAAATTCACTCACAATGGCTTTACTTATTTTCGCTTCGCTGACGGGATGAAACATAACTTTATGCCTCCTTATGCCTTCTTCAATGTTCTCAAAACAGCAGGAAATCATTTCCTGACTATGTACAGTTGCTATCTATAAAACCTAAGCTATGGTTATCTCTTTGCAAAGATAAACATTCTGTATGGCATTTAAAATCTCAACGCCTTCCTGCATGGGCCTCTGAAATGCTTTGCGACCGGAAATCAATCCCATGCCTCCGGCTCTCTTGTTTATTACAGCTGTTTTTACCGCCTGCTGCAAGTCATTTTCGCCTGAAGCGCCTCCGGAATTAATCAAGCCAATTCTACCCATATAACAGTTGGCTACCTGATAACGTGTTAAATCTATTGCATTATCCGTAGTCAGTTTTTCATAAACCCAGGGATGAGTCTTGCCAAATTTTATAGCGGTGTAACCACCGTTATTGGTGGGTAGTTTCTGCTTAATAATATCTGCCTCTATGGTTACTCCCAGATGATTTGCCTGCCCGGTTAAATCCGCCGAAGTATGATAATCAATTCCGTCTTTTTTAAAAGCCTCATTTCTCAAATAACACCACAGGACGGTAAACATGCCCAATTTATGTGCCCTGGAAAAAGCTATCGATATCTCTTCTATTTGTCGGCGAGATTCTTTTGAACCAAAATAAATGGTAGCTCCCACTCCTGCCGCACCCATATCAAAGGCTTGTTGCGGCGAAGCAAAAAGCCGCTGGTCGTATGTAGTGGGATAGGTTAGAAGTTCGCTGTGGTTGATTTTAACGATAAAAGGAATTTTTTTAGCATACTTTTTTGCAACTATCCCCAGCACTCCCAGGGTTGAAGCTACGGCATTGCATCCCCCTTCTATGGCAAGCTTAACGATATTTTCGGGGTCAAAATATATGGGGTTGGGGGCAAAAGAGGCCCCGGCTGAATGCTCAATGCCCTGATCAACCGGTAAAACGGAAAGGTACCCTGTGCCTGCTAATCTGCCATGGCCAAAAACCCGCTTTAAATTCTTTAAGACTTCATTTGGCCTATCTGAAATAGAAAATATTTTATCTATAAAATCCGGCCCCGGTAAATGCAAGTCTTTTTTAAGTATGGTGTTGCATTCATGGTTTAATAAGTCGTTCCCTTCATTGCCCAAAATTTCCTTTATTTTTTCTATCATGCGCTGAATTCTCCTTATTTAATTTTAAAAATTAATTTTTATTTAAATACAACATTTGTGTAGGATAAGCAAACTCAATTTTTTGCTTTTCAAACTCTTCCTTTATAGCTAGATTGATTTTTTGCTGAACATCCATGTATTTAGTATAATTGCTGCCCAAAACATAATAAACCACTTCAAAAATGAGGCTGAAATCACCATAAGAATAAAAATGCGTGCGGTCAAAAACAACATCATCAATATCTTTTGTAATATTCTCAACTATTTTGGGTATCTCTTTTAATTTCTCAACCGATGTCTGGTAGGTCACGCCAAATTTAAAAGAAACACGCCGCCTATGCATTTTCTTGTAGTTGCGCACCCGTGAATCTGTAAGGTCGCTATTAGAAAATATTAACTGCTCTCCGCTTAAACTGCTTATGCGGGTAGTCTTGATACCGATTTGCTCAACCGTCCCCAGATATTCACCGATAATAATGAAGTCCCCCACTTCAAAAGGCCGGTCAAAAATGATACTAATATAACTGAACAGGTCTTTTAAAACGGCCTGGGCAGCCAGGGCCACAGCTACACCACCAATGCCTAAACCGGCAACTACAGCAGTAATTTTAAAACCTAAATTATCCAGGAAAAAAGCAATGGCTAATCCCCAAACAAGCACCTTTATTACTCTGAGTATGCCATTAAGACTGCGTTTTAAAGTAACACTTTTGCCCCTCCCTGACAGATAAAGTTCAAATCCATAATTAATGGAGGCTATAATCAAGCGTACTGAAAACAGGGTTAATACTGCCAGGCCTATAACATCAATAATTCTTTTTAAGAGAGGAGCTAAAGTTAAAGTATCTATGCATAAGTAAAGAGCGGCGAGATAAAGAAAAGGAATAATTATCTTTTCTGTAATGCCTACTAAAAAATCATCAATGGTGGTTGAGGTCTTCTCTGCCCATTTTTTAAGATGCCTGAAAAAAAGTTTCTCAAAAACCTTAATCGTGACCAAACTGCCTACAAATAGCAAAATAGCTATCACGTAATCCAACACCCTGTTATCCCAGCATATCTGTTCCATGGTTTCCCGAATCACTTTCTCATTCCCCGCTTAATTTTAGCCACTCCAATCAACAACAGCTTAATTTAGCATAAATTGCTTATGAGGTCAAGAGGTGTTCCCTCACAGACAGGCCTATCCGCCTGAGTGCACAATTTCACAATTTCAGTAACAAAA
>DAOVKU010000074.1 GCA_030631665.1 Candidatus Omnitrophota bacterium
AAGAAATTTTAGTTGATTTCGAAGATACAAAAATTACTAAATTAGATATTCAACACCTACCCATTGCCCGTAAGGCCAGACCAGGCCAGTTTGTAGTTGTCATGGTAAGTGAAAAAGGTGAGAGAATTCCTTTAACTGTAGTAGATAGGGATGAACATAAAGGAACTGTCACTTTGATTTTACAAGTTGTAGGTCTGACCACCAAACTCCTGGGAAATTTAGGAGTGGGCGATTCTCTATATGCCCTGGTGGGACCTATGGGGCACGCCACAGAGATTAAAAATTATGGAAAAGTAATTTTAGTAGGCGGTGGAGTGGGTATTGCCGAAATCTATCCTGTAGCCAATGCCTTAAAAAAAGCAGGTAACCATGTAGTAACTATATTAGGAGCCAGGACAAAGGCTTTATTGATTTTAGAAAAAGAATTAAAAGCTGTATCCGATGAATTTTATGTTACTACTGACGATGGCTCTTGCGGAAAAAAAGGTTTCACCACTGATATTCTAAAAGAATTGTTAACTGACCACGAAACACGAACCACGAAACACGAATTAGTTTATGCCGTAGGCCCTATCCCCATGATGAGAAATGTCTCTTTAGCTACCATGAATTCGGGTATAAAAACCCTCGTGTCTTTAAATGCCCTAATGGTAGATGCCACCGGTATGTGCGGAAGCTGCAGGGTAACAGTGGGGGGTGAAGTAAAATTTAGCTGCGTGGATGGGCCGGAATTCGACGGTCATCTGGTGGATTGGGATGAGCTAATAAAAAGAAATAAAATTTATGAAAAAAAAGAAAAACACATCTGTGAGCTTTATAAATTATGAGAAAAGAGCCGGTAAAAGTCAGAGAGCAGAAAGCAAGTGAGCGAGCGGCTAATTTTGATGAGGTAGTTTTTGGATTTAGCGAGGAAGAGGTTCTAAAGGAAGCTTCCCGTTGCCTTCAGTGTAAAAACCCTGTCTGTATTTCAGGTTGTCCGGTAGAAATAGATATAAAAAAGTTCATTTACCAAATCGTTCAAAAAGATTATAAAAGTGCCTACTTTACTATTAAGGAAAAGAATAATTTTCCATCTATCTGCGGAAGGGTTTGCCCGGCAGAATATCAGTGCCGGAAGACTTGCGTATTAACCAAAAAAGGCTCACCATTTGCAACAAAGGCGGCCATAGATATCCATTTTTTAGAGAGATTTATTGGTGATTATGGAATAAAGAATAATTTAGAGGTTCTTTCAGGCAAAGATAAGGAATTACGCGTTTTTAAAGTAGCGGTGGTGGGTTCAGGCCCGGCAGGTTTGTGTGCCGCAGGTGAACTGGCGAGAGTGGGGATAAAGGTAGTTGTCTTTGAGAGTCTTCATAAGTCTGGGGGAGTTTTAAGATACGGCATTCCACCTTTCAGGCTGCCCAGGGATATTTTAGATTTTGAAATAGATTATTTAAAAAAATTAGGCGTAGAAATTATACCAAATTTTATTATAGGTAAGACTGAAACTTTAGATGAGCTTTTTGAGGAAGGATATTCGGCTATATTTTTGGGTTTAGGAGCCGGCATACCTTCTTTTCTGGGAGTGGACGGGGAAAGCTTGTGCAACGTCTATTCAGCTAATGAATTTTTAACCAGGGTCAATCTTATGTCGGCTTATAAGTTTCCTGAATTTCAGACTCCTGTTAATATAGGTAAGAATATTATTGTTATCGGCGGAGGCAACACTGCCATAGATGCTGCCCGGGTGGCCATAAGAATGCAGAACATGAATGGAATTACGCCTAATACCTCTATTTTTTACAGGCGCACAGAAGTTGAAATGCCGGCCAGGCGCCTTGAGATTGGACATGCTAAAGAAGAAGGAGTAAATTTTGAATTTTTAGTTCAGCCAACAGGGTTTACAGGTGATGAAGACGGTTATGTTGGGAAAATGAAGTCTTTAAGATGCTGCCTGGGTGAACCGGACTCTTCAGGCAGAAGAAGGCCTGTTTCCACCGAAGGCAGTGACTTTGAAGTTGATTGTGACCTGGCAGTAATTGCAGTTGGATTAGGAGCAAATCAGCTCTTAACAAAAGTTACTCCAGGTTTAAAAACAGATAAATACGGCGATGTAGTAGTGAACCCCGAAACCATGGAGACTTCTATTAAAGGTGTTTTTGCGGGGGGAGACATTGTGGGTGGAGAAGGCACGGTTATTGAAGCCATGGGTATGGCCAAGAAAGCCGCTAAAGGAATAATTGAATATCTTTTGCAAAAATAAGAAGAAAAAGAAAGCAGAGGTTTTTTATTTGACCAAACATAGCATCAATGATAGATATATTTTTTGATAATATGAAGATATAAAAAATGAAGAAAAAACAAAAAGCAAAATCTGCTGGTAGCAAACAAATCATTGAAGCTTTAGCCAAAATAGGCGATGCTATTACTTCCGACAGGTATTTAGATGATATTCTGAAGCTGATTGTTACTGTAACGGCGGAAGTGATGAGTTCTAATATATGCTCGCTTATGTTAATAGATAAATCTAAGAACGAATTGGTAGTAAAAGCAACTCAGTCTGTTAGCGAGAAATATAATAAAAAGCCCAACATAAAGATTGGGGAGGGTGTTGCCGGAAAGGTGGCTAAAGAAGGAAAGCCCGTAACAGTTTTGGATGTGCGCAAGGATAAACGTTACATCAGCAGGGATATTGCAAAGAAGGAAAACCTTTGTTCCTTATTAAGTGTGCCTCTTGCTTTTAAAAACAGTGTAATTGGAGTCTTGAATTGTTATGTAGCAAAGCTACATCGTTTTAGTAAAAGTGAAATAAGTGTTTTAAGAGCAATAGCAAGCCAGGCGGCTATCGTTATTGAGAATTTCAGATTGGTGGTTGAATCAAAAGTTATTAAAGAAGAACTGGAGGCCAGAAAGGCCATAGAAAGAGCAAAAGGTATTCTAATGAGGCGAGAAGGCCTTGGCGAGCAAGAAGCATACGGACGTATTAGAAAATACAGCATGGATAACCGCAGGAGCATGAAGGATATATCAGAAGCGATTATATTAAGTGAAGAGATGAAAGAAATTTCTCGAAAATAGCACTTGACAAGCATAAAATGTTGTGATACATTTTAATTTATAAAAAGGGATAGAGTGATGTTTAGAGGACAAAGACGTTCTAATAGCCTTAAAAGGCAAGGACGTCTTTTTTTATTTCTATTTAAAAACAAATGAAAGTTATGGTTTTAAAAAAGCTTGATAGTATATTAAAAAATAGGAAAAAATCCTCCTGCGAATTAATTGAGGTATTGCAGGATGTTCAGGGAGCCTATAATTATCTTCCGGAAGAAGTATTGAGGATTGTATCTGAGAGATTAGAAGTGCCTCTTATAGAGGTATTCAGGGTAGCAAATTTTTATAAGGCCTTTACCCTTAAGCCGCGCGGTAAGCATCTGCTTATGGTTTGCACAGGGACGGCTTGTCATGTAAGGGGGGCACCTAAATTTTTAGATGAAGTTCTGGGTTTGCTTAATGTGAAACCCGGCGAGACTACTAAAGATAATGAACTTACCATAGAAACAGTCAATTGTTTAGGTGCTTGTGCATTAGGTCCGATTGTAGTATTGGATGGGAAATATTATGACCATATGACAACAGGTAAACTACGTGCTTTAATACAGAAAACTCGCAAAAAACCTGCCAAGTCAAGAAAACGAAAATGAACACCATAACCAGTATAGAAGATTTAAAAAAACTGACTGAGAAACAAAAGAAAGAAAACAGCAAGTATAATAAAATAGTTACTCTCTGTGCGGGAACCGGCTGTTGTGCTTCAGGATGCCTTTCTGTGTTATCATCTTTGCGTAACGAACTGAAGCATAAAAAATTAACTAAAAAGATAAAAATTAGAACTACCGGTTGTCATGGTTTCTGCGAACAGGGGCCGCTTATGGTTATTGAGCCGGAGAATGTTTTTTATTGCCATCTAAAACCAGAAGATATTCCTGAAATTATTTCTAAAACATTACTGAATGATAAAATTATAGAAAGGTTGCTGTATGCAGATCCTGCTTCGGGCAAGAAAATTATTCATGAAAAAGACATCCCTTTTTATAAAGCTCAAGACCGCGCTGTTCTTGGACAGAATAAGCTGGTTGACCCATGCAGCATTAATGATTATATAGCTAATGGCGGTTATTCTGCCTTAATTAAGATTTTGACATCTATGAAACCGGATGAGGTTATAAAAGAGATTAAAAAATCCGGACTTAGGGGGCGGGGTGGTGGTGGATTTCCGACTGGCAGAAAGTGGGAATTTTGTCGGGGAGCCAGCGGTAAACCCAAATATGTTATTTGCAATGCAGATGAAGGTGACCCCGGAGCTTATATGGATAGAAGTGTTCTGGAGGGGAATCCTCATGCGATTATAGAAGGAATGCTTATCGGAGCCTATGCCATTGGAGCAGAACACGGATATATATATGTCAGGAATGAATATCCGCTTGCGGTAGAACACTGAAAGATAGCAACACAACAAGCAAAAAAACTTGGTCTTTTAGGTAAAAATATTTTAGGAACGGATTTCTCATTTGATATAAAGATAGCCAGAGGTGGCGGTGCCTTTGTGTGTGGAGAATCAACTGCCTTAATGGCATCTTTAGAAGGTGAGGTTGGAGAACCAAGACCCAAGGATATTCATACCACAGAGAGGGGTTTTATGGACTTACCGACAAATCTAAATAATGTGGAGACCTGGGCCAATGTGCCTTCCATTATTAATAAAGGTGCTTCCTGGTTTGCCTCAAAGGGCACTGCTAAAAGTAAAGGAACTAAAATTTTTGCTCTCACCGGACAAATAAGAAACACAGGATTGGTTGAGGTTCCTATGGGAATCAGCTTGCGCAAGATTATATATGAGATAGGCGGCGGGTCTGCTACCGGAAAAAAGATAAAGGCGGTCCAGACAGGAGGGCCCTCAGGCGGATGTCTGCCCCAAAAACTTTTTGATTTACCGGTGGACTTTGAGGCATTAACTGAAGCAGGTTCAATGGTAGGTTCGGGTGGAATGGTGGTAATGGATGAGAGTACTTGCATGGTTGATGTGGCTAAATACTTCTTAAAATTTCTCATAGATGAGTCATGCGGCAAATGCGTTCCTTGTAGAATAGGCTTAAGCCGGATGTTGGAAATAATTAACGATATTACAGAAGGCAATGGTACCGAAGAAGGACTTGAGCTTCTGAAAGAAACAGCCGATACGGTATCTATGGCTTCCTTATGCGCGCTGGGCAAAACAGCTCCCAATCCCGTGTTATCTACAATTAAATATTTTTTACCTGAATATGAAGCTCATATAAAGGAAAAGCGCTGTCCTGCCGGTGTATGCCGGGAATTAATTCATTATTCTATCAATAGAGATAAATGCAAAAGTTGCGGGGCCTGTTTCAAAGCCTGTCCTCATGGCGCTATCATAAAAGAAGAAAAAACTTATAAAATTGATGATGACAAGTGCCAGAAATGCGGTGTTTGTAAAGAAGTATGTAAATTTAATGCGGTTAATGTCAAGTGAAATCTGGACTTAAAAAGCATTAGCGAATATGAGTTTGTTAGTTGTGAGAAAATAAATGAGCGATTATGTAACCCTTACTATTAATGGATCCAAAGTCAGGGCGCCTCGTGGCACTTCCGTATTAGATGCTGCACTGGATTACGGTATATGCATTCCACATCTCTGTCACGTGCGCGGGCTTACTCCTATAGGAGCCTGCCGTCTTTGTATTGTAGAAGTGATTAAGAACGGCAGGTCAAAGGTTACCACTTCCTGTACGCTTGAAGTAGAGGAAGGTATGGTAATCAAAGCCCATACAGAGAAGATACTTAAAGCCAGAAAAAATATTGCAGAGATGCTAGTGGCTGAAGCGCCTAATTCACGTGCTATGCAAGATATAGCTGTAATATGTGGTGTTAAAGAGGTGCGCTATCCTTTTCGGAATAAAGATTGTGTTTTATGTGGACGATGTGTGCGGGCCTGCAGTGAAGTATGGCAGTCTAAATCTCTGGGATTTGTAGGACGCGGCCTTGAGCGCCATGTTGCTTTACCATTTGATAAACGCCCGGAATTTTGTAAAAGATGCAATGCCTGTATAGATCTTTGTCCTATGACAATTACTCCCTGTCCTGGTCCTATGAAAAAGGGCGAAGAGGCCCTTTGCGGATTATGCGAATCACAACTATCAATGGCACAGGATGCTCCGGATAGTTGCGTAGATTGTAGATTGGGAGAAGGGTTCAATTGTGTTAGAAAGAAACCATGAGAATGTAAGAAAACAAGGAGGATAAAATGAATTTGCAACAACCAAATGCTAATGATGTAACACAAACAGCCAATAGATCCCGGGACGTTGTTCCTGGCTCAGGTCTTTGTACGCGTTGCATCGACGGCTGTCGCGGAAATTGCGAAGTCTTTAAAGCAAGCTTCAGAGGCCGCGAGGTGATTTATCCCGGCCCCTTTGGTGAAATTTCAGCAGGTGGTGACAAAAATTACCCCATAGATTATTCCCATATTAATATTCAAGGATATGCTATGGGAGCAAAAGGACTTCCGGACGGAGTTAAAGCGGGGCCGGATACAGCCATTTTTCCTAACGTAAATACCGAAACCGAATACGGCTGGGAGAAGAAAGTAAGGATGAGAATACCCGCTTTTACCGGAGCACTTGGTTCTACAGAAATAGCTAGGAAGAATTGGGAACATTTTGCTATCGGGGCAGCTATTTCAGGTGTAACCCTTGTCTGTGGTGAGAATGTTTGCGGCATAGACCCTAAACTCGAACTTGATTCTCATGGAAAGATTAAAAAGGCACCTGATATGGATAGAAGGATAGCAACTTATAAAAAATTCCATGAAGGATACGGAGAAATTCTAGTTCAGATGAACGTAGAAGATACCCGTTTGGGTGTTGCCGAGTATGTAAGGAAGAAACATAACCTAGAGACCATCGAACTTAAATGGGGGCAGGGAGCCAAATGTATCGGCGGAGAGATCAAGGTTAAAACGTTAGAGAGGGCCCGGGAGCTCAAGAAGCGCGGTTATATCGTTACACCGGACCCAAATGTTA
>DAOVKU010000070.1 GCA_030631665.1 Candidatus Omnitrophota bacterium
AATGATCGTTGGTGTAAACAACAAAGGGACAGATCTTGTTGTAAACGCCTTACGTGGAAAAAAATTAACTAATATGCGCGCTTCAGGAAGTGATGACGCAATCACGCTTATATCTCCGCGGCAAATGACCATTGAGTTTGCTCTTGAGTTTATTGAGGATGATGAATTAGTTGAGATAACTCCCAAGTATGTAAGGCTTCGAAAATTGCATCTAACAGAAGTAGGTCGCAAGCGGGTGAGCCGTAGCAGGCAATCAAAATAATATTATGCTTTATATAGCTAGCCTGGATATTTCATGTTATTTATGAAATATCCACCCGAAGGGCTGATGATATAAATTGTTACACAATTTATATCTGCTATCAGGCTATGCCATTTCATAGCCCAAAAAAAATGGACTATGAAATATAGGGGCCATGAACAGCGACTAGTTATATCTTAACATTATAGCAGCAGGTAAAAGGAAAGGGGTAGTGTGAAAAAACATTTTAAACGCAAAAGTTCATTAATCGCGCCGCGGAATAAACCGGGTGTAGCTGGTCTCATTGATAAAATGCAGCAGCAGTTGAGTACTATGGAGGAGAAGCTGGATATCTTAATCAGTCAATCTTCAAAAAGGCCTTTTGAGAAAAGTTATTCCCAAAAGCCTTTCCAACGCTTCAATCACTCTCATCGCCATGACAGAGGCGATTCCACAGAAAGAACTTATACTCGGGTTATTTGTGCAGACTGCAACAAAGAATGCGAAGTCCCTTTTAAACCCAGCGGAAACCGTCCGGTATATTGCAAGGAATGCTTTCCAAAACACAAGGAAGGCAGCTCGTTTAACGCAAACCGGGATAACAGGGCCGAAGAAAGAAGTTTTCCACGAAAACGCCGTCCCTACAAAAGGCAGGATGAAAAAAGGCAAAAGCCAGATAAAAAGAAGAGCCCATTTTTTGCACGTAGAAAAAATTAAATCAGGGGACACAATACTAATTGTTTTTGACAATAGTGTTAAGAAAAGTTAAAATTTATCTATGGCAAGAATAGCAAGAGTAGTTGCTCCTGAATTTCCTCACCACATAATTCAAAGAGGCAACCGCCGTCAAAAAGTATTCTTTAATGACGGTGATTATAAAGAATATCTACGGTTGCTTAATGACTATTCGCTTCGATTTAAGGTAGATATTTTGGCTTACTGTTTAATGCCCAACCACGTTCATCTTATAGCAATTCCTCAGAGAGATGGGAGTTTAGCTCAAGCCATAGGCGAAACCCACCGTAATTACACAAGATTCATTAATTTCAGGGAAAAATGGCGAGGATATTTATGGCAGGGAAGATTCTCATCATATGTCCTTGACGAAAGATACTTATTAGCAGTAACCCGCTATATACTTTTAAATCCTATGAAAGCAGGCATAGTAAAGAAACCGTGGGATTATAAGTGGGCAAGCACTCAACATCATATGAGGCTCAAGAATAGTTTTTTGGTAAAAGATGGCCTTTTGAGAGAACTCATAGGAAACTGGAAAGATTTTTTTAATACGTCATTGGACAATGATGACGTAGGATTAGTTCAACTGCATGAAAGAACAGGCCGGCCATTAGGAGATGATAGTTTTATAGACAAATTAGAAACTCTTCTTAAGATAAATCTTAAGAAAAAGAGGGTGGGGCGCAGGAAGAAAAAGAAATAGGTATTGTGTCCCCTAATTTATGTGTGTCCCCTAATTTATGTGTCCTTGTAGCATATTTATCCAGGGAGATGGAACTGGCTGGGAGAGAATTGAATTTTGAAAAAGCAGCTAAGCTAAGGGATAAAATAAAAGAGCTGAAAGAATATGCAATCAATAGATGATAAAATTTTGTCTATATTTAAACAGAGGAAGGATGCCTTTGTTTCCGGAGAAGAATTAAGTCGTATTTTAGGCATCTCCCGAGCTGCTATCTGGAAACATATTCAGAAAATTAAGGAAATGGGCTATGTAGTCGCTGCCTCTCCACACTTAGGTTATCAATTAACAGCTACCCCGGACAGGTTAATACCTTCTGAAATTAAATATGAATTAAATACACATATAATTGGCAAGGAAATCTACACCTATCAGATTCTCGATTCCACCAACAACACCGCTGAAAAACTGGCCATGGATGGGGCAGAACAGGGAGTGGTGGTTATTGCAGAAGGGCAGTTCAAAGGAAGAGGCAGGCTGGGAAGATCATGGGTTTCACCAAAAGAAAAAGGTATTTATCTCTCTGTGATTTTAAGGCCAAAGATACCGCCTTCAGCTACTCCGAAAATTACTCTTATTGCCTCGGTAGCCACAGCCATGGCTATAAGAAAAATATCTTCGCTCCCGGCCCTTATTAAGTGGCCAAATGATGTTTTTATCAAAAACAAAAAGATAAGTGGAATTTTAACCGAAATAGCAGCGCGCCCGGATACAATAAAATTTCTCATTCTCGGCATTGGAATAAATGTAAATACACCTAAGGAATTTTTACCAGCGGAGGCAACTTCTATATCCGAGGAACTGGGTCAACCTATAAACCGCATTGCACTTGCCAAGGAACTCCTGCGGGAACTGGAGAAATACTATCTTTTATTTAATCATAAGGGTTTTGAATGCATAATTGGTGAATGGCAAAATCTTTCAGCAACACTTGGTAGCCGCGTAAGAGTTGAGGATTCAGAAAATGTTTACGAAGGCCAGGCTGTCGGCATAGATAAGGTTACCGGCAGTTTAATTGTTCGCAAAGATAATGGTTTTTCCAGCACAGTTTTATCGGGCGATGTCAAGATTTTAGAATGAGGGGAGAGTGTAAGAATTTAAATTATGATTTTGTGCGCTGATATAGGAAATACCAATATAACTGTAGGCATATTTAATAAAAAGAAACTTGTCTTAAAATTTGAAATATCAACTTCTCTCATCAACAACAAAAGAAAATTGACATCGATGTTAAAAAAGAATTTAGATAAAAAGAAGTTGGTGAGAGAATGTTTAAATGAAGCTATTATTTGCAGTGTAGTGCCCCAAGCCACAAAAATCTTTAAGGACAGTTTTAAAAAAATCTTTGATATCAGATACATTGAGATTGGAAAAGAAGTAAGAGCCCCCATTAAAAATTGTTATTCGCCTCCGGAGAAAGTTGGACAGGATCGACTTGTCAATGCAGTGGCAGGAATTCATCTCTATGGTAAACCGCTGATAATTGTTGATTTTGGTACTTGCATCACTTTTGATTGTATATCTGCTAAAGGGCAATACTTGGGGGGATTAATTATGCCCGGCATTAATATGACCTTGAGCGCACTTTATGAAAAAACAGCCCTTCTGCCCAGGCTAAAAATGACTCGTCCCAGGGCATTAATAGGCCGCAATACAAAAGAGAGCATAAGAAGCGGAATGTATTATGGTTTTTTGGGTGGCTGTGAGTCTATTATAAAATATACAAAGGAGAAACTTGGGAAAAAAACTTTAGTTATAGGAACCGGTGGCTATGCCAGTTTATTTAAAACTAAAATTAAATCAATAGACATTTTTGATTTAAACCTCACGCTACAAGGTTTATACTTAATTTATAGAGAAAATTTGAGAAAATAAGAGAAAAAACTAAAAAAAATAATAAATAAGTATCTTTTGCCTAAATATATCAATTTTTTGCCAATTCTATCCCTATATTTGCCTAATTTTGGACTTGATTATAATTAATTTTTTGTGTAAAGTATTATAAATTAGCACTCTTATGCAAAGAGTGCTAAAAAGAAAAAGAAAGGAGGCACATCTATATGGCCACTAAAATGCAACCGTTGGGCGATAGAGTGTTATTAAAGATTCTGGAACCCGAGGAAAAGACAAAAGGCGGAATAATTATACCTGATTCCGCCAAGGAAAAACCCCAGGAAGGCAAGGTAGTTGCTGTTGGTCCGGGGAAAGTAAAAGAAAATGGTTCGCGTATTCCTATGCAGGTTAAGGAAGGGCAAAAAGTTTTATTCAGCAAATATTCCGCAAATGAATTTACAACTAAAGACGGGGAAGAACTGTCAATAATTAAGGAAGAAGATATTTTAGCCATCATATCTTAAACCAAGAAGATTTAAGGAGGAGTGTCATGGCAAAACAATTGAAGTTTAACGAAGAAAGCAGGCAAGCCTTATTTAAAGGCGTTGAGAAGCTTGCCCAGGCTGTTAAGGTGACCCTTGGCCCCAAAGGCAGAAACGTGGTCCTGGATAAAAAATTTGGTTCACCCACCATTACTAAAGACGGTGTTACTGTAGCTAAAGAAATCGATTTGGAAGATCCTTTTGAAAATATGGGAGCGCAATTAGTTAAAGAAGTAGCTGAAAAAACTTCCGATACCGCAGGAGACGGCACTACTACAGCCACTATTTTAGCGGAAGGTATCTTTAAGGAAGGCTTAAGGAATGTAACAGCCGGAGCCAATCCTATGGCCTTAAAGAGAGGGGTAGAATTTGGAGTTGAAAAAGTTGTTGAGCAATTAAAGCAGCTTTCCAAGCCCATTAAAGAAAAGAAAGAGATTGCCCAGGTAGCTTCCCTTGCCGCTAATTCAGATGAAACTATCGGCAATTTAATAGCCGAAGCTATGGATAAAGTTGGCAAAGACGGTGTCATTACTGTTGAAGAAGGAAAAACTCTGGATACTAATCTTGAAGTTGTAGAAGGTATGCAGTTTGACCAGGGATATCTTTCACCTTATTTTGTAACAGACGCGGAAAAAATGCAAGTAGTTTTGGAGAATCCTTATATACTTATTAACGAGAAAAAAATCAGCAGCATGAAAGACTTATTACCCCTGCTTGAAAAAATTGCCAAAACCGGAAAACCTCTTCTCATTATAGCCGAAGACGTAGAAGGAGAGGCATTAGCCACTCTGGTAGTCAATAAACTTCGCGGAACGCTTCCCTGCTGCACTGTCAAGGCCCCTGGTTATGGGGATAGGCGCAAGGCAATGCTTGAGGACATCGCTGTTCTGACAAAAGGAAAGGCTATTACCGAAGAGCTTGGAATTAAAATCGAGAATGTCGATTTAAATGACCTGGGCCAAGCTAAGAGAGTTACTATTGACAAAGAAAATACCACTATAGTTGAAGGTGCCGGAAAAAATCAAGACCTAAATGCCCGCATAAGCCAGATAAAAAAGCAAATTGAAGATAGCGATTCGGATTACGACAAGGAGAAACTTCAAGAAAGACTGGCAAAAATATCGGGTGGCGTAGCTGTAATTAATGTTGGAGCAGCCACAGAAACGGAAATGAAAGAGAAAAAGGCCAGAGTTGAAGATGCATTACATGCTACCAGGGCAGCTGTGGAAGAAGGCATCGTGCCAGGTGGAGGAGTAGCTTTGATTAGATGCATGGGGACTTTAGCCGCTCTCAAAATTAGCGGCGACGAAAAAATTGGTGTTGATATTGTAAAACGTGCCTTAGAAGAACCCTTAAGACAATTAGCTTACAATGCAGGTATGGAGGGCTCCATTGTTGTGCAGCGAGTAAAAGGCGAGAAAACAAACGTTGGTTTTGATGTCAATAAAGATACTTACGTTGATATGATTGAAAACGGCGTTATAGACCCAACCAAGGTTACCCGCACAGCTCTTCAGAATGCAGCCAGTATTGCTGCTTTGCTTATAACTACCGAGGTAATGGTAACTGACCTGCCGGAAAAAGAAAAGCCGGCTATGCCTCCAATGCCTCCGGGCGCAGGAGGAATGGGGGGAATGTATTAATTCCCCACCAAAAACTAAAATAGTTTTTTAACTGAGAAACTATTTACAAAGCCCCGTTTGAAGATTCATATCAAGCGGGGCTTTGTATTTCAATTGACTTTTATGCTGGGGTTTGTTATAATTTAGACAAAATTATCATTTAGCTCTATTCATACTTGCTAAGTGATGTATTTATTGAAGGAGGACTTTCAAAAATGGGAATGTGGGTAGGTCGAGGGAGAAAAGCAAGAAGAACTTACGGTTTTGATGAGATAGCCCTTATGCCTGGTTCGGTAACTATAAATCCGAATGAGGTTGATACCAGCTGGAGAATCGGAAAAAGACGCTTTGAAGTGCCCATTCTGGCAGCCGCTATGGATGGCGTAGTAGATTCAAGGTTTGCTATAGAAATGTCAAAATCAGGCGGGTTGGCAATTTTAAACCTGGAAGGCATTCAAACCAGATACGAAAACCCACAAGAAGTCTTGACAAAAATTGCCAAGGCCTCACCACAGAAAGCCACCAAACTGGTTCAACAAGTCTACGTAAAACCCATAAAAGAAAAACTCATTGCCAAAAGAATAAAAGAAATTAAAAATGCCGGGGGAATAGCCGCTGTTAGTTCTATACCCCAACGAGCCGAACGCTTTGGTAGTATTGCCCAGGATGCCGGGTGTGATATTTTTGTTGTTCAGTCAACTGTCATTACTATAAAACATATATCCAGGGAATACAAAACGCTTAATTTTGAAAAATTTTGTAAAAAAATGAGAGTGCCGGTCATTATTGGTAATTGCGTAAGTTATAACGTTTGCCTGGAACTTATGGAGACAGGGCCATCAGCTATCCTAGTCGGCATTGGGCCCGGGGCTGCCTGCACTACAAGGGGGGTTTTGGGCATAGGCGTTCCCCAGGTAACTGCTACCTGTGATTGCGCTGCCGCCAGAGACTTCTTTCATAAAACCACGGGTAAATATATCCCTATTGTAACCGATGGAGGCATGGTTTCAGGCGGGGATATATGCAAGGCTTTTGCTTGTGGGGCAGATGCGGTAATGATTGGTTCAGCTTTTGCTAAAGCTAAAGAGGCTCCCGGCCGCGGATATCATTGGGGCATGGCTACACCTCATGTTAATCTACCGCGCGGCACAAGAATACGCGTTGGCACCAGCGGCACCTTAAAACAGATTTTATTCGGGCCGGCGGAAAAAGACGATGGTTCTCAAAATCTCATAGGTGCATTAAAAACATCTATGGGCAGTTGCGGAGCGCAAAACATAAAACAAATGCAATTGACCGAACTCATTATTGCTCCTGCCATTAAAACCGAAGGCAAAGTATTTCAGGCCGCACAGCAACTCGGCGGTTTTTAAAAGAGGTTTATAAAGATAAATGCTGCGCACACATAATTGCAATCAGCTCAACGAGCAAGATATAGGCAAAGAAGTAACACTTTGCGGTTGGGTCGATGCACGCAGGGATCATGGTTCGCTTATTTTCATAGATTTAAGGGACCGCTATGGTAAGACACAGATAGTTTTTATACCTCAGGTCAATAAAGAAACACATGGAGCGGCCAAAGAATTAAAATCAGAATATGTTATCAGAGTAAAAGGAAAGGTTCAAAAAAGACCAAAAGGCACAGAAAACCCTAAGATGCCTACCGGCCACATCGAGATCACCGCAGAGGAACTTTTCATTTTAAATCCTTCGCTAACTCCTATTTTTGAAATAAAAAATGATATTCAAATTTCTGAAGAATTAAAATTAAAATATCGCTATCTGGATTTACGCCGGCCGAAAATGCTCAATTATTTCTTAAAAAGACACCTGGCTTATCAGTCTATACGCCGTTTTTTGTCAGGTAAAGATTTTATAGAAGTAGAAACCCCCATTCTTACCAAAAGCACTCCCGAGGGAGCTAGAGATTTTCTTGTTCCTTCACGTCCGAATTTGAATAAATTTTACGCACTCCCCCAATCACCCCAATTATTCAAACAAATTTTAATGATAGCCGGCTTTGACAAAT
>DAOVKU010000001.1 GCA_030631665.1 Candidatus Omnitrophota bacterium
GCCAAAGAGGGTAAGAGAAATAGTAACTATGGCCTGAGCATTATTTTTTCGCGTAAATTGAATAACAAACAGAATGAAAATAGCCAGAACTATAAAAAAAAGTTCCCAGCCCTTTGTTAGTTGGAATTCTGCGAAAATAGTAAAGGGAATAGCGGTTGCAATAAGAATACCTGGTAGTTTAAGGGCGGAAATGCCTTTTCTTTCGATTAATAAAAAAAATTCATATGTGCCCAAAGCGCAAAAAATAATCAACAGAGCCGCAAATGTCCATTTGGGTAAAATAAATAAGCTCAAAATAAAAATCAAAGCCAGCACTAAAGAACTAATGAAACGCCTATAAAACATTTCTATTAAACCCCACACATTTAAAACTAAATTCAATCACAGAATTTACATCCTTTTCTGTTTTAAATTCTCATCTTATTTTATTTAACTTTACCAAAACGCCTCTCTCTGGTTTGATAAGATTCTAATGCCTTGCGAAAATCTTGTTTGCCAAAAGAAGGCCACAATTTTTTGGTAAAATATAATTCAGTATATGAAATTTGCCATAAAAGAAAATTAGACAGTCTCATTTCTCCGCTGGTTCTAATTAAAAGATCTGGATCCGGCAAATCGGCTGTATAAAGATAAGAAGAAAAAACCCACTCATTTAAATCTTCTATCTTGATATTATTTAAAACTGCGTCCTTTGCAATTTTTTTAGCTGCATCAATAATTTCCGGTCTTCCACCATAACTCAAAGCCAAATTCAAAATCAATTTTGAATTATCTTTAGTTTCATCTATAAGTTTGGTTATTTCTTTTCTAACAGCCTGAGGAAAATCAGACAATCTACCAATAACATTCAAACGCATATTGTGTTTTAAGAAGTCTTTTCTCTTTTTGATTAAATATTCCCGGAGTAATTTCATCAAACCGTCGATTTCTTTTTGGGGACGATTCCAATTCTCAACACTAAAGGTATAAAGCGTTAAAATTTTAACCCCCAACTTTAAAGCCTCATCAACTACTCGGTTTATTGCCTCTACGCCTGCGCGGTGACCCATAAAACGAGGCAAGCCTTTTTTTCTTGCCCAGCGTCCATTGCCATCCATAATAATAGCTACATGGGTTGGAATATTTTTTCTTTCCATTTCTGTCATATCTTACAACTAAACCCCCTTAGAGAATTATCTCTAAGGAAATGCCATAATGGTGGCAATAAATTGCTATCATAGTTTATATGTTTAGTTCGCCGCCGACTTAATCGGTGGTTTTCTCTAACGGGGTAAACTAAAGGGGGATATAAAAATATCCCCCTTGAATCAACCACTTTTACTCATTTAAAAATTACTTAACTTTCGGTTGAGCTGATCCCCCACCGCTTCCAAGCAAATGAGGTTTTATAATAATTTCTACACGTCTGTTTTTCTGCTTTCCCTTGGCAGTCTTATTAGTGGCAATGGGCCGATACTCACCACAACCTGTAGCTGAAACTCTTTGGGGATTTAATCCTTCTTTGTTAACTAAATAATGCAACACGCTTAGAGCACGTGCAGTAGAAAGCTCCCAATTCGATTTCCAGCCAGAATATTTTATGGGAACATTGTCAGTGTGACCCTCAATTGAAATATCATTATCTACGTTCTTTAAAACAGAAGCGACTTTATCCAGGGATTGCAAACCTCTTTCTTTAATTTTTGCCTTCCCGGAATCAAAAAGTACCTCGGCTACAAAAGTAACTACAATGCCCCTATCCTGCTGTTTAACAGTAACATCTCCCCTTGCAATCTCTTTTCTCAATTGCTGTCGAAGCAAAGCCATGGTCCGATTCATTTCCTCCAGCTCTTTATTTAATTCCTGAATTTTTTCAACATCTTGAGGAAGGCGTTTCTGGAATTTCACAGCACACCCGCAAATAAAAGGTATAATCAAAAGCATTATTAAAATTCGTCCCAGCTGATAAAAACCCTTTCGCATAATAAACCTCCTTTTTTAATGACCCCGAAGCGTCGGGGGAATTAAATCCGCCTAAGGCGAATAAATTCGGCTATACAATTTATGTTTCAGTCAAAGGCTCCTGTCCGCCGTGGCGGAGATCCATCCTCTGACGGGCATTTCACTCTATAAATCGCAACTTTGTTTATATTATCAAAATTAATCTAATATGTCAATTTTTAACACTGGATTTGCCTAGAGAAAAAATTGTTAGACTATTACAGGTATTAATTGATAACATCTGCTATTTAAAAAAAATAGGACAAATCGGAAATAAAGAAGCAAACAATAATGATATTACCGACATTAACTTTATTAAAATATCCAAAGACGGGCCAACTGTATCTTTTAACGGATCGCCGAATGTATCCCCAATTACGCCGGCAGCATGCGCTTGCGAACCTTTACCGCCAAAGTTACCTTCTTCAATATATTTTTTGGCATTATCAAGCGCACCTCCGGTGTTAGCACATTGGATGGCCAGATGAATAGCTGACAATAATGCCCCTATCAAAAAACCTACCAGAACCGAACGCCCGAGCACAAAACCAATAATCAACGGAGAAAATAAAGCTATAAAAGCAGGCATAACCATCCTTTTTAAGCTTTTAGTTGAAGCAATGGAAATACACCTGTTATAATCCGGTAATTCTTTGCCTTCTAATATACCTGGCTTTTCTTTGAACTGTTTCCTGATTTCATTTATCATAGCGTGAGCAGTATCAGCTACCGATGAAACCAACAATGAAGAAAAAACATATGGAACCATAGCTCCTAACATAAGGCCGGCAATAACATACGCTCCTACTTGCGGGCTTATTAAATACACAACAGGCAAATTTACCTCCGCCGCTTCTCCGACTGAAGACCAGATATAGGCAGCGATTAAACCCAAGGCCGCAAAGGCCGCAGAACCAATGGCAAAACCTTTGCCGATAGCAGCCGTGGTATTTCCTATGGCATCCAAATTATCGGTAACTTTTCTGACAGAGTTATCCAAATTTGCCATTTGCGCAATACCACCGGCATTATCAGCAATTGGCCCATAAGTATCGACCGAAACAGTCATTACTACAAATGACAACATACCTAAAGCAGTATAAGTAACAGCAGCCAGACCCCCTAAATGATGGGACACTATAGTAGCTACGGCAATGACAATAACAGGCCAGAAACAACTTTCCATTCCAAGGGCCAGGCCACGCGCAATAGAAACACCAGCTCCCTGCTGACAGGATTCAGCCAATTTCTGCACCGGTTTAAATCTGGAGGAAGTAAAATATTCGCTGATTATTCCTATCAAAACACCCGCCGCAATCCCTACTAAAACAGCCCAGAAAGGAACTAAATTAAAAGGCGAACCATATCTGACGATAAAAAAAGTGGCTATACCCGTCAATAAAGCGCTCAGCTTTGTTCCGTTCATAAGTGTTCGCTGTATATTCTCATTTTTTGATAACCTTACATATAATATGCCAATTAAAGAAGAAACAATGCCTCCGGCTACAATCATCAGCGGAAGCAGTATAATAGGCCAAAAATTAGCCGCATTAAAGTCGCTTATACCCAATTTACTCAATAAATTTCTACAGATATCCAAATTATGTCTACCAACAAAAGCATATAGCAAAATTACTATCACGGCAATTATAGCGCCCACAAATGACTCTAAAAGATCGGCGCCCAAACCACCTACATCCCCAACATTATCCCCAACGTTATCTGCGATAACAGCGGGATTACGCGGATCGTCTTCCGGTATATTAACTTCTACCTTGCCAACTAAATCCGCAGCCATATCAGCCGCTTTGGTATAAATTCCACCACCCACGCGGTCAAAAAGTGCCACCAGGCTCGCTCCCATAGAGTAAGCGCTGACGATAACAGCAGCTTTAATAAAATTGATATTTCTACCTAAAAATGAACTCACAAAAGGTACTTCAACATCTTCTATGCAAATACTGGCTGGTTGAAAATAACTTTTAAAAAGCCAGATAACAGCACAAAGCCCCAAAAGCGCTAATGATCCTACAGCCAATCCCATAACTGCACCGCCGGAAAAGGCTACACGCAAGGCAGGGGAAGATCCTTTTTTAGCCGCCTGTGTAGTTCTGACATTGGCATTAGTGGCCATATTCATCCCAATAAAACCAGCCAGTCCTGAGCAA
The DNA here is from genome assembly GCA_030631665.1 of Candidatus Omnitrophota bacterium. Taxonomy (GTDB): domain Bacteria; phylum Omnitrophota; class Gorgyraeia; order DAOVKU01; family DAOVKU01; genus DAOVKU01. The sequence goes on from DAOVKU010000001.1 coordinate 4,149, forward strand.
AAAGCACCAATCACAAAACTAACCCCCACTTCCCAGCTCCATAATAACCAAAGAATGGCCGCCACTACAACAAGAACCACCACTATGGCCCTGGCTTCTTCTAACATAAAGGTCATAGCGCCTGAGCGGATAAAACCGGAAATTTCTTTCATCCTTTGCGTGCCTACATCTTGCTTCATTATGTCATGAGCAAAAAATCTGGCTATCAACAGACCTACTACACACACAACAGCTGGAATACCTAAATAAATAACTAGTTGCATTTTTCTTTGTTCCTTTCAAATAAAAAACAGAGGCTAGGGGACAGATTTTTTTCTTTTCTGACTTCTGATTTCTGACTTCTGTTTTCTGTCATCTCACGTTAAATGTCTGCTGTCGTTCCGAACCCACAGAAACTAAATAAATTTTTGCTCCCACAAGCTTTGATAAACATTTTAGATAATTTTTGGCCTTAGAGGGTAAGTTTTTATATTGAGAAACCACGCTGGTATCCTTTAACCATCCAGGTAATTTTATATAAACAGGCTTGCATTCATTTAGCAAATTTGTGTTAGCCGGAGAAATTTTATAAATCTTATTCTTATATTTATAAGCTACACAGATTTTCAATGTTTCCATATCATCTAAGACATCCAGTTTAGTAATTACTATCGATTTAGTTCCGTTTACAATAGTTGCATGTTTTACCAAAACCGCGTCAAACCAACCACAACGCCTCGGTCTGCCTGTAGTAGCTCCGAATTCTTCACCTTTCTCTCTTATTTTACTCATCAATTTTGGCGAAAATTCAGTTGGGAAAGGCCCTTCTCCAACCCTGGTGGTATAAGCCTTAACCACACCTATAACTTCATCTATTTTAGCAGGCCCCACACCTGTTCCACAGCTTGCACCGCCTGCTGTTGAATTAGAAGAGGTAACAAACTGATATGTACCGTGGTCTACGTCAAGGAGTGTTCCCTGCGCACCTTCAAATAAAATATTCTTTTTCTTATCAATAGCTTTATTTAAAAGAACCGAACAATTGCGGGCGAATGGCTTTATTTTTTTGGCATACCGACAATACTCTTTATAAATTTGCTGGAAATTAAATCCTTTAAACTTATAAAGAGAGCGAAAAATTTCATTTTTTTCATCCAGGTTTTCTTTTAATTTCTTTCTAAAAATTTCCCTATCAAGCAAATCGACTATTCTTATTCCACACCTGGCAACCTTGTCGGTATAGCAAGGTCCTATGCCCTTCCTAGTGGTTCCAATCTTCTTCAGTCCTTTTTTTTCTTCTCTTAATTTATCAAAAACTTTATGATAAGGCAATATAACATGTGCTTTTTCGCTGATTAGTAAATTCTTATTACTGACTTTAATCCCGCGTTCTCTTAAATTTTCTATTTCATCTAATAGTGCTTTAGGATCAATGACTACGCCGTTGCCAATAACGCAAATTTTATTTTTATGCAAAATACCTGAAGGTATTAAATGCAAGATAAATTTCTGGTTCCCGACTACAACAGTATGCCCGGCATTATTGCCCCCCTGATATCTAACTATATAATCGGCCTCTTTGGAAAACAAGTCTATTATTTTACCCTTACCTTCATCTCCCCACTGCATACCGACAACAACTCTATTTGACATAAATCCTCTCTAAAATTGGTTAATTGGTGATTCTTGCCCTCCTCGGGCGGACAGAGGTTAATTTACTCATCACTCACTTTTCACCAGTTACCAGTAATTCGAAGAATAGTCTTCGACTTAAGTTATTCATTAGTTGATTCTTCTAATTTCTGTATGGCTAGCTTAGTCCAGTAGTCCTCGGGGTTTCCAAGGCGGGCACGCTCTGCCCAGTGCTTAAGAGCAGCTTTCCTTCTACCTAATTCTTCGCAAATAAGCGCCAGATTAGTATGAGCACATAAGTAATTAGGATCAACTTCCAAAGCTTTTTGAAATTCCTCAATAGCTTTTTCTGTCTTATTTAAATATCTGTAATAAATAACTCCTAAGTCATTATAAACTGTGGCATAATACGGGTCATGGGAGATGGCTTTCTTGTAATATTTAATGGCCTCTTTGTATTTTTTATCTACTTGATACCGATAACCTTTCTGCCGTAATTGCACAGCTTGCTTGGAAGGCTGATAAGCCGCTAAAGAAACAGGTAATACGGAAACCGGAAGCAGTTTTTCTTCCGCAATCTCAACTATAGTAATATCTTCTTTCTGCGGTAAAGACAGAATGGCTTGCGGCTTGAGAAGAAATTGTTTTTTACTGACTTTTTTCTTGAGCTTTTTCTTTTTTAATTTAACCGCCCCTGACTTAGCCAGTGTTAAAAGATAAATATCACCATCACGTGAAAATTCATAACCAACAGGCTCTGTCAGCTCAATTATCCAGAAATCAACTCCGTAGTAATCTTTATCTCCGGCGGAACTTTTTACAACTTTGATTTGTTCAATGGCTCCACTATGTACAGAAATATTTTCTTCTATATCGGTGAAACTATCTCCGATAATATCTATTATTATCTGGGGTGGCTGAGGTATATCGTAGGCAATCAATTGAGGTTCTCCTTTTGTTTTAAATATTATCTCAATCGTATCTGCCTTTTTCTCAACACTGATGTCATTTATTTTATTCTGCAGCGCTTCAGCAGCGCTTACTACAACTGCCAAAAACAGCAGGCAACTCAAAACAATAAAAACCTTTTTCATCGCTCACTCCCTTTTTATACAGAGGACAGATTTTTTTCTTTTCTGATTTCTGTCTTCTGGCTTCTGTTTTTCAAGGATTCATAATGAAAATTTTCTTAGCTATATCCGGGTATTTAGCAATAAATAAAAGTTCGTCTTCAACCAAAGGTTTCTGAGTATGTACATTGGCATAGCGTACAAGTTCAAGGATTTTGGCTGCTTCTTTCTCATCCTTAAACTTAATCTTTAGTCTTTCATAAACATTTCTAAAACCCTTGATGCCGCTATATTCTCCGGCCGTTATCTTTCTTCCGGTTTCAATGGTTTCCGGCTCACCCCTACCTAATTTCTCAAAATCATATAATTCATAATTACGCCTGTCTTTTAAAGCTCCGTCTGCATGAATTCCAGATTCATGGGCAAAAGCATTGGCCCCTACCCCGGGTTGATTTATGGGAACAGGCACTCCAAAAGCATAAGCGACATATTTTGAAATTTTCCATGCCTTGTTCAATTTTATTCTTTCATCAAGCAAATTTCTATCTTTCAAGCCGCTTGCATACTTGAGAGCCAGAATAACCGAAACTAAATCGGCATTACCTGCCCTCTCGCCCATGCCGTTAACGGTAGTATTAATAAAAGCATCCTGTCCGGCATCAATTGCCGCTACCGCGCCAGCCACACTGGTAGCTATCACCATCCCTAAGTCGTTGTGGCAATGTATTTCTATAGATACGGGTACCTTTTTAGCCAAATTTTTAATTCTCCTGTAAATAGTAAAAGGGTCGTCAAAACCCAGCGTATCACAATAGCGAATTTTATCTGCACCGTGTTCCTTGGCTGCTTTGGCAAACTTTATCAAATAGGCATCGTCGGTTCTGGAAGCATCTTCTGCATTAACGCCTATGGTTTTAATGCCTTTCTTTTTGGCTAAATCAACGGCGTCGGTCATCATTTTTATTATGTCTTTTCTGCCTTTTTTGCCCAAAAATTTACCCTGAATCATCTGTTTAGAAGTAGAAATGGAAAGGTTTAAATGTCTTATATGGGTACGGGAAGTTGCATTTTCAACATCTTTTGTGATAGCCCTCACCCAACCCTCGAGTATCATTGGTTTAAGTACACCTCTCCTGGCAAGCTCCAGATTGGCATTGATATAATTCATTTCATGTTTGGTCATCGGAAAACCTATCTCGCTCTGATAAACACCCATCTCATTGAGGTATAAATTAATCAGGGTTTTCTGTAGTTTGGCCAGTCCTAACCGTGAGGTCTGCACGCCGTCACGATTGGTTACATCAAGTATATATATTTTATTTTTCTTTTTAGTTTTCATTTTTTTGCTCCTTCAATGAGTATATAATTTACGGAAACGTAAATTGTGTGATCGAATTAACCCCGCCCTTTTGGCAAAAAATAAAATTATTTATCCTTTTTATATGCTTTGGGATAAAAGAATGCGCCTATATTTATACGTTTTACCCCAGCCAAAAGAGCGAGGTAAGCTCAGCCATCAAACTTACAAATATTTCACTTCGTAAGTCTGGAATTCATTCATTCTACAACTTTATCAGTTTGGCGTCCAGAATATTCTTTGACCGTAAAATTTCATCAATAACTGCCTGAGATACCGGATTATCTATATTCAAAACACTAATAGCCTTTCCACCTTGCTTAAGGCGTCCAAAAGTCATACCGGCTATGTTTATATTCTGCTTTCCGAGAATGGTCCCAATCTGGCCCACTATGCCCGGAACATCTATATTGTGCATGATCAACAGGAGTCCTTCAGGAACAGCTTTAACATAGTATTCATCAATTTTTACAATTCTGGGTTCTGTTTTCGTAAATAAAGTTCCACACACTTGAGTCTCTTTTTTATCTGCCTTCACCTGAATTCTTATCAAGTTAGTAAAATCCTGCGAAATCGACTCTTTGCTGTCAATTATCTTTATACCCCTCTCTTTAGCGATTACCAGAGCGTTAACTAAATTAATGCCGGATTCCAAAATAGGTTTGAGGATGCCTTTAACAATGGCGATTGTTAATATCTTGCTATCAAAATTTAAAATCTCTCCGGAATAAGAAATTTTCAACTCTTCAATTTTATTATCAATGAGCTGACCGGCCAGAGAACCTAATTTTTCGCAAAGCTGCATATAAGGTTCTAAGTCCTTTGAAAGTCCTGGTTCAATTGTTGGAATATTAAGAGCATTAACAACAGGACCTCCGGTTAAAGCATCAATAACCTGCCTGCAAATGTCCACCGCCACCTTTTCCTGAGCTTCTCCTGTTGAAGCACCAAGGTGCGGAGTAACAACTACATTATCCCTTTCTATGAGGGGGCTTTTTTCCGGCGGCTTGGCTTCATAAACATCCAGAGCCGCACCGACCACCTTACCGCTCTTCAAGGCTTCATTAAGCGCCTTATCGTCTATAATTCCACCCCGGGCACAGTTGATTATACGCACGCCGAATTTCATCAATTTAAATTCTTTTTCTCCGATAAGATGTTTTGTTTTCTCAGTCAATGGGGTGTGCACAGTAATATAATCTGAAACTTTAAACAAACCTTTAAGGTCTGTCAATTCCACTTTTAATTGCCTGGCTCTTTCCACGGAAAGAAATGGGTCATAGGCAACTATTTTCATGCCAAAAGAAAGAGCCCTTTTTGCCACTTCGGTTCCTATTCTTCCCAACCCAATTATACCAAGCGTCTTACCATAAACTTCGATTCCCATAAATTTTTTTCTATCCCACTGCCTGTTTTTTAAAGAAGCGTGTGCCTGGGGAATATTTCTGGAAAGCGATAAGAGTAGGGCCATGGTTTGCTCTGCCGTGGATATGGTATTGCCGCCGGGAGTATTCATAACAATTATCCCCTTGCGGCTGGCAGCATCAACATCTACATTATCTACACCGGTTCCGGCCCTGCCTATAATCTTTAAGTTGTCAGCGGCTTCAATTATATCTTTGGTCATCTTGGTGCCGCTCCTTATAATAATGGCCTCGTAATTTTTAATCTCTTTTTTTAACTCTTCTGGCGGCATTTTTGGTTTTACTACCACCTGAAAATCTTTTTTTTCTTTAAAAAATTTCAAACCCTCTTCCGAAAGGGGATCACTAATTAAAACTTTCATATAAATTCCTCCATTTATACAGAAGTCAGAAAACAGAAATCAGAAAACAGAAAAGAAAAAAAATCTGTCATCTGTCATTTGTCATCTGTTTAACTATTTCAAAAGTGCATTTAAAGCGGCCCCTACTCCAGAACCAACCCCAAATTCATAACCAGCTTCCTTCAAGGCAAGCTCTAAGGCACTTATCGAAATAATAACATCAAAATCTCCCATAAATCCCAGAGTAGCTATTCTAAAAATCTTTCCTTTCAACTGTGCCTGGCCACCGGCAAACCACACGCCCCTATTCTCTTTGATGGACTTAACCAGAGCCGCGCCATCTATCCCCTCAGGTACCTCTACGGCCGTAACGCTATCTGCGGGTGAGGCAGATAATAACTCCAGACCAAGCGCCTTCATTGCCTGGCGTACAGCATTGGCCAAACGGCGGTGTCTTTTTATAACCTCTTGGATTCCCTCTTCCCTTATCATATCAAGTGCTTTAGCCAAACCTATCATTAGTGTTACCGCCGGCGTATAAGGCGTATCGTCTTTCTCGAGTGATTTTAAGGCCTTTTTTATATTAAAATAATATTTAGGTAATGATGAAGTTGCTAGCATTTGCCTGGCCTTTTCACTCACAGAACAAAAACTTAAGCCGGGCGGAATCATAAGTCCTTTTTGAGAACCTCCCACAACCACATCCACCTTCCACTCATCTGTCATAATCTCACAGGCACCCAGGCTACTTATGGCATCAACCACCAAAATAGCCCCGCTCCCAGATACTATCTTTCCTATGGCCTGGATATCATTTAAAGCGCCGGTTGAAGTTTCGCATTGAGTGGTAAAAACCGCCTTTACATCTTTATTTTTTTCTAATGCATTTTTTATACTGGCAGGATCAACGGCTTTACCCCATTCAACATTTAAATCAATAGACTCGACTCCGTATGCCTTGCAAATTTCAGACCATCTTTCTCCAAATTTTCCGCCCATTACGCAAATAGCTTTATCTTTGGCTGACAAGAAATTGGCTACTGCTGCTTCCATGGCACCAGTTCCGCTGGAGGTAAAAATTACAACATCATTTTGTGTTCCTAAAACATATTTTAAACCTTCTTCGCAACTCTTAATAATCTCTCTAAATTGCGCAGTCCTGTGGTGAATGATGGGCCTAGCCATCTCCAGCATTATATCTTCAGGTACCGGAGTAGGACCGGGTGTCATTAAATAACGTTTCTTTAACATTTATTTTTCCTCCTTCGATGACCCCGAAGCGTTGGGGGAATTGAATCCCGCTCTTTTGGCAAAAAACGAGGTTAATTAATCTCTACAAGTGCCATAACATATAAAGCTGTGTATAGATCTATCATTACTCCCTACCCAAAAGGGCGGGGTCAAATTTCCCGAATGAGGTGTTTCTTCGAAGAATCTCTTCGGGATCCCGAAGTAATACTATTGCGGGCTACTACATTCGGGACAACCAATAAACTTACCTTTCCCCTGAAATCTGAAAGATTTCGGGGACTTAATCCCTGAAATTCTTCGAATTTCTAGGGGCACTTCGTTCTGTAAGTCTAGGTTTCATTTGACTATGGATTAACCGGCGCCTGCGAAATTCTCGAGGGCGGTTTGATAAATCGTCTGTTAATATTTTTCTTTTTTTCTTTGTCTCCAGGTGAAACTTTTTTCTTACTTCTTTTATTTAAAAGAGCTATATCTATTACCTCATCCATATTCTCAACTAAAATAATATCTAAATCTTTTTTTATGGCAGCCGGTATTTCTTCAAGGTCTTTGTCGTTTTCTTTTGGTATCAATATTTTCTTAATGCCAGCTCTATGAGCCGCCAGTATTTTTGACTTAAGACCACCCACCGCCAGAATGCGGCCCCTGAGAGTAATTTCACCCGTCATGGCCACATCGCGCCTGGCAGGTTTCCTGGTCAAGCTGGAAATAATGGCTGTGGCCATGGTTATACCTGCCGAAGGCCCATCTTTCGGGATAGCTCCTTCGGGTATATGCACATGAATATCTATTTTGCGATAAAAATCTTTTTCTAATTTTAGACTCTTAGTCCTTGAACGTATATAGCTTAAGGCGGCCTGGGCCGATTCACGCATAACGTCACCCAATTTTCCTGTTAGCATCAATTTTTCTTTACCTCTAAGTATAGAGGTTTCTACGCTCATTACATCTCCGCCAACTTCCGTCCAGGCCAAACCGTTAACTACCCCAACTTCATCTTGTTTTTCAGTTCTATCATCAATAAAATGGGGGGGGCCAAGAAATTTATGGAGATTATTAGCATTAACTTTCACTTCGAGGTTTTTATTTCCTTCAACTGTCTCTCTGGCAACCTTACGACAAATAGTAGCCAGTTCCCGCTCAAGATTGCGCACCCCAGCTTCCCGCGTATAAAGCCTGACAATTTTAAGGATGGCTTCTTCGCTAATCTGCAAGCTATGTGCCTTCAACCCACAGGCTTCTATCTGTTTCGGCAATAAAAATATGGTTGCTATTTTTAACTTTTCATATTCTGTGTAGCCGGGCAGTTTAATAATTTCCATTCTATCCTGCAAAGGCCAAGGAATATTATCCTGAATATTGCTGGTAGTAATAAATATCACATCTCTCAGGTCAAATGGAATTTCAAGATAATGATCGCTGAAGGAATGATTTTGCTCAGGATCCAGCACCTCCAGCAATGCAGAAGTCGGGTCTCCCCTGAAATCTACCGACATTTTATCCACTTCATCCAACAAGAAAACCGGGTTCTTGGTTCCGGCTTTTTTGATAGATTGAATAATCCTGCCTGGTAGAGCACCGACATATGTTCGCCTGTGCCCTCGGATTTCAGCTTCATCTCTTATTCCGCCCAGGGAAATCCGGACAAATTTCCTACCCAGCGCACGCGCAATCGATTTACCCAATGAAGTTTTGCCTACCCCGGGAGGTCCAACAAAACAAAGAACCTGAGACCTGGGATTTCTAGAAAGTTTCCTAACTGCCAGGTATTCCAGTATCCTTTCTTTTGGCTTCTCAAGGCCATGATGGTCTTCTTCTAAAATCTTATGGGCCTTTTTAATATCAAGCATATCTTTTGTTTTTGTTTTCCAGGGCAAGCTCAAAAGCCAGTCGATATAATTGCGGCAAACAGTTGCTTCAGGGGTGATAGGCATCATGCGGGATAATTTTTTTAACTCTCGCTGCGCAGTTTCTTTGGCTTCTTTGGTCATCTTTGCTTTTTCTATTCTATTCCCAATTTCTTCAAGCTCTTTAAAACTGCTATCTTTCTTCCCCAGTTCTTTCTCAATGGCCTTTAATTGCTCGTGTAGGTAAAAATCTTTTTGCGCACTCTCCATTTTCTTTTTAACATCACCCATAATTCTCTTTTCAACTTGAATGATTTCATTCTCGCTATTTAAAATAGTGGTCAGAAAACGCAGTCTTTCTTCTATTCCCTCTATTTCGAGAAGGTTTTGTTTGTCGGTTATCTTTATGGTAAGATGCGAAGCCACTACATTAGCAAACTGCTCGGGGTTTTCTATGTTCATAGTAGTAACAGCTGCCTCGGAAGGTATTTTTCTGTTTAGCTTAACATAATTTTCAAATAACGACTGAACCGAACGCATAAGCGCCTGCGTGTTTACAGATTTCTTAAACTTATCTCTTAATGGCTTTAATCTAATCTCAAAATAATCTTTATGGGAAGAAAATTTTCTAATTCTTGCTCTTTGTTTACCTTCAATTAAAATTTTAATCGAACCGTCTGGCAGCTTCATTACCTGTAATACTTCAGCTACGGTACCGACCCAGTACATATCTTCTGGCTTGGGATCATTCACCTTTAAATTTTTCTGCGTTGAGAGAAAAATAAAACGTTGAAAGGAAGCCATAGCAGCCTCTACCGCTTTTATAGACCTGCTTCTGCCTACCAAAAGCGGCACTACCATATTAGGAAAAATAACTATGTCCCTTAATGGAAGTAGGGGTAAATTATGTCTCGGGTTTAAATTTTTTAATTTTAACATTCTTATTTAAGTTCCTTCTTGTGTAGTTATTCTATTGGGGTTTTGGTTTTTATAACTTCGTCAACTATGCCATATTCCTTGCTTTCTTTGGCTGACATAAAGAAATCTCTATCGGTATCCTTCTGGATTTTTGCAAGCGGCTGGTTGGTATGTTTTGCCAGAATTTTATTAATCCTTTCTCTTAAGCGTAATATCTCTTTGGCCTGTATGCTAATATCAGTTGCCGCGCCCTGCACTCCTCCCCACGGCTGATGAATCATTACCCTGGCATGAGGTAAAGCAAAACGCTTTCCCTTTGTTCCGGCAGCCAGAAGAAGAGCGCCCATGCTGGTAGCCTGCCCAACACAATAAGTAGCCACGTCCGGTTTAACAAACTGCATGGTATCATAAACAGCTAGTCCGGCCGTAACGGATCCGCCGGGTGAATTTACGTATATACTAATATCCTTTTCCGGTTCTTCCATTTGCAAAAAGAGCATTTGAGCTACAATCAGATTAGCGACATTATCATCTATAGCCGTGCCGATAAAAATTATTCTATCCTTCAGAAGTCGCGAGAATATATCATAAGCGCGTTCCCCGCGTTGACTTTGTTCAACGACCATCGGAACAAGAGTTTGAAATTTGGATTCCATTTTATTAGCCTCCTCTAATGAGAACCCAACTTGCAAGTTTGTTCATACGCAAGTTGTGCCTTTATTTAACATCTGCCTTTTTTAAGAGAAAATCCATGGTCTTTTCGTCCTTCATCTGACTTTTTAGCTGCAATATGATATTTTTTTCTGCAAATTTCTTTTTCAAATCCGAAGGTTTTTGTTTGGCCTGGGCAGCCATAATATTTATTCTTTCATCAACTTCTTTATCACTAACAACAATATTTTGTTCTTCGGCTATTTTATCTAGGATAAAAAATATTTTAAGCTGCCTTTCGGCTTCCCGTTTTAGCCTTTTGGTTAAAGTTTCATCATCAACCTTACTTATCTTTTGTCCTTCAGCTGCCGCTGCCTTAAATCTATTTTTGGCATCCTGGATAAGGCTATCAGTTTGTTGTTTGAGAATATTTTCGGGCACTTGCACGCTGGCCTTTTTTAATAACTGCTCGATTATCTGCCTCTCCATATCCCCATTGGCCTGATATTCCTTTTGTCTTTTTAAGTCTTGATTAACAGCTTCTCTCATTTTATCTATAGAATCAAAACCCAGGTCTTTGGTAAATTCGTCATCAAGGAGCGGTAAGGTTCTTTTCTTAATCTCTTTTATCTTAACTGAAAAACTAGCTGGTTTGCCTGCTAATTGGTTGTTGCCGAACTTTGCCGGAAGATTAATTTTTACTTGTCTCTCTTCGCCTACATTTGCACCCAGCAACTGATCAATAAATTCCTTCGGGAAGGCAGTGTCTTTAGTTGAAAGCAAAACATTCTCTTTTTTTTCTATCAGCTTGGAATCTACATAAGAGGTGTAATCAACTACTAAAAAATCGCCTTCTTTGGCAGGCCTAATTTCCAAAATTGGTGAAAACTCTGCCTTTGTCTGCCTTAAATATTCTATGGCTTTATCAATTTCTTCTTTTTTGACTTCGATAGTTTTTTTATTTACACATAATCCTTTGTAGCTTTCAATTTTGACCTGGGGTTTAACCCCAAACTCTGCCGTAAAAATAAGTTCATCTCCATCGGCAAATTTTTTAACACTCAATTGGGGGTGTTCAACCGGATTAATCTGCTTCTCCCTTAAAGCGTTAATATAATATTCTGAGACCAGGCTCTTAAGAACTTCATCATAAATTTTATTTTCAAACTTTTGCTTAAGTAAATCTGCAGGTGCCTTTCCTTTTCTAAAACCGGGTACTTCCGCCTCTTTCCTCACCACTTCATAATGCTGCTTAAAGGCATTGCTTACCACATCTTTAGAAACAGTAATTTTGAGTAATATTTTAGAATCTTCTGTTTTTTCTACATTAACATTATACATTTAACGAAACTCCAATTTATGCGACCGCCAGGAAGCATATATTATATGGTTGAATTTAATCCGCCTAAGGCAGACTTATTTAAAATGGAGCGGGAGACGGGATTCGGACCCGCGACTTCAACCTTGGCAAGGTTGCACTCTACCACTGAGTTACTCCCGCAATAATTTTAGAATTCAGTAACCATGATTTAGAATTTAGGTAAATTTCAAAATGCTATTTTTTTACTACATTTCCAAATTTCTAAAATCTTTTACTCTTTTCTCCCTGAACTCTAATTACTTAATCATAAATTCTGTATTTCTATGCTTCTGGTGCGGACGGAGAGAGTCGAACTCTCAACCCATAAGGGATACGGTCCTAAGCCGTACGCGTATGCCGGTTCCGCCACGTCCGCGAAATTTCTTCCGCCTCTGGCGGAAATTTTCCTTATGGTACCCCCACAAGGAATCGAACCTTGAACCTTGCGCTTAAGAGGCGCCTGCTCTGCCGGTTGAGCTATGGGGGCACTTGCCACAATTTTCTGTCGCTTTTTCGTGGACATATTAGCATAAAGTTCTTGCCGTGTCAATAGTTACAACTTCAGACTTCAGGCAACAGAAGTCAGAAAACAGACGACAGACAATAAATAGAAAAAGATACTTATTCTGTATTCTGTATTCTGTTATCTGTCCTCTGACTTAAATATGGGGTTCAAACTTAGAAATAATCTCAGCTTTGGAAACCGCTCCTATAATTTTATCTACTAGTTTACCCTCTTTAAAAATAGCTACAGTGGGTATGCTCATAATGCCATATTCAGATGAAGTTTGGGGGCCTTCATCTACGTTCAGCTTGCAAATCTTAAGTTTTCCCTGATATTCCTTAGCTATCTCCTGAAGTGCCGGCATAATTAGCTGACATGGCATGCACCATTCGGCCCAGAAATCTACCAAAACAGGTATGCTGCTTTCTAATACTTCTTGCTCAAAATTTTCATCAGTTACTTTTGTTTCCATATCAAATCTCCTTAAAATTTAAGCTTCCATTTACTTATACGCTATTCCTTTTAAATCCTCAATATACTGCGTGGCGGAAAAAGCAGCTGTTGCCCCATCTCCGCAGGCAGTTACAACCTGAAACAATAACTTTTTACGGCAGTCTCCGCAGGCAAAAATACCTTTTGCCTGCGTCCCCATATCTAGGCCGGTGACAATGTAACCTTTTTCATCTAAAGCTACAAGGCCCTCTAAAAAATCTGTATTTGGTAACAATCCTGCGAAAATAAAAACTCCATCACAGGAAATAATTGCTTCTTTTTCTGTTTTGACATTCTTTAATTTGGCTGCCTTCACCTTATCCTCTCCTGCAATCTCAATAACTTGTGAATTAAAGACTAACTCTATTTTTTTATTGGCCGATATTCTTTCCTGTAAAATTTTTGTTGCCCGCAACCTATCCCGGCGGTGTATAAGTGTGATTTTTTTAACAAATTTGGTTAAAAACAAAGCTTCTTTTGCCGCCGTATCCCCGCCACCTACCACTATTACATCTTTGTCCCTAAAAAATGCTCCGTCACAGATAGCACAATAAGAAACTCCCCTTCCGATGAGTTTATCCTCACCAGCTATGCCTAGTTTTCTGGGCCTTGCCCCGCTGGCAATAATCACAGAAAGGCAATTATACTTTTTTATTCCTCCCTCAAGGCCGTCTTTAATATTTAGTTGCCACATATTTTGTTGCCCTTTTTTGCCTACCCGAACGCTTTCCACGTCTCCAAATATAAATTCAGTTCCAAATATCGCACTTTGTTTTTTAAACCTTGCAACTAATTCAAAACCGTTGATTCCATCAGGAAATCCCGGATAGTTTTCTATTTTTTCTGTTATCGCAACTTGACTGGGCAAAAATTCACTTTGCACCAATAGGGTTTTTAATCTTGCCCTTGAGGTATAAATGGAAGCTGTGAGTCCTGCCGGGCCGCCGCCGATTACAATTACATCGTATAAAGCTTGAGAAGAACATTTCCTATTCATAATAAATATATTTTTAATAAGCACCTATATCCCTTGTTTAAGTAATCGGGAATTCTTTACGATAATTTTCGATTAAACTTTGCATAATCGGGGGACACAATACCTATTTTTTTCTCTTTGGGTGGCCCCCGCTTTCTTCTTTTTAAGATTTATCTTATTTTCTTCAATATAAAAATAATCAGTTTTCCCAGAAGCCAAATCGCAAGCAAAACTAAAATGGCTACGAATATAACCCGCAGGAACCATACCATGGCAAAGAGAAGCGGAAAAAGCAAAAGGCCTATCCCTGCAAAAATAAACACCACAACCAAAAATATAAACCCAATCAAAAATGCCTTCATCCTTTTCTCCTATTCTATATAATTATTTCAATAAATATTAACTCATAAAACAATATCATTATTAATTCACAGGGATATTATTATAATCTTCTTTTCCATTAAAGTAAACCCCCGTTTACCCAAAGGAATAGATCCTCCTAGTTCCTCTGAGGGGGGGGTCTTAGAAAAAATCCTGCCTCCGCGCACTTAAGACCTGCGCACCTCTCATGCAGTGGCCGGGCATCTTTCCAGAAAAGATAAAATATTTCTATGACCTTGATTGATTTTTTATTTTTTAAGAATTATGGTATAATTTACCACCTTGCGGGTACTTTATCAAAGGAATTTTTTTGCTTTGAAACTTATCTGACTTTCCCTATTGATTAATAGCGTTTTTCAACTGAACCATCTCTGTTTGCTCCATTAATTTACGGTAAACAAAAGCATAAGCCACACCTGTTGTGGGGATAGTGGCAAACAAACCGATAAATAAACAGAATATTCCAAGTAAATTTATAATTCCAAGTATTAGGCTAAAACCAAGCAATTCCCATTTTGCGCCCTGTGTAATTGAAGCACTTGCCTTCAAGGCCTCTACGGGCCCCATTCCCTTATCAATTATAAAATAAGGGTAAAACTGAAATTTTATATTCCATATTATGCCCGGAACAATAAATAAAATAAACCCTCCTAAAACAATCAGCATATAAAGAATTGAACTAAACAGGTATTTAAAAAACAGGCGATGACAGGAAAAAAGTTCGACAAACCCGGGCTTTTTATTATCGCAAAACCCCAGAACAATCTTGATAAAGCCCATGCCTATTATTAATTGTAAAATCCCAAAAACAACATAAATAATAACGGCCGCTAGCGGCATTTTTTTCTCTACCATATCACTGATAATATCCGGCAAAAAATTAGCTAAAATTATGGTTATCAAAATGCCGATAAAAAGACCGAGATTATCCTTCATGGTCTTCCAGCCAAAAAGTATGGCTTGTCCATCCGAAAAAGTTTTTATTGCCATATTATTACTCCTTATTTTTTTGCAATTTATTTGCTTTTAAACTTTCGATAATATAAGTCTAATCACCTGATATCAATAGGGGGACACAATACCTATTTCTTTTTCTTCCTGCGCCCGGTTCTCTTCTTCTTAAGATTTATCTTATTAAATTAGTATTGTGTCCCCTGATTTTGTCCCTGATTTAATTTGATTTAATTAGTATTGTGTCCCCTGATTTACCGATTTACTAATTAGTATTGTGTCCCCTGATTTAAAATCTTCGTTTAAAAAAGATTAATGGTAAGGATGATAGACAAATACTAAATAATAAAAAAGTAGCTGGCTCTGGAATAACCATCAACGGGTCACCTACATTAACTTCCTGCCAGGAAAGCCAGGGAGTAGCCATATAATAAGATTCAAGCATCTCATATCCAGCGAAGTATCTCGGAAATAGTATTTGTGGGCGGGCGCAAGCTTCTAAGTAGGGTTCATAGACATGCCCCTGTGCACCACTTGCGCCTGAATGAATAAGATCAGCTATCAAAGATTGACCATAAGGAGTGCATGCATTAAATGAGCGGGCACTACTGCTAACATAGGTTGTGGTCAAAGCACCATTTACCCAGCTACCCGGAGTAAAAGAATCGTAATAAGGCGGTGAAGGGCTGTTGCTATCATTGCTTCCCCAGGAACAATAGCCTAAAATATCAGATTGGTTATTTACAAAAGTTACTGTTTCATCATGATGAGTATTGGCACCTTGATTTGTCAAGATTTCATCAGCTTCATCCATCCAATTATTGCCTTTTTCATAGTCCCCGGTTTTGGTAAGATCTTCATCGAGAACGAAAATACCGGAAGCGGAAGGATTTTGAGCTCGGTCAATAAGCGCCTTAACATCGTCAGGTATTCCATCACAGTTAGAATCAGTTTCATAGCCAGTCAAGCTATCAACTAAATACAGTTCTGAGCCTGTTTGGTCTCTGAAATCCCTAAAAGACTTATTCTGTTCATAGTAAGGGTTACTAATAAAACCACCAATATTATATGAATAATTTAATAAAGTTAATTCTGAATTTACTGAAGAACGGTCAAAAGTATCAGGATTTTCAATATAATCGTTGGAGGTATCTTGTTCTTCAATACGCAGGGGAACGCCTTTAGTGGTAACTATATAATAGATACTATTCGACAAACCATGATTTTCAAGATAGGATTTAATAGGATCTTTGATATGAGTATGGTAATAATCTCTGGTGATAGTTTCAGTTGTTAGAGAATTGATGTGGCAGATATTAAAATCTGGAATTCCTCTTACAGATTGATAATAGTTGCCGATACTAATAGAATATGGACTATTATCATTAACTACCAAAAGCACTTCATTGCTTAAGATCGCTTGGGCGTCTTTGATAAATAAAAAAATGGACAGTACTGATAAAAAAATAAGGCTTTTTTTAGTCATAGTTCTACAATTAATTACCTGCGTAGCATCGGCACAAAACGAACCGGAATAACATTCTTAATTCTTATTTGCCCATCAATCTTCTCGATTAATTTCAATTCCTGATAATATTCGCCTACCGGAATAACGAGCTTTGCCCCTTCCTTCAGTTGTTCCAATAGAGGTTGAGGAACTTCTGTCGGTGCGCAGGTAACTATAATGGCATCATAAGGAGCATATTCCTCCCATCCCAGAAAACCATCGCCGCATTTTACGCTGATATTAGTATAACCCAATTCTTTAAGCAAGTCTCGCGCATCGCTCGTCAGAGATTCCAAAATTTCAATGGTATAAACATGGCTGCAAATTTCCGCTAAAATAGCGGCTTGATAACCGCTTCCTGTGCCAATTTCTAAAATTTTTTCATGGCCATCAAGCTCAAGCAGCTGCGTCATTAAAGCCACAATATATGGCTGGGAAATAGTTTGCCCGCAACCAATAGGAAGAGGCCTGTCGGTATAAGCTAAAACTCTTAATTGAGGAGGGAGGAATTTATGACGTTCGACCTTGCGCATAGCCCTCAACACTCTTTTATCTTTTATGCCCCGGGCTATTAATTGGTTCTCAACCATATCTGCGCGGGCTCTGATGTACCCTGCTTCTTTTTGGTTTTCTGCCGCTGTCTTTGAAGCAAGGAAAAGCTGAGTGGTGAGCATTAAACCTGATATCAAAACTCTTAACAAATTCTTTATCATATTTTAATCCAAAAGGATACCTCTGAGGGCGCAAGTAGACCTTCCTAATTCCTTTAAAGGAGGGGTCTTAAGGAAGGGCCTAATTGGTTTAATTCAAAGCGCACATTAAGAATTTAACTATAGTTTTTTGTAGAAACCAATTAAACAGCCTCTATGGTTGAAGGTGGTTTTTTGGTTATATTATAAGTAACACTAACCACGCCCGACACCTCGGTTGTTATTCTCTGTGCTAATTTGTCTAAAATATCATAAGAGAGTCTGGTAGGTGAACCTGTTAGCGCATCTTTGCTTTCCCAGCACCTTACTTCTATCTGCATTCCAAAATCTCTCTTTCCTTCTCTTATGCCGGTAACTCTATCTTCATGTAAAATGGCAAGATATTGAAATGCCCCTGAATTCCATAATTCGTCCTCTACGATTTTAGTAGCTATTCTGATAATCTCTACCCTCTCCGGTGTAACTTCTCCGATAACCCTAGCTGCTAAAGCCGGTCCCGGGAAAGGCGGTCGGTTATATATCTCCTCCGGCAACCCAAGAGCTTCAGCCACTTCCCTCACCCCTGATTTTCTAAGTTCTATTATGGGCTCTAGAACTTTATATCCAAATTGTTCCTGCGTATCAATTCCAATCTGCTCAAGGATATTATGCTGCCTTTTGATACCAGCCACTGTCTCCTCTACATCTGTATAATTTGTGCCCTGAAGAAGATATTTTGCACCGCTCTCTCTCACCAACTTGCCAAAAATATCTTTATAAAAACTCTGAGTAATGGCTTCTCGTTTCTCTTCAGGATCTGTCACGCCCTTTAGCGCACTAAAAAATTCTTTCCTGGCATCAACTATCTCTACATGCACACCCAATGCCTTAAACAAAGAAACAATTTTTTGCGCCTCCCTTTCTCTCATTAAGCCATTTTCTACGAAATATGTCTTTAGCCTGTCGCCTAAGGCCTTATAACCTATCATAGTAACAGCTGCAGAATCAACACCGCCGCTCAAGGCGTTAACAACAAGGCCGTCTCCAACCACAGAAGAAATTTTCTTAGTTTTTTCTTCTATAAATTTTTCAGCATTTAAATCCTCCAGTTTTATTTCTTTAATTTTCATCTTATTCCCCCTTTTCTTTAATTGATTAGAAACGTGTAAAATGAGTTTTTTCGCATGAGATAAACCGGCCTTAGATAAAGCAACGAATACATCTGGCCGCCTCTGGTAAAAAATCACAAACTTTTAGGATTAAATCCTCAAGTATTTTTTTGCAAGGCTTATTACAAAAATGGGCATAATAAATATGCCACAAAAACACTCAAATGAAGCTATCAATCTGCTAAATCCTATAGGTGCAAGATCGCCGTAACCAACGGTTGTAAAGGTTACCACGCTAAAATAAAGAGCCTCGAAGAAGTTTGGTCTGAAAATCAGGTCTCCTTTCAAAAGATATGCCAGGCTATAAAAAATAGACGATAGAAAAACCACGATGACGCCGGAGCAAAATGCCCTGAAAGGCATCTCTCCATAACCCCAAATCAAAAAAGAAAAGGTTAATAAAAACCACTGAAAAAAACTCTTTATGGCTCCCATTGCTCCCTTTTTCTGTTTTGTTGCTATTATAGGATGTATTCTCCCGGGATTAAAAAAGTGATAAGTCAAAAATTTCCTATAGCACTCCTTTGAGCGATAAGTGCATTTTGAAAGATTATGAAATTCTCCATCCCTTTCATAATTTATGGCTGCATATCTGTAAAGTAAAAAAGCATATTCTAAGTCTCCGGATGCCTCTGCCTGTCCAGCTGCTCTTTCATAAGATATAGCCGCTTTGTAAAACCTTTTTTCTCCGCATTGCATCCCCCAGCAACTAGCGGCTGAGGCAAAACATAAGGCAGCCTGTTTGTGGTTTCCCTCACGACTATAAAGATTGGCGGTTCTGTCAAAGGACTGGAAGGCCTGGGAATATTGTTTCTCGGAAAGAAATAAATTAGCCTGCCTTTCTAAAATTCTAGGATTCGTATCCATTTTTCACCACCTTTTTCCAACACCAATAAAAACAGCGGATTCTCGCTTTTTCTTAAAAAGGTTTAAGAATGCTTCGCCACTGCCTTTTAATATTTTACGCGATAATTTTAAATTCACACCAATGTCTTTGTTGTCTATATCGTTTTTAAGTTTAAATGATATGGAATCTCTTTTTGTCAATCTGGCCTCTGCGCCAAAGCTCATTGAATAAACTTTCCTACCTCTATATTTTACCTCAAATGTCAAGCCCTTGTTCCTCTTAATTTTCCAAGCGCCAAAAAGAATAATGGTCTTTTTAATAGGTTTTACCTTTTTAGACAATCCAAGGCCTATGGTATATTTTATATATTTGTCTTTAAATATACCAAAACTGCTTCTGAAATTAAAGACAGAATTGGTATTTTTATCCACAGGGATAGACCTTCCTAATTCCCTTGAAGGAGGGGTCTTATCCAATACATATGAAATCCTGGCTTTTTCCTCTATGTCCCAATGTCCCTTAAAAATAAGGGTGTGGATTTTTTTTAATTTTTTAATAAGCTGAGCTTTTTCATACCGGTATATAATCTGCTGCTTCTTATCTACATCCCATTGCCCGCTAAAAATCAAGATATCATATCTGGAACGTTCTCTTTTCGCTTTAAAAGTAAGCCGGTTAAGCTTATCAGCCTGCCAGGCGCCTGCGAGTTTAAGAATATACGTTGACTTCTCACTTGTCCCGGTCTTGGTGGTAAGAGAAAATAAAAGAGAATTTTTATTTACATCTATTATATTGCCCTTTAATGCCAACTTATCACTAGTTACCCGCTTCTTCCATTTATCGAGACTAAATATTAAATCGTGATTTTTAGAAAGAGACCATTTGCCTTTAAATTTAACCTGGCGAGGAATGTTTTTGTCTTTTTGGGCAGGAGCTTTTATGTGATAAATTAAGGAATTGTTTTTGCCGATTTTAAACTTTCCGTCATAAACTTTTCTAAAACGCCTGAGGCCTGTTTTTTTTCCTGTCCTTCCGGAAATTAGTCTGTTGTGGGGATCTACTTCGTATTTAATTTTTGCCATCGGTATTTATAAATAACTATTGCAGGGGGTTTTTTGAAAAACAAATTTTTATCTCGCCGGCCAAACTACTTCTACTCTGCCTCCCACGGCGCTTCTTCTTGAATAGGCATAGATGACGGGGTAAGTTGAGTCTCCTCAAACTTAGCCTTATAGCCGCTTCCCTCCTCTCGACCTTTACCATCAGTAGCACAACCCAATACAAAAAACATACCCATTACAAGGACCGCATATAAAGCTATAAGTTTTTTCACGCCTCCTACCTCCCGTTTTGTAATTTTTTCATATATCCATTTTCTGAAAAAATTTATTCTTGAAAAAATATCTTTTATATTATATCATAAAAATATGGGAACAATGATTAAATTTTGTGGCGGCGCTGGAACAGTAACCGGCTCTATGCATCTCTTAACTGCCGATAAAAATAAAGTTCTTATAGATGTCGGCCTCTTTCAGGGCCGGCGTGATGAATTCTACGCCGTAAACTCTCAATTTCCTTTCAATCCATCGGCTCTCAACTGTTGTGTTATTTCTCATGCACACATTGACCATTGCGGGAATTTCCCCACCTTAGTCAAAAAGGGCTTTAAAACTAAAGCATATCTTACGCCATCCACGAAGGACTTATGTAATTTTATGCTGCTTGACTCCGGCCACATCCAGGAAGAAGACACAAAATACATAAATAAAATAAATAAAAGAAGAGGGCTCCCGCCCCGGCAACCGCTCTATACCAAAAGCGACGCCATCAAATCCCTGAAAAAACTAAGGGCGCTGGATTATCACAAAAAATTTGCGATTACTCAAAACATAAAGCTCACCTTTTTTGATGCAGGCCATATACTTGGTTCTTCCATTCCAACATTCGATATTTACACAAACAAAGGAACTATAAGACTTGCTTATGCCGTTGATCTCGGGCGGCCCGACCTGCCCTACTTAAGAGACCCGGAAGTACCCAAAGACATAAACTATCTCATCATTGAAAGCACATACGGAGGAAGGGAACGCCCTTCCATAAAAACTGTCGAAGAAAAACTCTCAAAAGTTATAAATAAAACCGTAAAGCGTGGCGGTAAAATTATCATACCATCCTTTGCGTTAGAAAGAGCTCAGGAAATTCTGTATTTTCTTGTGCGGTTACTGCGAGAAAAAAAAATAGAAAATATTCCAATATACGTAGATAGTCCGTTGGCTGTAAACATCACAGATGTTTTCAAAAACAACTGGGAATATTTTAATGAGGAAGCACAGCAACTATTTAAAAAAGACTTAAGTCCCCTTGCTAATAAAAATATAACCTATATACAAAATGTCGACCAATCCAAAGAATTAAATAATAAAACAGGCCCCATGATTATTATATCGGCCTCAGGCACATGCGAAAACGGGAGAATCCTCCATCACCTCAAAAACAATATAGAAAATCCGCGTAATACTATCACCATTGTAGGATATATGCCTCGCAATACCCTGGGGAGAAAAATCTTTGAAAAGCAACCTGCTGTAAATATCTTTGGAAGGCCTTATCAATTAAGAGCAGAGGTAGCGGTTATAGATGCCTTTAGCGCGCACGCGGATAAAAACGACCTTCTTCGCTATATTAAAGAATGTGGCAGGAGCCTGCGTCAAGTCTTTATCGTTCATGGCGATCCCGAACAATCCGAAAAATTAAGAAAAAGTATAACATCTCTTAATATCAAAACTTCCATTCCCAAAAAGAATGAAACGGCTCATCTCTCCCCAGTCTGAGATTAGTAGAAAAAGATTGTCTTGATATTTATTACTCTTCTCTGCCATAAGTATAATTTACAATCTTGCTCTTACTCAAATTTAAATTAGGTACAATAACAATCGCTTTATCTTCAGATAAAAATCTAGATCTTCTTACCCCTATATCCAAAACTTCCACCACTTCTCCGGTAGGAAGTTTAATCTTATCCCCTATCTTAAAAGGGGCATCAACCATAATCAGAAATCCTGCAATAATATTGGCGATGGTATCCTGGGCTGCCAGGGCAACAGCCAAAGAACTAATGCCTAAAGTTGCAATTAAGGCGTTTATGTTTACTCCATAGAGAGGTAAAATCACAAGAAAAGCAATTGCCCAGATAACTACTTTAAGGGTTCTGCGCAAAATAGGAATTAATCTATCGTCAAGCTGGCTCTTAGTTTTAACGGCGATACTTTCTTTATACCACTCCAGTATGGCACCAACTACTCTTTGAATAATAAAACTTACGCATATAATAAAAATAGTGGATATATATTTTTTTAACTCCTGATGAATCTCCTGTGGAATGCTTGAGGCTATTTTGACATTGTAAAATACGTAACTCACGATGAATAACAAAAGCAAAAACCCCGGCCACAAAGACTTTTTTATTATCTGGCAACCAATCTTTTTAGAAATCTCTGTCATTTTACCCTCCCGATATAACGTTCACCATTGTGTGGTGGTTTTGCCTCGCATACTCGCATATCTACGCGAGACTTTTTAAAGCTGTGCGAGGCTTAACCTTGCACAGCTTGTTGCATTTTTTTCCCTAAATCCTAATTCTTGAATTCATTTTCACAGTTCAATCTCACGCCATGGGGTCCAATCCAGAGAAACTTTACTGAGATAGGTCCGACTGCTCATTAGAATTTTTTCTGGATTTCCTAAAACTTCAAGTGGTACATGAAACACGAGGTGTTTTGCCTGCCGCTTAATTTTTATAATCTTATTGGGCAATCTGCGATTTTGGTCATAAATTCTATGCTCAATTGCCCCGAACCGAATATGGAGTTTAGGCATTTTGGCAAAAGGACAAAGGTTGCTGTATCCAAAAGCATAAATAGAAGCGCCCACTGTTTTTCCCAATGGCCGAGATAATTCAATAGAAATCACAAGACAATTATTTTCAAGGCTGACATAATTTTTTTCAAAACCGACAAATAAGGCACGCTCCCCATTGGTTAACTGCCTGGGGACAGGAATGATGGATGTGTCACGATCCGGGAATAAAGGTACAGAAGCAATATTTTGTTCTAAATTGATAGCCGGAAAATGGCCAAATAATTCATTAGTGCGTATAAAGGAAAGTAAATATTTGGCACTGTATTCATACTGTGACTTATACATTTCAAGAGCATTCTGTTTACGTGTTATATCTTCGGAGCTTAAACTATAATCCTGCCACGAGATTACATTCTTAAACAGTGCCGGTGGCTCCAATGGTTCATCCGGATGCAATCCCTTAGGGAAAGGCCAGTGTTTGCAATGAACCGGATAAGGATAAAGCTGGGGATTCATTTCTTTTTCTAAATCCCAGAGTGCGATGCGCGTAAAAAGATAGAGTGCGCGATGGTCAGGATTATGGTCTCCCGCATGTGAAAGAAAAACTTTGGTGGGTTTAAATTGTTGCAGTATGCTTTTTAAATCCCGCAGTATCTCCTCTCCTTTATATGGCGCCCCCGGGCGAAGAGCGCTGGCATAAGGAACCGCATTTACCCTGGTAAGCATGCTCATAGCCGGCGACGTATCATTCCAGTGAAGACACCAAATAGCCAAAGTCTTGAAATCAGGATAGCCCAAAAATACCAAATCCTCCGCTGAAACTCCTAATTCTTCAGTAGCCCTATAGGCCTCGTCGTGGCGAACCATCCCCATGCTTCTAGCCGCCGCAGGCTCCAGCACAGGATGCTTTCGATAAATCAAAAACGACCATTGGTTATTATCGCCGTAGCTAAAATAAACAATCCGCAAAGGAATTCTCATCGCAACGGCCTTTTGGATAATTCCGCCACAGCCTAAAACTTCATCATCTGGGTGAGGCGCCAAAATTAAAATGCGGTCATTGGAATTAAGTAATACGCTGGTGCTCGTCATAACTTCCTACCAAAAATATAACATGTAAAATCTCTGTATAAACGGAAGCGCAAAAAAGTACTTTTTATCTTAAACAACAACTTAAAACCTGCCTTCGTAAAAAATGTCTTTGCCTCTTCAGAAATTGTAACACAATGCACCCCGCACACCTTTTCTTCTTTTAAAAAATTCAAATATTTCTCTATCAATCGACTTCCAACGCTAAAACCTCTAAAATTTTTATCTATATTAATATGAAATATAGCTGGATATTCTCTGGATAAACTGGGAGTAAAAAATTCACCTTTCAAAAAACTGCATATGCCATGCAGCAAAAACATCCAGGTGTTTTTTTAAGAAAAACTCCTTTCCTAATAGCTTTAATAAATAATAAGGGGGCGATTTTCAATTTAAAAACTCTATCCATCGCCCTTTCATTTTTTGCCCCCACAACATAACCAACTACTTTCTCAGAGCAAACAGCAACAAAACAAGAACCAAGTTCGTAATCGGTGAAATACAATGTAAGGGCATCGGCTAAAATCTCATCGTCATCAAAAAAATCAGTCCTGGGTTTTCCTAAAAAAGCCGTATCACAGCTTATTTTCCTTAACTCTTCTCTATCTCTGCTCTCAAATTTTCTTATAACAACATTGTTTTTGTCCACCGCTTTTCTTTTTATTAATTTCCCACTATCTCTTTTAACTTTAATACTTTCATCCACGGGGATAGACCTTCCTAATTCCTTTAAAGGAAGGGTCTTATATTAGCGCTTAAATTCACTCAATTTTTCCCACCACTCGTTAAGATTTGTGGTCTTGGTCAGGTGCCATAATCTTTTAGCACTTTTCGTTTTAAGAAAACGCGGGGCTTTTTTCATAAACTTAAAGGCGTTTTTAAAACCGTGTTCATGATATTCCTTAGCCTGAATTAAACATTCTAAAATATCAGCGTCCCTGGCGATAAGGCTTTCTTTTGTATTTTGTTTTCTATTTTCAGCATGCATGCCGGCTAATTCATCTTTAATATTTTTGGGTAAAGAAGCTATCTGCTCGCTAAATGCCTTATCTTCTGCCTTTTTTAACTTGATATAGCGCTGTGACATTTTGTGTAAGTCATTTAAGCGGGCTTCGTGTATATCGTTAAAAAGAGTCATCAGTAACACTTTTAAGGGTGGGACTTTTTCCATACAAGCTATAACATAACCTATAACTGCGCACCTGAAACTGTGCTCTGCAACTGTCTCTGCGTCCTTTATGCCCAAAACCCACCATCCCGAACGCCTGACATATTTAAGAGTTCCTGCTTCGGCTATAAAATTTAATACCTTAATATCTTCCTTCCTGCTCATTTATTTCCTCTTTTATTTGTGAACTTCTGCTTGGCCATCTCATGGCAAAAAATAGCACAGGCCATGGCCACATTTAAAGAAAGTGATACGCCCTTCATGGGAAGGCTCACTTTTAAATCGAGGTGCCTCTCTATTCCACATCTAATACCTTTGTCTTCAGAACCAAGCACAAGACACATAGGAAAAGGCAAAGAAATACTGCTTATTTCTTTTCCGCCTCTAACCACAGCTCCTACAATCCACCAATCAGCTTTCTTGGCCTTAAAAAGAGCGGTAGATATATTACTAACCATTGAAACGGGAACAAAATTTTCTCCGCCGGAGGCAACATGCATAACAGTGTCGTTGACTTCACAAGCATTATATTTTGGTATAACAATCGCAAAGCCTCCAAAACAAGCTGCAATTCTCATTATAGAACCTAAATTATGAGGATCACTTATGCTGTCTAAAAATATAAGTGATAGTTTTTTTTCTGAGCCTTTATGTAATAACTCTTCGAAATCCGCATATATAAAATCATCCACTTCAGCCACAATGCCCTGAAGCCGACTGGCGTGCTTAACTCTGCCAAGTTTCTTTTCGCTAACACGTTTTGTGGGAATTTTTTTAGATCCTACGAGCTTGAAGATGTCGGGGGCATTAAAATTTTCCCGCAGGAATATTTTTTTTATACTCCGGGGATTAACTCTCAGGCGCTCCAGAATGGAATTTTTACCATATAGATACATTTTACTTGGGATACCTCCTGCTTACCTCAAAAGCCGTGGGGTGTTAACACAATTTTTAAGGATTCTTTTGCCTCGCAGACCATTTTAAAAGCCTCTTGAATTTTTTCTAACGGCAAAGTGTGCGTTATCATGCCCCCGGCATCTATCTTTCTGTTTTCAATCAACTCTAAAGATTCTTCTAAATCAGAAGGAGCTGCTCCGTAAGATGAAGTAATTGTTATTTCATTTCTCCAGAAATCCACTGTTGGAATTTCTATGTTTTTGTCTGGGATGGCGAAAAATAATATAATACCTTTTTTGTCTATGCACTTAAATGCCTGACCTACCGCTCCAAAAGCACCTGTGCACACTATTATTCTGTCTGCCTTAATATCAAGGCTTTGATTGGCATCTATGGCCTGATCTGCGCCAAATTCTTTTGCCTTTTTTAATCTGTATTTATTTATATCAGTTGCCACAACCCTTGCTCCCTTTAATTTGGCTAGCTGAATATTCAACAGACCGGAGACGCCGCTACCCAAAACTAAAACAACCTGGCCTTTCTCTACATTAATTACTCTCTGACCCCTCACAACACACGCTAGTGGTTCAATCATGGTGCCTTCTTCATAAGAGATATTCTGCGGCAATATATATGTGCCATTATCAACATTTATCCCGGGAACTCTGATAAACTCGCTATAGCCACCTGGGTCATAATTACCTTTATGTAGTGTTTCGCAGGCGGTATGATTACCTGCCAGACAATACTTGCATCTATTGCATGGGACATGATGACTTACAAAAACTCTCTGACCAACTTTATATTTTTCTGATTTACTCTCAACTATCTCACCGGTTATTTCATGGCCCAAAATACGAGGGGCCTTCTTAATTCTGTACCATTCAATAACATCCGTACCGCAGATGCCACTGGCTAATACCTTCACCAGTATTTCATTCGGACCAATTTTTGGCTTAGATATTTCTTTTAAACGTACATCCTTATTATTATAATACACAGCTACACGCATAATATTCTTACTCTTAGCAAAAACTTTTATAGTAATAATTTTGCCGCATTTATATAAAAATTAACAAAATATTTTTTTTATTACTAAATCTTTAGCTACTTGTTATTTTTTGTTTCATTAAATAATTCATAAGCTTCTTTAGCAGTGGCATCTCTATGAACAATAGCATTCAAAGCCTTTGCCATAGCCACAGGATTGGGATTCTGCCAAACATTTCTCCCAAGATTTATACCAATAGCTCCTTTTTGCATACCATCATAGATAAAATCGAATACCTCGGCCTCTGTCTTGCACTTCGGACCACCTGCTATAACCACCGGAACCGGACAACCATTCACAACCTTTTCAAAGTTTTCACACCAATAAGTCTTCACTACCCGGGCGCCAAGCTCAGCACAAATACGACACGACATAGACAGGTAGCGGGCGTCGCGTTTTTTTAATTCTTTGCCCACGGCCGTAACGGCCATTACCGGGATGCCGTAATTTTCACACTCATTAACCATCTCCGCCAGGTTTAACAGCGTCTGACGCTCATAACTACTGCCTATAAAAACAGACACGCCCACCGCCGACGCATTAAGGCGGATAATATCTTCTATGGAAGTAGTGATTTCTTCATTGGACAGATCTTTGCCTGCTATACTGGTGCACCCCGATACCCTTAAGATAATAGGTTTGCTATCCAGGGGGCCTATAGCTGAACGCAATACTCCCCGGGTACAAAAAAGAGCGTCCACAAAGGGAAGAAGAGACTCAATGGTTTGGCCCGGTCTTTCTAAACAACGCGTAGGACCCAAAAAATATCCATGATCTATAGGCATAAAAAAACAATGCCCATCGTCAGGTCGAATAACCCGACTTAAGCGATTTTCCATTCCCCAATCCATTTTTTACCTCCTTAAAATTAAGTTGAAATTTTTTCCCTGCATAAATCCTCAAACTGTCTCAAAAGATATAATTATGATAACATGTTAAAAAGACTAGTTCAAGAAAAAATATGATCAGAAAAGTAAGTTTCTATCCATTTCTAAAAAATGCAGCGGTTTTTATTTCACACACTTGACAAGGGCATTATTTATGGCATAATAAAAAGCAGTAATTGAATTTATACTAAACTTCTAAAAAATTCCTAAAACTACACTAAAAACGCTTAAAGAAATCTTCAAATTAAGAGAGGTGCTTATCCACGGGGATAGACCTAACTCGAAGAGTAGTCTTCGACTAAGGGCACAGGCAGACCTTTATAATTCCTTTGAAGGAGGGATTTAATATGATGCAATTTTTAGACAAAGAAATTTTGGATAAACTGCATATGTACTTTGTTACCTATGGCATGAATTTCGTTGGGGCTATTATCATTTTTATTATAGGCCGCTGGCTTGCCAGTATTATTTCCAAGCTAGTTGAAAAAGTCATGCACAGAACCCGCGTAGATAAAACGCTGATATCCTTTGCTAAAAACATTATTTATGCTGCCCTTCTCATTCTTGTGCTTATAGCAACACTGAGCAAATTAGGCATACAGACTGCTTCCCTCATAGCCGTTATTGGTGCTGGCACCCTGGCTGTGGGCTTGGCGCTTCAGGGCTCACTGGCCAATTTTGCTGCCGGAGTAATATTAATTATCTTCAGGCCATTCCGAATCGGCGACCTTATTGAAGTCGAAGGCACCAAGGGAATTGTAGAAGAACTTCAAATATTTAATACTATATTATATGCGGTGGACAAAAGGCGCCTCGTAATTCCCAATTCCAAAGTTACATCCGATAAGATTATAAACCTAAGTTCTATCAATAAAGATAAAAGCTGGGTTGATATGGTTTTTGGTATTTCATATAATGATGATATTGAAAAGGCAAGGGAAATACTGCAAAAAGTCGCATTGAGCGACCCGCGTGTCTTAAAGGACCCGCCACCCTTTGTGGGCGTCCTGGAGTTGGCAGACAGCAGTGTTAATGTTGTGTGCAGGCCATGGGTAAAACCCAAAGATTATCAGGCTGTCCGTTTTGAGATATTAGAGAAGGGTAAAATAGAATTAGAAAAAAATGGCCTAACTATTGCCTACCCCCAGAGAGACGTCCATATATACGAAGAGAAAAAGTAACCGAAAACCGGCAGGCTCTTTGTATCTACATCTAAAATTGCTCTTCTTATCCACAGGGATAGACCTTACTAATTCCCCTTAAGGAAGGGTCTAATCCACAGGGATAGACCTTACTAATTCCCCGAATGAAGGGTCTAATTTAGCAACGCTTCCAGTTGTTTAATTTCCCCCTCTGCTTTTTTCCACAAAAGCTGGCAATATTTTAACAAGGAAAGGACATCGTGATTAACAATATTATCGAAATATGTTGCTTGCGGGATTAAAGACTTATACTTATCTACATAGGTTTGCAGGTCGGGATAATTAGAAGTGTACAAGAGTTCAATGGTCCCATCGGTTATGCAAGGCTTGGCTTCCGGCTCGAGCTCTCTAATACACCAAACATTACCGGCTGTTATAAAACAAGTTGTAATACTCACTATCTTTTTCTGAATATCAGAAGTATCCATTAAGTTTGCCACAGTTAAATCGCTGCTTGTTTTTAAATTCGAAAGCATATTTTCATATTCTTCATAGCTAACTCCGGACTCAACTGTTGATATCAACGATTTTGCCAACTGGATAAAATCCGCCAATTCCGCAGGTAACTCTTTTTGAGAAACAGCTATGTCCACAGCATTTTTACGCATCCAGCCGACTAGAGACACTTTAACCCAATCTCCCCGCTTTTCCAAAATCTCAAAACTTGTACCTTTATATGCCAGGGCAAGCACTTTCTCGCCAGCCACTGTATTCAGAATGGGCTTTTTTTTGTTCGCTATGCCAACATCAGCCAAAGCCTGATCAACAAATAGCGCTAAAAAAGCAATAGCCATAATTAAAATACTTATTCTCTTCATAACTCACCTCTCTTTTTATATCAGTTCCAAAGCAGACTTTTTAATCCATCCTGCCTTTCCGTCATGGCGTTCTATTTTACACCATTCCTCCCTTGAAGAAAGCACACAAACCTTCATGCCTTCATAAAGAGTGAAGTGCGTGGTGGCTTTATCAAAAGGTTCAAATTTAGCATTTACCGCCTCCTTGACAACTATGGCTTCTTTGTCAAGAAGAGAAACCTTGCTATAAAATGAAAAAGTACCCAGAGCAAAACCTATTATTAAAACAGATAACAAAGTCAAAAAATATTTTTTGTTCATTTTAAAAATTACACCCACAACTATAATTATAACAGCCACAAAATACATACTAAATAAACAAACAGTTAAGTCATCAATGGCAAATTGCTCTGAAAATTTATAAATCAATCTCAGGGGCAATATTTTTCGAACTCTCCTCGAATTGCCTGTTATCAAAGATTTGGCATGTCTGTAGTTTGCCTTTAAGTCTCTATCTCTGGGAATTAATTTTTTAGCCCTTTCATAATTTAAAATTGCAAAACCTACTTCGCCCTTTTTAAAATAGCAATTTCCCAGATTATAATAGAGATTTCCGCTCTCAAGACCGCGCTCGAGCAATTTCGAATATTCCTTAATAGCCTCATCATATTTAGATTCTTCATATAAATTGGCGGCATTATAAAAAATGTGTTTTGTGGTCTGTATTTTCTCCTCAGCAAAACAAAACCGGTTAAATGCAAACATCAACATGCATGCCAAAAGCAAAAATATAAAATTATCTAAACCATAACGCAAAAGCTGCCTGCTAAAACTTTTCAATCTCATAATCTGTGCCTCTCCAGAAAACGTAAAATTTCTTCCATGTTTTTGAAGGTTACTTCCATCTGGCTCCTGCCAAATTCTGAAGGCGCATATCTTGCCATATCGCAATCTTTAAAAATATCTTTTAACTTACTAAGGGTATCTTCATCTATCCCTCTGGGTTTAAGGATTTTATCAACGACATCTATGGTTATCCCTCCTGCAGGTAGATGAAGCTTATCTCCTAAATACTCCTGTAGGGTTTTAAATATGGCATCATAAAATTCCAGCCTTTTCTTTTTATTTAGAAACTGCTGCGCTTTCTTAATGCCCTCTCTTGCCTTTTTGGAAGCATAGAGGCGGCGGGCATATCGAGTATCCGTTTTGAGCCTTTCACTTCTTTTATATATAGTCAATACAGAAATAAGAAATAAAAAGGGGAGTAGTTGAAGTAATAAAAATCCTCTGTTTTTATAAAGATAAAGACCTTTTCTTTTTATTTTTCCCGGCAATTCTTTAATATAAACAATGTCCTTACCGAGTATTTCATCCGCCGGAAAACTTATGCGCTTCTCAAGACTTTCTACTATTTTGGCTTTTTCTTCCTTTTTCCGTTTTGTCACTTTTATTGGTAGTGGTCCTCGCGATATAGTCTGATATGTTCCTCTCATAGGATCGAAAAAAGTAAAATGAGTTCTGGGGATTTCTTTTACTTCTTCGGTTTTTGGTATCAAGATTTGTTCAAAGGTTTTTTTATTACCTTTAAATGTTACCTGTGGTTCGTATGTCTTAAAATTTTCATGCAAATCAGGCGCTGGGCACCTCATAACATCAAAGTTGCCTCTACCGGTTACAATCATTTTAAGTGTCATAGGATCTCCGACTTCTACGGTCTTGGGATCTATCAAAAGATTAAAATTGAAATTTCCAACCGCCCCGCTAAAATTTTCCGGCCGGCCTTCTTTTGGCAAAGGAAGTACCGTCACAAAAACTTCTTTAGATTTTAATTCCAGCGGATAAGTTTCGTATTTTCCGAAGAAATCATCAAAGGCATCTCCCCCAAAAAAATCATCAAAAATACTCGATTTTCTAGTGGCCCTTTGCTTCCTGATAATAAGATTACACCCCAGCTCCGACGGGCCCAAAGTAAGTTCGCCGGGCTTTATAGCAAAAATATGCGTTCTAAACTCCACCACATCGTATGGAATGCCGTTTAAACCTTGCGTATATTGCCTTGGTTTTTCAAATTCACCTACAGAAAATCCTTCGTGTGCAAATTTAGGATATTGAATCTCTTTCAATGAAAGCCTGTTTACATACAATTTTATAGTTAGCGGGACAACTTCATTTAAATATAATTTTTCCTTTTCAATTTCCACAACCACAAAAATTCTGTTTCCTAAATTCATCTTCATTTTGCCAGGTGCCACTTGTGGCTGCTTTTCTTCCGCAAGGGGCCCCCGCACCACTTCAACCGTTATTTTTCCTGAGGTATATGTTTTCCCTTTATAACTGACTGAAAAAGGTCCGAGAGGCAAAATTCCCGGCTTAAGCGGGGTAATCATATAATTATAAGTTATTGACCTTGTGGTTTTGCCGTTTACAATCGACATCATCGCTGAAGGACCGACATAACGAACTCTAACATTCTTCATCTGAGGCAACTCCGGCTTGGGGGCATCCTGCGTATTATGAAAAATAAGGCTGAGCTTAATGCTTTCGCCAAAAGAGATTTTATTTTTATCGACCGCAGTCTCAAATATTATATCCGAAGCTGTACAAACCGAATTAAAAATCCAAAATTCAAATATCAAAATGATAATGAAAAAAATGAAATTTTTAAAAATTTTATTTTTTAATTTTTGCACTTTTATTACCAATCCCTTAATACCTTTGGATAATGAGCTTTCCTTTTTTTGGCTTCGATGTCCCCTGCCTCTTCTTCCTGCTGATAACTTTCTAACAACATCCTTGCTTCTTCTTCAGACATCTCTCCCAATTCTGCCGGTATCTCTTCGGCCTCTCCTTCTCTCCCAGGCTCCTCTTCTTTGCCTTGCGGAACTTGCCCGGGAGAAGGTTGTGGTTTTTCCTTTTCCTTCTGTTCCTGTTCTTTTTGTTTTTGCTCTTTTTCTTCTTGCTTCTGCTTTTCTTTTTCTTTTGGGTCCTCTTGCTGTTCTTTTTTTTGTTTTTCCTCTTCCTGTTTTTGTTTCTCTTTATCCTGTTTCTCTGATTGCTGTTGTTGTTGCTCTTTTTGTTGTTGTTGCTGCTGTTGTTGCTTTTCCATAAGTTCTTTTATTTTCTTTTCTACAAATTCATAATTAAACTTTGCATCTTCATCCTTTTCATCTAAATCTACGGCTCTTTTATAATAATTAAGCGCCTCTTTATATAAATTAATAGCCTCGGACAAATCCGTATTTTCCTTGGCTGATCCTTGCCTAACCCTGGAACTGCCTATATTGTAATTTGCCCTTGCTTCCAATTGAGAATCTTTTGTAATCAAAGACTTTGTAAGCAAATCTACGGCCTTCTGGTAATCTCCTTTTTTATATAG
Organism: Candidatus Omnitrophota bacterium; assembly: GCA_030631665.1. Classification (GTDB taxonomy): domain Bacteria; phylum Omnitrophota; class Gorgyraeia; order DAOVKU01; family DAOVKU01; genus DAOVKU01. Next base: position 37,821 of record DAOVKU010000001.1, read on the forward strand.
GGTTGTTCCTACATTAAAATTTACTATGTTGGAATCAGGTGATTCGACTTGTGCTTCATTGTACTTCCGGATAGCCTCATCGTATTTTTCATCTTTATACAACCGGTTGCCTTCTTTTACATCTTTGGCAATTGAAGCCGCCAAACTTAAAGGTATTTCATAAAATAAAGCTGCTACAAAAATTATTATACACAAAATTCTTCTCATCTCAATCTTAATCTTCCGCTTATAAAAGGCTCAACAATTAAGAGCAGGAGGGCCACGCCCAAAAAAATCTGAAATCTTTCTTCATAGTGCTTTCTTATCTTGCTTTCAAATTCTCTTTTTTCCATTTTAGAAAGTCTCTCCCTGTAAATCAAATCCAAGCCAAATTCTGTGCCGGTCGCCCTTACATAACTTCCACCGGTAATCATGGCTATTTGTTCCAGGGTCTCTTCGTCCAGTCGTGTTTTTACCACTTTTCCTTCTTTATTTTTCAAGAATAAGCGACGTGAATGCCTACCGCTGCTAACAGGTATAAGCTCTCCCTCTTTAGTTCCTATACCTATGCAGAATATCTTAATGTCCTCTTTCTTGGCCGCTTCTGCTGCTTTAATTGGATCTCCCTCAAGGTTTTCGCCGTCGGTTATAAGCACCAAAGTTTTGTATTTACTGGGATTATCTTTATAAGTCTTTATAGCTTCGGCGACAGCACTCGATATACAGGTTCCGCCTCTGGGTATAATATCCACATCAAGCCTATTCAAGGAAAGCATAAAACCATTATAATCAACAGTCAAAGGGCACTGGAGAAAAGCCGTTCCCGAAAAGGCTATTAGTCCAATTCTATCTCCCTTAAGTTTTCTTACCAAATCCTTAACTGCCAGCTTTGAACGTTCCAACCTATTAGGTTTTACATCTTCGGCAAGCATGCTCTTTGATGTATCTATAGCAATCAATATATCAATGCCCCTTTTCTTTACTTCTTCCCACTCAAAGCCCCATTGGGGCATTATTAAAGAAAAAAGGCACAAAAGAACCGCCATAAAAACCAAAACTACTTTTAATTTCTCAGCTCTTCTGTCCACAGAAGGTGTTAATTCAGCTAAAAGTTCTTTCTTGGCAAAGGCCTCCAAATCTCTTTTTCTTCTGGCAAAAGACCAGAGATAGAAAATAAAAAGGCCTGCCAATAGCCAGAGTAAATATGCTGCCTTGATATTGCCAAATCTCACCCTACCAATCCCCCATTTAATTGCATCATAAGATTTCTATGGAATCTTTTTTAAAATAGTGCCTCTTAAAATAATTTCCAGGAACAACAAGGCCAAGCCCGGAATTAAAAATATATAAAATAATTCTTTATATTCTAAATATCCTTTTTCCTCTATAAAAGTTTTTTCCATTTTATCTATTTCCGCATAAATTTTTCGTAAAGATTTTGTATCGGTAGCCCTAAAATACTTGGCATCAGTCATAGAAGCTATTTTTCTCAATGTTTCTTCATCAATCTCTATCTCTATGGGCTTATAAACAGTATTACCAAAAGGACCCACTGTAGGAAATGGTACTTTGCCCTTTGTGCCGGCACCTATGGTATAAATTTTTACTCTTAAAGCCCGGGCCGCTTCCGCTGCCGTTAAAGGAGAAATTCTGCCGCAGTTATTTATGCCATCGGTAAGAAGAATTATAACTTTTTCCTTGGCCTTAACATCTTTAAGCCTGTTTAAAGCACAACTTATCCCCAAACCTATAGCTGTGCCGTCTCCAACCATTCCGATTTTAACCCTTTCTAAGTTTTTTAATAACCATCCATAATCAAGAGTAAGTGGACATACTGTATATGCCCTGGAGGCAAAAACAATCATTCCAATTCTATCATTTTTTCTGGCTTCTATAAAATCTTCAACTACGTTCTTTACAGCCGCCAATCTGTTAACCCTCTTTAAGCCGATGGTAAAATCTTCCGCAAGCATACTACCGGATACGTCTATAGCCAGAACAATATCTACGCCTTCGGTCTGCACTCTGGTTTCTTCCAACGGCGACTGTGGCCTGCAAAATGCCAGTATTATCAAAACCACCGCCAGCGCTCTTAGGAAAATAATATTCCTGCTCAATCGCAACTTAAAAGAATTTCTAAATCCTTTTAAAAACTCACCCCAGGAAAATCTTATAGTTGGACCCTTACTTCTAACTTTGGCATAAAACAAGAAGCTAAGCGCAATTGGTATCAGTATTAAAAACCAATAGTTTTGAAAAATCATTTTACAATCTTGCCTGCCGCCATAGGCCCCCGGCCAGGTTTTAGTTTTGGCTCTCCAGCTAATTTTTCATCTTTAGCTGTTTCTTTGGTCTGGTCTATTAACTTTTTTGCCGATTCAAAACTTGAATCCATTTCTTTTTGTGGCGGTTTATATCTTGCGAATTTCACCATGTCGCAATGCAACAAAAAATCCCTCAAAAGATTTTTTTGTTCGCGGGAAAGAACATCAGAATCTTTTATATCTGTTAAAAACTCCTCTGTGGTCATCTCAGGCGCTCTTACTTCAAACCTATCCTCTAAATAGTGCCTTGCTATATCAGAAAGCTCAATATAAAATTCTTTGACTTTGCCAAGTTTTATAAGGCCCTTTTCTTTAAGTTTCTTAAGTGCCTCGTAGGCTATCTCGGAAGGAAGTTTAAAAGGGAGCATTTCATCTAAATCTCGCTTGTTTTTTATCAAAATTGCTCTTACTAAAATTATAAACAATAAAAAAATTAAAATTCCTAAAATTATATAATGGGTTATCCTTTGCGGGAAACCAACCGGTCCTTTAATGCCTCGTATATCAGAGATATTGGCAGCTCCCTCTAAAACGCTCTTAACTTCTATCTCGACAGGATTGGTTTCTATCTCTTGCCATTCTTGCTGATCTTTTTGCTTATACCTTAAAATAGCAGCTGGGATGGTATGTTGCCCCACCACATATATATCCAGCACATACCACTGCACCAATCTTTTTTTACCAAAAAACCCTCTTTCCAAAAAACCAAAATCTCTAATACTAAAATCGCCCAGCTTTTTGACAAAGAAAGGAAATTTTACTTCTGTGTTTTTCCCGGTCTTTGCCTTAATAGAATATTTTATTTTATCCCCGATAGCTATAGAAGTTTTGTCGGCTTCAGCTATGACAGTTATGGGCGGGTTTTTGCTCGTTGTATCCTCTGCGACGGCAAAGCTGTTAGCTGCTACTAAAAAAAATAGTATAAAAATGAAAGTTCTAATTATTTTATGCATAGTTTCAATTAACTTCTAGCGTCTTTTTCTTTCTCTCATTTTGAAAAATCTAAGCAGGGTTTCGGCATAAGGAACATCCGTGTGAATATCTATACTGTCAACATTTATAGAGCGAAATAATCTTTTCCTTTCCTCAAGTTTCTTAAGAGACTGACTATGATAATCTTTCCTTAATCTCGAATTGGAAGTATCCAGGAAAAAATTTTCTTCTGTTTCAGGATCACTGAGTTTAACTATTCCGATATCAGGCAGATTAATCTCTCTGGGGTCTGTTATGGTTATGGCTATAATATCGTGGCGTTTATTGGCAATGGAAAGAGATTTTTTGAAATCGGCTGCATAAAAGTCCGATATGATAAAAGTAACTGTTCTTCGAGTGGTAATTCTATTTAAATATTCTATGGCCAAGGGAATATCCGTGCCCTTTCCTTCCGGCTCAAAATAGAGCGCTTCCCTGATAACTCTCAAGACATGACTGATGCCCTTTCGAGGAGGAACAAATTTCTCTATTCTATCGGTGAAAGCTATAAATCCTACTTTATCGTTATTCTTAATGGCTGAAAACGCCAGGACCGAACACAATTCTGCGGCCAGCTGGCTTTTTAATTTATCCACGCTTCCGAAGTAGAAAGATTGAGACATGTCCAGAATAAGCATAACTGTCAGTTCTCTTTCTTCCACGAATTTTTTTATATAAGGATCTCCTGTACGGGCAGTGACGTTCCAGTCTATGGAACGGATATCATCCCCCGGCTGATACTCTCTGACTTCTTCAAATTCCATGCCCTTGCCTTTAAAAATACTCTGATATTGACCGGCAAAGACGTCAGTAACCAGGCGAGTGGTAGTAATTTGTATCCTGCGAATTTTATTTACTATCTCTCTCGGTATCATTGATTATTGGTTGCTCCAACCCCACGCCTTGCGGCAGCCATAGGGCAACTGTTAATTCCTGGACATCTATGGCAGGACTGTTATGGTACCTCTATTTCTTCAAATATCCTTTTAATAATATCATCCGATGTCTTTTCTTCGGCCTCTGCTTCATAGCTTACAATAATCCTGTGCCTTAGAATATCCGGGCCTATTAATTTGACATCCTGCGGTGTAACATAACCCCTGCCCTGAATAAAAGCATAGGCTTTTGAGGCTACGGTTAAATATATGCTGGCACGCGGCGATGCTCCATACTGAATAAGGCCTTTTAAGTCATCTAATTTATAACTTTCCGGTTCTCTGGTAGCAAAAATAATATCTAAAATATAGTTTTCTATTTTCTCATCCATATAAACTTCATCGATGGTACTTCTTGCTTTTATAATGGTTTGAGGCTCAACAACAGCATTTACTTTAATCTCCTTATTGGTAAAGCTCATTCTTTTAAGAATTTTGCGCTCTTCTTCCATGTTGGGATAGGTTATATTTATCTTGAGCATAAACCTGTCAATCTGGGCTTCCGGCAGGGGATAAGTTCCTTCCTGCTCTATGGGATTCTGTGTGGCCATAACCAAAAATGGATCATCCAGTTTAAAGGTATTCTCACCAATGGTAACCTGCCTTTCCTGCATGGATTCTAAGAGCGCGCTTTGAACTTTAGCCGGGGCCCGGTTTATTTCATCGGCCAGGATAATGTTGGCAAAAATGGGACCTTTTTTGGTGGTGAAATCCCCATCTTTCGGATTATAAACCAAGGTACCGATTAAATCTGCCGGCAATAAGTCCGGGGTAAATTGGATTCTTTGAAATTTAGTCTTTATGGTCTGCGCTAATACCCATATCGACATAGTCTTGGCAAGTCCGGGAACTCCCTCAACCAATAAATGTCCGTTAGCCAAAAGACCAATCAAAAGCCTGTCTATAAGATATTTCTGGCCAACTATAACTTTTTCAATTTCATTCACCAGAAGCGGCACAAATTGGCTTTCTTTTTTTACTTTTTCATTAATAGCTGTTATTCCTTTTTCAACCATATTTCTGTCCTCCTTTAATGACGATATGATTTACGAAACAAAGTGCCCTGAGAAATTCGAAGAATTTCCAGGATTAAGTCCCCGAAATCTTATAGATTTCAGGGGAAACGTAAATTATATGTCGGAATTAAATCCGTCTTAGGCGGATATACTTCTTTCATTTTCTTTCACTGTTTTTCAGTATTATCTTGTCGCGGAAATCCAAACTCAACACCCTGTAATATGGGAGGCATTTTATCTGGCGTCTCTTCTTCAACAGCGCCCGACTGTTGCTCTTCAAGTCCTTCATAAGAACTCTCGCCTTTGGTGGTTTTCCCGCCGGCCAGTTCATCTGTATATCCTATAGGCATCCCCAAGCGTCTTTTCCCTGTTATCGGACCTTCGCTCTTGACGGTGGAACACTCCATCTTGGTTATCGGACCTTCGCTCTTGACGGAAGGACCTTTTGTCTTAGTAGTTTGATCTTCGCTTTTGACGGGAGAAACTTCTGATGTAGAGGGCAACTCTTCTGCATAATTTAAACCACAAAACATAATCACTATAAAAATTACAGCCAATGCTATAAAATTCTTTATCATTTTCGCTTCCCCTTTTTTTTCTCGAATTCGGCATCTATAATATCTTCAAATTCAGCATCTACAATATCCTCAAACTTATCCATCTCCTGCTCAAACTCATCCATGACACCCTCAACATCAAATATATCTGCGCTCATATTTCCATGGTCCTCATTATCAATAACTTCGTCTTTATATTTATGGCTATGCCTGCGCAAAAACTGCCCGAATGAAAAAACAGTCTTGAAGAATAAATAAAACAGCACATAAAAAACCAATAATGTAAATAAAGTATGTAATATTTTCATATAATCTATTATATATTATAACAAAAATTTCCGTTTTGGAGAATTTTCCCTATTGTGCCATATCCTTTACGGAACGAATAACTAATGCATAGCCGCCGACATTATAGCCCTTTATTTTAAGAGGAATCCTTTTTTTATCTGCGCTTAACCAGAACGTAAATTTCTCAGGAATGCTGGTAAAAACATAGGCAAGATGCTTTCCCAAACCGGTTCTAATAGTTTCTTTTCCCTTAAATATCATATCAAAATCAGCTGTAGGAAAAGTAATCTTAAACTCCTGATTTTCTGCCATAAGTGGTTTGGTGCGATAGTAATACGGCAGGAGTATGGCATTTTGAATAAGCGCATCTTTTTCTATGGTAATTCTTTTAGAAAAAGGGAGCCTTCCACGTTTCTTTATTTTGACTTTAAATGCCTCCTGGTCATATTCCTCTGTTATTCTGGTACAAAAAGCACCCATGCGCCTGATACATCGAAGGACTTTAAAAGGAAGAAAAGTCTCTTTATCGGCATAAATATCTTCCGTATCTTCAAAACCGGGTAGTTTTGTAGAAAAAGTTATATAATAAACATCTTTGCCATCTATTTTTCTCTCGCCATGAAATATCAAAACAGATTCGCCAATTTTCACTTTTTTATAATAAATATCGTATATCAGCTCTTCGCCTTTGTGAAACGGCAAAGATATACTATTCCTTCCTTCGCCTGTCGGACAAAAAACGCTTTGAACTTTTATTTCAGAAACCGCTTCTATCTCTTCTGCGCCCTCGCTCATCGAAGGATTAATACAAAATAAAGATAAAATCGATAATAGAATTAAAAATTTTTTATCTTTTAAAAATATTATTCCAAGTCTTTGGTCCATATATCTACTCTTATTATAGTTAAATAAAAACGTTTAAGAATTTTTAAACTTTACTCTAATCCATAGGGATACCCCTGAGGGCACAAGCACCCCAAGGGGGCACAGGTAGACCTTGCTATTCCTTAAAGCAAGGGTCTAATTTTTCTTCTACTTTTTTAAAATCTTCCTCTGTATCAACGCCAATGGTATCGTAATCAATCTCAATAATTTTTATATTAATTGCATTTTCCAGTGCCCTTAATTGCTCAAGTCCTTCTATTTTTTCAAGTGGGGTTTGGGCCATCTGAGAAAATTCAACTAGAAAATTCTTCCTATAGGCATAAATACCGATATGTTTAAGATATCTGACTCCCGCCCTTTTTTGGTGATTATAAGGTATGAGTGCTCTTGAAAAATAAAGAGCGTTTGCGCTGTTATCAACTACCACTTTAACTATATTTGGATCTTCGAGCTGTTCTCGCTTAGTGGTAGCAAAAGCTACGGAAACCATGCGTTGCTTGGGATTATCAATTAAAAAACGGACCATTTTATTCAGAGTTTCCGATTTTATCAATGGTTCATCAGCTTGTATATTTAAAACAATTTCGCAATCTATCGCAGAGGCAACTTCAGCAACTCTATCAGTACCGCTTTTGTGTCTTGGGTGCGTCATTATAACCTGCGCACCAAAACTCTGAGCCTTTTCCTTTACCTCTCTATCGCAACAGGCAATTATGACTTTATTCAAGGCAGAAGCATTCTTTGCTCGCTGCCAGACATACCATAGAAGCGGCCTATTTGAAATTGGCTTTAATATTTTTTTTGCCAAACGCTTCGATTTTAAACGCGCCGGTATAATACCAACTGCTTTCATTGAAAATTGGTTACTTGGTCATTGGTTAAATGATTAATTTACCCATGTCCGCCTGTGGCGGGCAAAGATTATCAATCACCGGTTTTGTGATTTAATTTTCTGTTTCAATTCATCAAAATAACAAATAGCCGTACCAACTTTCCCAACCACGATACCGGCAGCATAATTAGCTAACAAAGCTGCCTCTTTCATCTTTGCTCCGGAGGAAAGTGCTAAAGTCAAAGTGGCTATAACGGTATCACCTGCACCTGAAACGTCAAAAACTTCCTGGGCAGTAGTGGGAATGTGAGTAATTTTATTTTTTTTCTCAAATAAATGCATGCCTTCTTCACCCAGTGTCATAAGCACAGCCTGACATTTTAACTTATTAAGCAAATGTAAGCCGCATTTATTTAAGCCAATCTCGGTGTCATTTTTCATATGAGTAGCAATCTGAGCCTCATATCTGTTTGGCGTAATAACGGTAAGGTTTTGATAATAAGAAAAATGATCTTCTTTTGGATCAACGGTGATAATCTTTTTATGACGCTGAGCTATGGCTTTTATCTTTTTTAAAAAAACAGGATTAATTACACCTTTTCCATAATCCTCAATAAGAATGGCATCAACATCGTTGATTTTAGCCTTAACAAAATCCACGATTTGGTTAAGTATGTGGCCGGAAATATGATCCCGACTCTCTTTATCTATCCTGACTACCTGCTGATGATGTGCAATAATGCGCGTCTTTAAAGTTGTAGGGCGCGTTTCATCCTTGATAACACCTTCGGTGTCAATAGAACGCTTTGTGAGTTCTTTAATTAATAACCGGCCCACGTTATCGTTGCCAATAATGCCTGCCAGTTGCACTTCCGCTCCCAGAGCAACTATATTATTAGCCACATTAGCTGCTCCGCCCGGCAAATACGACTGTGAATTAACTTTTACAACCGGAACCGGCGCCTCAGGTGAAATACGATTTACATCGCCCCATATAAACTCATCTAAGATTAAATCCCCGATTACAAGCACTTTCGACTTCTTAAACCCGGAGACAATTTTATTTAAAATATTTGGCATAATTTTGTGTATATTCTTTTATTTCATTAAGTTCTAACAATTCGGTTATTATAACATAACCTAATTCTTATGTCAAATGAGCTTTAATAGCCTCAAAGGCTTCCTTTGGTTTGATTTCCGACAAACACCTTTGCTGGTGACATTTAGTAAACTTAAAATTCCGGTAACAAGGACGACAATTCACAGAAGCGGTTAAAACTTTATCCTCACCTGAAAGCGGGTACGGCCCGTAAACCTTTTCGTCTACGGGTCCAAAAATAGAAACCGTCTTAAGGCCCTGGCTCTTAGCTATGTGAAGAGGGCCGCTGTCATTACAAAGCACAACCTGACACCTTGCCATTAAAGCCGCTGATTGCTTTAAAGTACTTTTTAAACAGGCATTTATGCAATTGTGATTTATTAAATGCTCTAATTGTTTGCATAATCCGGCTTCTTCCGGGCCACCAAGAATTAATGTTTTTAATCCTAATAATTGAAAAACCTGATTAGAAGCACTGGCAAAATTTTCTTTCGGCCAATGTTTATAAATAGCATCCTCACCCCAGCTTCCGCCTCCTCCGGGAAGAACGCAAAGTAATCTCTCCCCTTCGGCACATCCATGTTCTTTAAGAAAACTTTTTGAAAATTCAATATCTTCCGCGTTAAGATATAAATCTATTTTTTTATCACTATTTATTTTAATGCCCAGGAGACGAGCCAGATCCAGATAATATTCAATAACATGCTTATCTTGATAACCGGCCAATTTAAGCCTGTGCGTTAAAAAACGCCCCCTTTTTTTATAATCAAAACCAACTCTTGTTTTTATTCTAAGAAAAACTTTTGCAAAAAATGAATATTCGGGCGCATTGGAAATATCAAACATAAGATCAAAATGTCTTTTTCTTAAAACACTTAAAAGAGAAAAAAACATTTTAAATCTTTCTTTTAAAGAACTTTTGTCAAATTTACCTTTATTAAAAATAAAAATTTCATTGACATTCGGATTTTTTTCCAGAATCTCCCTTGTACGTGATCCCAAAAGACATGCTACGTAACAATGCGGAAAAGCCTGCCTCACCTTTTTGATTAAAGGCGTGGTAAATAATACATCTCCAATGCCATAAGGATTGACAATTAATATTCTAGAAAATTTTTTTAACGGCATCCAAAACATCCTCTGTCTTTATAGCTTTAAGGCACTCAAAATCTCTCTGGCAATTATGGGCAAGGCAAACCTTACAACCGACATCTTTATGAAGAACGATATCGTTTTTCCCTAAAGGCCCCCATCTTCTTGGGCTTAAGCCGGGTTGATTGCGGCCAAAAATAGCTACCACCGGCGTACCTACTGCCACGCTGATATGAACCGGACCAGAATCGTTTGAAATTAATAAGTCGCTCTCAGAAAGCAATGCGGCTATCTTGCCTAAAGATACGCCGCTTAAGATGCAAGCGGGTTTATTTTGACTCAAACGGTAAACATCATTTGCCGCTTGCTTATCTTCTTTGCCCACAAAAACAATTACTTGTGCTTTAAGTTTTTCCTGGAGGCAATCATTTAGTCTTGCAAAATTTTCAGCCGGCCATTTCTTAGAAATACAACTGGCTCCCGGATGCAGACAAAAAAGGGGCTTATTTCTGTCTATATTCTTTTCCAAAAAGAGGCCTTTAACCCACTTAAGATCATCTTCCTTAACCTTCATAAAAGGTTTTCTTTCTTTTGAATCTATACCTATTTCCCTTAAAAGCTCAAGATTATAATCAACTTCGTGCCTTAAACCTAAATGTTTCTCATCGGTGATGGCCGCACTTAACAAGAAACCCAATTTTCTATTAAAACCCACTCTCGTGCGTATACCGGCTAACCAGGTTATTAAATGGACACGGTTTGTGGGATGCAAAATAATAGCCAGATCAAATTTTTTCTTTCTCAAAGCAAAAGCAAATTTTAGAGAGGACAAAAAACTTCCCTGGCGCCCGTATTTATCATAAATAATGACTTCATCTAATAAGGGATTTCCATCCACAATATCTCTGGCATAAGGCCTGACCATCATAGCTATATAACTATGAGGATAAGCGTCTCTTATGGCTTTGATAACAGGCGTAGAAAGCAAAACATCTCCGATTCTATCTGTGCGAATTACCAAAATTTTATCTGCTTTTATCTTTTTATTCATTTGACCAGCCAAACGCCACCCACAATTAAAACTATACCAATTATACGATAGACAGTTATACTTTCTCCCAGAATAACTATACTTAGAAAAGCGGTAATTAATGGATAAGTCGCTGCCAGGGGAACAACTCTTGAAATCGCTCCTAATCTTAGAGCGTAATAGTAAGTTAACATACCAAGCAATCCTGCAAAAATAGCGCTTAAACTGAGTGCTACAGTAGTTTTCATGTCCATATTAAATAAAGCATCTGTTTTCTTGCATACAAAAGTTGCCAGCAACAAAAAAATGGTAACTACTATGCTTCTAAAAGTAAGAGCGGGTAAAACATCGGCGCCTCTTAATCCTATCTTATCAAAAATAGGAGCCATGCCCCAGAAAAAAGCAGTTAAAATTAAAAAAATGACTATAGCCACAATTAAACTCCTTTTTTTAACTAAAACTTCCTCAACACTTCCATGACCTTATTAAAAACTATATCCACACTTATTTTTTTAAGGCAGTCGGCCGGTTTCTTCCCAAAAATACATTGAGCTTTTTCGCACGGCTGACAATCCAAATCAGCACTAATTATTTTATGCATCAAACCGCGGGGAGCATATTTTTTGGGATCGGTAGGACCGAATATGGCTATGACCGGAATATCTACTGCAGCCCCGAGATGCATGGGGGCACTATCGTTGGCAATTAAACAAGAGCATCTTTTTAGGACCTCAGCCAATATTCTTAAACTAGTCTTGCCGCATAAATTACAAATGGAACTATCACTCTCACCCATTAGCCGGCAACAGCCTTCTTCGTCTTGCTTTGAACCAACTAAGACAATTTGTGAATCACTGTTTGCTTTAATTTGCTTCATAAGTTTAGCGAAATTCTCAAAGGGCCATGACTTTGTATCGCTTCTGGCAAAGGGATTTATGGCTACTAATTTCTTATCCTGCAAACAGCCGCATTCTTTGAGCAAATGCCCTGCTTGTCTTTCGTCTTCTTTTGA
>DAOVKU010000009.1 GCA_030631665.1 Candidatus Omnitrophota bacterium
GTTCCGGAACCGTCAACTTTGTTTTTACTCACAAGCGGCTTAGCTGGTTTATTTGCCGTAGTCAGAAAAAAGCGCTAAACGCTGATTAAAAAAGTAAAAGAACCAGAGGTCTTTTAATATAAGAATTCCTCTTCACCCCCAAAAAGAAGATGGATTTAAGGCCTCTGGTTTTTTTTATTAAACTTGTCCTTTTAAGTAAATTTAGATATTATATTACGAAGGAGGATTGACCTGTGATGCCCAAAAATAAGGTATTAATTTTTATTTTTGTTTTTACGTTGATTTTTGCCTTTGTCCAAATAAACATCCCCATGGCTCAAGCTAAGGTAACAGCCATAGCTTCCAGCGAAGAAACCCCCGAGTTAAATGCTTCAATGGCCGTTGACGGAAATATGAATACCCGCTGGAGCAGCCAATTTTCGGATGAGCAGTGGATTGAATTTGATTTAGGAGAGCTAAAAGAACTAGTTGGTATAATATTTTATTGGGAATCCGCTTATGGGAAGGAATACGATATTTTATTATCCACTGATAAAAAGCATTGGGAGAAAGTTTTTTCTCAGCGTGAAGGAACAGGTGGAATTGAGGACATAGATTTTGCAAAATATCCGGCATGCTATATTAAATTACGCGGGAAAAAACGGGGAACAGGCTGGGGACATTCTTTATTTGAAGTCGTTTTTAAAACAGAAGATGAGCCTTTTGGCATAGGACAAAAAGAGCCGGATTTAATTTTAAAAAGGAAATGGAAATTTAGTAGTAATCCTCAAAAAACAATTTTTATTCCAGAGTCTTGGGAAGGCCAAAATACAATACTTTTATTGAGTGCCATTGCCCAAGATTATGATTTATATGTTAATGAAAACTTTGTTGATACAATAAAGAGCTCAAAGGAACCCGCAAGATTAAATATAACAAAATATGTCAAACCGGGAGAATACAATCTATTTTTAATTAAAACCGCAGATGTATCTTTTGATAACGGCACCTTAGGAGCTATGGTACTTGTAAAAAATTCAGAATTAGATAAATTGAATGACTTGAGGAATTCTTATCCCATGCAATATTATCGATTATTTGCAGATTTATATTCAGAAGGCTATTTTCCGTTATGGTTGAATAATAAGCAGGATTACTGGACGCTTGTCGGCACTGAGGATAGCTATGAAGAAAGCTTATTTTCTTCCAGGGGCACTATTGGTGCTTTTACAGGCAGTTTTTCTTTAATGCCGTATCTTTATATTAATAATAAGTTAATAACTTTTAATGATGTAGAAATTGATTTATCTCTGGAAGATAACTATTTACCCATACCCACGGTAAAATGGAGGTATAAGGGGCTTGATTTTAGCCAAAAGCTATTTGCTTATGCCAAAGACAATAAATCCGCCACCTATCTTATCTATAGACTTAAAAATAATACCGACCAAGAAATCCATGGCAAATTATTTCTTGCCATAAGGCCTTTTGAAGTTAATCCTCCCTGGATGCATGGCGGACTGGTAAAAATTAATTCTATAGAAAAATCAGAAGATAATAGAATAATTAAAGTAAATAATAATAGAGGCGTTATTTCATTAGTTGTGCCTGATGAATTCGGCACTTCATATTATCATGAAGGCGATATAATCTTGAATTTAAGCAAAGGTAAAGTGCCTTCTAAGCAATCTATTAACGATTCATCCGGCTATGCCTCTGCTTCTTTAGCATATAATTTCAAACTTCCTGCTCGCAGAGAAAGTGAATATCTATTTATTATCCCCCTGGATAAAGATATAGCCGAATTTAAAATTCCTGATAGAAAAGAATTTTTTAGAAGTTATGAGATTGCAAAAAAGAAATGGGAAGAAAAGTTAAATAAAATTGAGATAGATATACCCGAAGAGCATATTGTAAATGTGTTACGTTCAAATATAGCCTATATTTTGATAAATAAAGATGGCCCTGCTCTGCAGCCGGGCTCCCGTAGTTATGAAAATTCCTGGATTAGAGACGGAGCCTTGATTTCCGCAGCTCTCCTGCGGACATCTTATCCGGGTGCGGCCAAAGAATATATTGAATGGATATCAAAAAAACAATTACCGAGCGGTGAAATACCATGCATTGTAAACGCGAAGACAAATAAGCTTACTGATTATGCCAAAGACTGGAAAGAGTATGATGCTTCAGGAGAATATGTATTTGCGATTGCGGATTACTATAATTTTACAAAGGATGATGCCCTTGTAGAAGAGACGTTCCCATCTGTGATAAAGGCACTTAAATTTATTGAAGAATTAAGGGCAACCATGTTAAAAGAGGAATACATAGGCACGCCATCTTATGGAATACTACCCGAAGGGCATAGCCATGAAGGATATTTAAATAATCCGCAACAAAGTTTATGGGACGATTACTGGGCATTAAAGGGCTGGAAAGACGCTCAGTTGCTTGCAAAGATAGCCAACAGGGAAGATGTAATCCCGTGGATGAAAGAGGAAGAGAATAATTTTAGAAAATGTTTATTAGAGGATATAAAATTGTTACAATCTGAAAAAAATATCAAATATATTCCTGCTTCTATAGGTTTGGCCGAGTTTGATGCTATTTCTTTATCTATCGCTTTATTTCCGACTTTTGAATACCGCTATTTAGACAGAGACCAAATTAATTATTCACTTAATAAGTATTATAATGATGAATTTTTAAAAAGACTTAGAAAGGGGGCGCCGACTACTTACATACCTTATGAGATAAGAGGCGCACACGCCTTTTTAATATTAGGTGAGGGAGATAAAGCATTAGAGATGATAAGATATTTTTTAAAAGACCTAAGGCCGAAAGAGTGGAATCACTGGTCAGAAGTTGTACCCGCTGACTCCTCGGCACCTGTTTATGTAGGCGATATGCCACATTCCTGGATAGGTGCAATTTATATAAATGCAGTGAGAAGTATGTTTGTGTATGAAGAAAACCATACGTTGATTTTAGGCTCAGGAATAGATGAGAAGTGGCTTAAGAGAGAAGATGGGATATCTATAAAGAACTTGCCCACCTATTTCGGAAAGATAAATTATTCCGTAAAAAGACGAGGAGATAGTTTAAAAATTAATATCTGGGGTGATGTCTTACCTGATGAGGGTTTTGTATTTAGGTCGCCATTTTTGAACAAAAAGATTAAAGAAGTAATAATCAACAATAAGCCATGGGATAGATTTTCAGAGAGAGAAATATTTTTTAGCACATTACCGGCAGAAATTATGGTAAACTATTAAAACAATAAAGGATTTTATTGTGAAAACACTAACTAAATTATTTTTCGCATTAACCATAGTCTTGGTATTAAGTAGTAATTTATCTGCATGGGCAAAGACAGGCGCAGGCGAAAACTCTACTTCCGCAAGTTTCTCCTCCATACCTTCATGTGCCTGGCAGAGAAATTTAGGAGATGTGCCTCATAATACCATCAGCTGTTCTCCAAATCGCGGTATTGCCCTTGGTGGATTTGGCGCCGGTTCTTTTATGTATAATATCAGCGGCTCTTTTGGGCCCTGGGAATTAAAAATTTGCGATTCGCGTTTTAGCCGATTCTGGAAACCACTTCCTCAAGCCGCTTTTCATTTTTATGAAAAAAGAAAAGGTGCTGAGAGCCCCTTAGTGAAGACATTATCAACAGATGTAGATTTGGCGCCAGCCTGGGATAAGCTTAAAAAAGGGCAAGCCAAATATTTTGCTCTTCAACCTAAAGGATGGATTGTTTATAATGCCTTCACTACTAAAATTAAGTCTTTATTTTATAGCCCCATTATAGCCCATAATTATAAAGAGACCTCTTATCCTGTGGCAGTTTTTGAATACGAGTTTTATAATCCTACCCAAGAAAAAATGGAAGTTGCTTTAATGCTTAGCTGGCCTCAAGTTCCTTACAGCACACTTACCCGCAAAGGCTATCAAACTAATTTAGTGAAAAAGGGTAATATTAGAGGAATTGTTTTAAAGGCCAGCCATCCACAAAATACTGCAGAAACACAAAATTCAGAATGGTGTATAGCCGTTAAAAAGACAAAAGACAGTGATGTGATTTCTTATATTTTAAGCTGGGATAAAGACAGTAATGGACAGGATGTCTGGACTGATTTTGAGGATGACGGCATACTAAGCAATAAGAGCCTTAGCTCATCAAATTCAGCGGCTGCTATAGCGGTCAAAGTTACACTTAATCCTCATGAGAGAAGATGCATCCCCTTTGTTATTTCCTGGGATATTCCGGTAGTAGAATTCGCGAGTGGCACCCAATGGTGGAGGAAATATACAGAATATTTTGGCAGAGACAGTGATAATTCATTTGATATAGCCGTTGAGGCCTTAAAAAATTATAAGAGATGGGAGAAGGAAATTGATAAGTGGATGAAACCCTTTGTTGAAAATGCAAAATATCCTGATTGGCTAAAGTGCACTGCTTTTAATGAGCTTTATTATAACCAATTTGGCGGTGTGTTTTATGAGTCAGGGTTAAAGGAGGGACATTCGCAGGAATTCATGGGCCTGCATCCCGAAGACCATAAACATTTTGTAATGGAGAGCCCGATTTATCGTTCAGCTAATACCCTTGATGTAAGACATTATAGCTCAATTGTCTTTGCTAAATTCTGGCCTGAGATTGAAAGAGATACTTTAAGATGCTATGCCGACGCCATACTTTATTATAAATATGAAAAGCCGGTTCCAAAAGGACTAACTCCCCATGATGTAGGCGATCCTACCAAATGGGACCCTTATTTTAAATTCGATGTTTATAGACATGATATACCAGATTTGCCTTACTGGAAAGATTTGCATCCAAAATTTATTCAGCAGTGTTGGCGTTATTACTATTTATATAGAGACAAAGAATTTTTAGACTATGTCTGGCCGGCCTGCAAGGCCACTTATAATTTTATGAAGACCACAGATACTGATGGCGATTACTTGCCCAATAACTTCAAGTCAGATAATACTTATGATGATTGGGGCCTTTGGGGAACAAGTTTGCTTTGCGGCGGCCTTTGGGTAGGCGCCTTAGAGGCTATGGAGCAAATGGCCGTTATTCAGGATGACTCTATATTGGAAGAGGTGAGAAATTGGCTTAAAGAGGCAAAGGAGAATTTAGATAAAGAGCTATGGTATGATAAAGGCAAGTATTACAAAATAGATACCGGAAGTAAATTCCCAACAGCTATTATGAGCGATGGGCTCAATGGCCAGCGTTATTGTGAGGTATATGGGCTTGCAGACATATTGCCGGAGGAAAGAATAAAATCTCATCTGAAACAGGTTTATGAAAGATGTGTTAAGCCCATGCGCGATTATACGGGCGACGACATAGGTGATATTGGAGCCATAAATGGCCTAAAGGAAGATGGAAGTTTACTTCATACTTTACAGTCTGATGAAGTCTGGACAGGTTCAAGCTATTTTTTGGCTGCTTTAATGTATCATGCCGGGCTTAAAGAAGAAGCTTTGCAAACCGCATTTGGGGTATATTATCTTACTTATGAAGAAGAAGACACCGCTTTTTGGTTTAATACCCCGGAAAGCTGGCGTGTTCCTACTATGAAGCCGCGGCCGGATAAACCGGAGCAATACCAGAGGCCGCGGGCGGTATGGGAGTTGCTTTTGGAAATTGATGAGCCAAAAAATGAATAAAAGCCATAAGTGTATTTTCAGTTTTTCGCCAATGCGTTAAAATAAACAGGAGGATGAAAAATGGGTTTTTGTATCAGGAGGAGAGTTTTTTTAGCAAAACTAACAGTCCTTATATTTTTTTCTATAGCCATTTTGGTTTCTGGTTGTGCAAAGCGCATTACTGTGCCCAGAGCTTTACTTGAAGAAACCTGGGATGAAGCCTCTCAATGGGAAGTGAGCACTGATGGGAAAAGTATTATTGAAATACAATCTGTACCAGCCAATGTGCTGAAGGGGCTGGAAATTAAATACACTCTTAAAGGCGATCCTTATGGCTGGGTATTAATCAAGAAAAAGATAGACAGTATGCCTCCCGAAAACATCCCCGTTACTTTTTTCATAAAAGCTGATTCACCTTCTGATTTGGAAATTAAATTTGTCGACTGCGATGGTTCAATTTTTTTAAAAAAGATATCTATGACAGAAAAGTATAAAGATTGGACGCAGATTGTAGTTTATAAGAACAATCTTGAATATGGGTGGGGTGGAGATGCTGAATTTAGCGGACTTACGGAATTTGAATTTGCCATATCCGGAAAAGGCAGTGGGACAGTATGGTTGGATGAAATTGGTTTTGGAAATCCTGAATTGCCGGCTTCTTTTCCTTTGGCCGGACCAATACTTGATCCTGACAGAGAGTTGCCCGGAATTGGATTTAGGCAACGCCGGGCCGCAAAGTTAATACCCCAAGACCCTCTTGTTCTTGAATGGTTGAGGCAGATGCAGGATAATTTTTCCCCGGAGCGCACCATACTGTCTACTACAGAAGACAACCAGGGCCATACTTTTAATAATTCTCTTGTAGCTATGGCCTTTATATTGGAAGGGGAAAAAGAACGTGCCCAGCATATTCTTGATTTTTATGCTTCTGCCACTGTTCGTGAAAATCAAGATCCTACCCTACAAAACTTCTTTTATAAAGGAGAGCCCAGAGGATTTTTTCAATCTGTAACAGTTAGGCCTGAAGGTAATATTCCGGCCTATCATGACCCCGGTCAGAGCGACCGCTGGATAGGAGATATGGCTTGGCTGCTTATAGCTTATAAATATTATGAAAAAACCTATAATTCTGATAGATATGAGGGAATAATACAGCTTTTAAAAAATTTACTAATCTCTTGGTATAAAGATGTGGATGACGGGCCCGGTGGTTATATACAACACGGCTGGAGAAGAGGCGATAGTTATCTGCATGAAAATTACGGCCATCCCGAAGGAAACATTGATTGCTACGCTGCTTTTAAACTTTGCGGCGAAGAGGAATATGCCCAAAAGATAAGACTATGGCTGGATAGAGTCCTTAAAGGAAATACCCTGCCCTTAGATTTATATACCTGGAGAGTTCTGGCTTATGGGAAGGATTACGCCGAACTTTTGAATATCCCGGAATATGACTTTAGATATCGCAAGACCCTGAAAGTAAAAGGCGAAGAGGTCGTGGGTTTTTATCATTGCTCGGATATCACCATAGATAATATCTGGCTGGATGGAACAGGCCATATTGCCTGTGCTTATATTGTAATTGGAGACAGAGAGCGGGGTTATTTTTATTCTAATCAGCTGGATGCATTTTTAATTGACAGGAATATCAATGGGGTAAAAACCCGAACTTTTCCTTATACAGCTAATACACAAGGTGGATTTGATGGATTTGCGCAAGACAAAGGCTTTATATCAGTTGCGGCCTGGTATATCTTTGCCAAAAATGGTTTCAATCCGCTGACTTTGAAACAGGTACCCTTAAATGAATTACGTTATTAAAAAATAACGAGAGGTTTAAAAATGAATAAAGCGATATTGCCAAAAATTAATTTGTATGTTTTCTTATGTGCTGCTGTGTTCCTGTTTTTTCTTTCCGGTGATAATGCGGGTGCTTACACAAAAATAAAAGCTTCTTCTGTGCAGGGAGATGATGTTAGTTTAGCGCCTGCAAAGGCTTTAGATAATAACATGTCAACCAGATGGAGCAGTAACTTTACGGATGAGGAGTGGCTGGAAATTGATTTTGGCCGGGAGAAAGATATTGTAGGATTGGAACTTCACTGGGAAGCTGCTTTTGGCAAGTCTTTTAAAATTTTAATTTCCAAAGATGGCAGGCAGTGGAAAAAAGTTTATGAAACAAACAGCGGGGGAGAAGGATTTTTTGATGATATTTACTTTGGCAGGAGAAAAGCTCGTTTTCTAAAAATAGATTTTAGTGAGAGAGGAACCTCATGGGGTTATTCACTCTGGGAAATTGTTTTCAAGGGATTGGATGAAGAATTATATGTGGATGCTTCTTCGTATAAAGAAAGTAAAATTCCGGAGAACGCACTGGACGCAAATTTAAATACTACGTGGCAGAGCAGAAAAGATAAAGATGGAGCCTGGATTGAAATTGATTTGAGGAAAAAGAAAGACCTTGGAGGAATTGTTATTTACTGGGGGAAAGATTATGCCGGGGAATATGAGTTGCAGGTTTCAAATGATGAAAAAAACTGGAAGACCATTTTTAAAGAGACAGCGGGGGCCGGGGGAACAGAGCGCATTAATGTAAATGTGATTAATAAAAGATATATCAGGTTATTCTGCCTGGATAGTAACAGCGGAAGGGAATATGAGATTAGAGAAATTGAGTTAAAAGGCTGGAAGGACCTTGCCAGTAAAAGCAGTCTTGAGACGATGCGGGGGCTCACAGGCTGGGAGGCGTTTGAATGGAATACTTTTGTAGGCAGGGATGGTTCCTTTGCCCCTGAGCCTCATCCATTTCAAATAGGTTTTTGGGTCTATGATAAAAATGAGGAAAAACTCTATACTCCCGAGACAATGACAACCACTTGGAAGCTTGATAAGGGGAGGTTGCCAATAAATATCATTGAGTGGGAGACTAAGGGCTTAAAAGCAGAGACAATAATTTTTGCGAGAAAAAGAAAGAAAAACGTAATGGTGAATTTCGCTTGTATGAAAATTAAAAATACAGGTTCAGGCCCTAAAAAGTTTTTAGTATATGTAAAGGTTCAGCCAAATCCCATGTTAAAAGCAAGAGGTGATGGCATACGGACTCTTGAATACGACGGCAGTAATGTGATCAGAGTAAACGCAAAAAACGGCATATTTCTCAAAGAAAAAGTAAATATTTACGATGGGAATATTCCTGAGTTTGCCGGTTATTCAATTATGAATGCTGGCGAGAAAATTGAAAGTAAAAATGCCGAAGGAAGTGGTGTTATTGTTTATAAAACAACTTTATTACCGGAAGAAGAAAAATCATATTATGTTTTTGTTCCATCCGGAGATAATAAAGATTTAAATATCAAAGAAATGAAGGATTTGGATTTTGAAAAAAATCTTGAGCTTGCAAGAGCATTCTGGATAAACTTTGTCCCGCTCAAGCTTACAGTTCCCGATAAGCGGTATGAAGACTGTTTTTACTCATCTATCTATTATATGTTAATTATGATGAATGGAACTGAGATTTACCCCGGGCCATTTGCGTATAAAACGTTTTTTCTTCACGATGCTGTTGAGATGGTGAATGCGTTTGATAAGGTGGGATTGCATCAATTGGCCCAGAACGCGCTGATCCATTTTAAGTACAACGAAGGAGATGGTTATCTGGACGGACTAGGAGGCAGTTCTTTTGCGCTTTATGATCATTACAGGATTACAAAAGATAAAAATTATCTTAAAAAAGTATATCCCAGGATACTTGGAGCCTGTAAAGTTATAAGACATAAAAGAAAACCAAATTTTAATCCCGATTTAAAAGATACCCCTCTTTATGGCCTGCTTCCTCCCTCTGTAAGCCAGGACAATTTTACTCTTCCCTCGCACTTGTACCAGGATAACTGGTGGACCCTATTAGGGCTTAAATCCGGAATAGAAGCGGCCAAAGCGCTTGGTAAAAAGGAAGATGTTAAGTGGATGCAGGAAGAATATAACAGTCTCAAAGAATGCACTCTTGCGAGTATTAAAAAAGTAATGCAGAGAGAGAGTGTCTCATATATGCCGGCTTTTGCAGATTATTGGCCCCCCGAAGAAAGAAAAGTTGACGCTGACCATCGTATCTTAGGAGAAGCACAGATGGGTAGTTCACACCGCACGCCCCTTTTCCCGGGGCAGAGCTTAGACATCGATATACCTAAAGACTTATTTGCGCGGTCCTACAGGCATTACTGGGATGTAGCCGGCAGATTTTCCGGTTACGACGGTGGTTGGTATGTTGAATATGAAAAATTCTTCTGGGGATATAATATAATGTTAGCGCATCCCCTTATGTATATAGGCATGGAGGATGTAGCATTAAAAAATATCGAATGGAGCATTAGCAACCTCTCTTGTCCCGGAGGCTGGATGGAAGCTATGCCGACTGTAGTAGATGAGAAAGGGTTGCGAAAAATCGGAGAAGGTATAGTAGGAGATGTGCCCCATGGCTGGGTAGCGGGATATTATGTCCTTCTTTTAAGAAATATGCTGGTCCGCGAAGAGAATGATTCGCTTCTCTTGCTGTCATGTGTTCCGGGGCGATGGCTGGACCACGGCAAAAAAATAGAACTAAAAAATGCGCCCACTTATTTTGGAACAATATCCTTTAAAGTGGAAAGTTTTATAAATGACGGCTTCATAAAGCTTACTTTGGACAACAAAACCCCGCCTGAGACAGGATATATTTTTTATTCCCCTTTAAATAAGAAAATAAAACAAGTTAAAATTGACGGTTCTCTGAGTGAAAAAATTCTTAAAAACAAAGTTTTAATACCTGCCCGCGCAAAAGAGGTTATTGTTTATTATTAAAGATAATCTTTTATAACTATAAAATTGACAAAAGAAAATGTCAGTGTTATAGTTGAAAATAAGATAATTTGATCTTACCTAAAAACATTTAACTATGACAGTAACCATTAAAGATATTGCCAAAGAAGCGGGTGTTTCTCCTGCCGCAGTCTCAAGGGCCTTGAATAATCGAGGCGGCATAAGCCTTCCCCTTAAACGCAAGATTGAGAAAATTGCCCACAGAAGAGGTTACACTCCTTATATTAAAGCCAGGCAGACCGGCATGTATGCCCGCGCCTTAAGATATATTGGTATAATCTATGCCTATGCCGGCGAGCATTTAATAAGAGATATTCAAAATGGGATTGATGCCGTCTTGCGGGATTCGGGATTTTATGAATTAAGATACAGCGTGAATATATACAGCCAGTTATATGATGAAGAGCGCAAAGAAATTTTTATCGATAAAATCTTACAGGATAAAAGTATTGCTGGCTTAATGTCTGTTTTTCTAAAACTTTCCGACTCCGCTATTGCTAAATTGCGAAAGCACAATATACCCGTTGTATTACTTAATCACTATTCGGATTATGGTAAGTGTGTGTTTGTTGATAATGTTGAAGCCGGTTCTCAGGTTACCAGGGCCTTAATTAAATTGGGCAGAAAAAAAATCGGCCTTATTATGCCGGAGGAGTCAAGTGAAACTGTCTGGGAACAGAGGCTTTCGGGGTTCAAATTGGCTCTTTCTGAGGCACATATTACCTACGATCCGTATTTACTGGTTTATGAACATTCCTTTTCTTTAAAAGAGGCGGCCCAGGCTACAAAAACACTTTTAGAAAAAGAACCGGAAATTGATGCCATTATTTATGGAAGTGATATCCAGGCCTACGGCGGCATGGAGGCGCTTCGGGAAATGGGCAAGAAGGTTCCGGATGACATCGCTATTATAGGTTTTGATAATATGACTTTCAGTAAAATAACAAATCCCCCCTTATCAACTGTCAGACAGCCGATGTTTGAAATGGGCAAGGAAGGCGCCCGAATGATTCTTGAGGCCATAAAGAAAAAAGATTTTTCTCATCAAAGTATAAAATTAAAAAGTCAATTAATCTTAAGACAATCTACTCACAAAGACATCCCTAGAGAAAAATTGTTGTGAAATTTAGAAAAATCGGTTTTTATAAAAGTTGCAGGTAAATGAAAAAAATAATTTTATTTTTTATAAGCGCAATTTTTTTAATAGCTTTTTTTCAAGGCTGTACTCGCAAAGAGCCTTATATAAAAGTTGACTTTTCAGGAAAATATCCGGATTATTATTTTTATGAACTTGCTCAAGATACTTGGCAATGCATTGATTATTATGTAGCTCCGGAGACAGGCTTTCCTTATGATTCAGATACAAAACCGGATTATACCAATACCACCAATATCGGCCTCTACTTAACCAGCATAATTGCAGCTTATGAATTGGGTTTTGTAGAAAGGGTGCAAGCTCTTGAAAAAATAGAAAAAATATTATCCAGTTTGGAAAAGTTAGAGAATTGGAACGGCTTCTTAAATAACTGGATTAATGTTAGGGGCAAGACCCATGCCTCTACCGGTGCAAATTATATATCAGACTTTAATAAATTACCGGCCTCTCTTATTGTGGTGCGCCAGGAGTTCCCCGAAGTTTATGAGGAGTGTAGTCGTATTCTCGATGGGATGGATTGGTCAATATTCTATAACCCTGCTTCCGGAAATTGCTACGGTGGGTATGACATTGTTAATAAAAAGGCATTTGGATATCTTGGTTCTCTGGCCGCTGATATAAGGTTGGCGAGTTTTTTTATGGTTGCTGCCGGCGGTGCGCCGCCTGAAGCTTGGAAAAAATTAAACCGGCAAGAAATAGAACAGTATGGAATGAATTTTTATAAGCCCGGCTGGAATTGGGGCGGTTTATTTATGCAGGCCATGGGCGGGATATTCCTGGATGAAAGAAAAACAGAGATGGGCAAATCTACCGCTGACTTCGCTTATGTGCAAATGCTTTATGCCCGGGGAAAAAACATGCCTGTTTGGGGTTGGTCAAGCTGTTATATTCCGGGAAATGGCTATACAGAAGGAGGATTTTTGCCGACCGATGTAGTTACTCCTCACGCCAGCGCCCTGGCTGTTATTTATTATCCTCATAAGGTAGCAGAAAATCTAAAAAGATTAGAGGAGCTGGGAGCGCGCAGAGACTTTAAGATAAATAATGAGAGTTACAGTTTTGGATTTTGCGATGCTATAAATATCAAAACCGGCAAAACTACCTTTAATCCCACCTACCTTACTAGTTTGGACCAAACCATGCTTTTTTTGAGTTTAGCTAATTATCTAAAAGATGGTCTTATCTGGAAACTTTTTGAGAAGGACCCCATAGTCAAAAAGGGCAAAGAATTATTAAAGGATTATTTTGAGGTTGAAAATGATTACTTAGGAGTTTATGCCCGGAGAGATGAAGCTCCTTTGATGATAGTAACTAAAGTTTTACCAGAAATAGTTCCCCTATTAATTATTGATAATTTTAATAATGCCGAAGGCCCGAACAACCTTGGTGGCGAGATTGGGCTCTGGAAACTTGACCCTGACGGGGCTTATGAGGGATGTTTTCCTGAAAAGACAAGTGAAAACAGAATAGGCGATACAGGCTTTGGCTTAAAGTTAAACTACGATGTTGCTTCCAAAGAGCCAGCCGTCTGTGCCTATAGCCAATTTTTAGAGGGAGCGGATCTCAGGGGACATAATAGCCTTTCCTTTTATATTAAAGGAGATAAGATAGAAGGCTTTACGAAAAGGCTGAAAATAGAACTCTGGGATAATAACGGTGTGGAAATAATTTATATTGTTCAAGGCATTACTGATGAGTGGCAGAAGATTATTATTCCCTTTGATGAATTTAAAGGAATTCTTAGCCGCTGGGATAGTCCGAACCGTCTTGCTTTTGTGTTTGAAAACCAGCCGGCTTTCTATAAAAATATGGGCATTACTAACACAAAAGGTGTTATCTATATAGATGATCTGGCGTTTGAGCGCATAGAATAATAATTTAGGAAAGGAAATTCCGACGTTAAAGTAAAGCAAGAAAGTGAGTGCAGCTTCACGAAACTCCTGGCAGAAATTAGCGGAGCTTAAAGCGAAATGATTATGATTTTTATATGTAAAGAGAGGTGAAAAGCTGTGTTTAAGAATTTGATAATTTGTTTTTTGGTATTTCTGGCCTTTGGTTTTTTAAGTCCGGTGAGTTCAGCGACCATTTTAGTGGTTGATGATTTTGATAGCGGCTTACCCGGCAACAATGTAGGCGGAGAAACCGCTGCCTGGAGTTGTAACCCGGAAGATTCCGAACAATTCTGCAAGATGGAACTGATAGATACCGAAAGAGTAGGGGATGCGGGCTTTTGTTTAAAGCTAACCTATGATATTACTACCTCCCGGGATTACATAACAGATTTTCCCCAAACAGCTTACAACGGCTATTGGTCCTTGCTTAATGGCCTGGATGTCTCTGACTATGAATACCTTTCGTTCCGGGTTAAAGGTGACAAAAATACCGGACACACAACTACCTTCTGGATTGAGCTAAAAGATCCTGTTAATACCTCCGGAGTCCAGATAACAGGTATAACTGATGAGTGGCAGAAAATAAAAATATCACAGGAGAAATTTACCAATATCCATGATTGGGCCAATTTAATCGAACTTATGATTATTTTTAATCAGATAGCCACAGTCAAAGAAGGTGTTGTTTATATAGATAATATTGCCTTTGAGCAGAGGGTATTTTAGTGTGCAATAAAACATGGTGTTTTTATAGGAGGCAGTTTAATGAAATTTAGAAAATTTTATTTTTGGTTTTTTTTAATTTTATTATTTTTAATTTTGGGCTGTGCGGCTCCACGTATTAAGAAAATCCCACTTGAGAGAGCACAGAAAAGCCAATTTATTATGGTTGATGATTTTGATAGTGGCGAAGAACCGGATAAATTTTTAGGCGTTCAGTTAATCGAACTTACACCAGGCGCAACTTGTTTGTCTACTTATGCTGAAGCAGGCGCTTTCTGCGGCTACTGCATAGAAATTGACTATCAGCTTGCCCAAGGCTCAAAGTGTTTGTGGGGCATCGATTTAAATAATTTAGATGCAAGCGCCGCGGAAAAAATAGTTTTTGTCCTAAAGCATAAAAAAGATATTCTTCTAAGTGTGGTCTTAGAAGACGGCTTCGGTAATTTAGCGGTTATCCCTTTATCTCCGGCGGATTTAAAAGATGAAAAATGGACTACCATCGCACTTAGCCTCAATGAGTTTAAAGATGTTGACTTAAATGACTTAAAATATTTTAAATTAATCTTTGAATCTCGGGAAAAACCAATTAAGTCCATAACTTATATCGATGAAGTAAAGTTTTTTGGACCAAGGCAACTACTTTTTTTGTCACTTAAAGATAATTTATTTGGCTTCCCCGAAAATGACCTGGATGAAAAAAGAAAAAAGCGCCTCTTGAGGTTAAAAGACCAGGCCATGTTTAAGGGAATTGCCAGAGACGCCTGGGGATATTTTGATAAAATAGTTGATAAACAAAATCATCTTGTCCTTGATTATATCCAGGTTGCCCCCGAGCCTATTATCGGCGATTATACTTCACCGACAAATATCGGGCTCTATTTAGTTGCGGTTATCTCGGCTTATGACCTGGGATTTATATCTGAGAAAGAAGCCATTTCACGCATTAAGGCTAGCCTTGATACCATAAGAGAACTTCCCAAGTATAACGGGTTTCTTTATAATTACTACAATACTTCCAACCTTCATGTTACCAGGGAGTATGTTTCTTCGGTAGATTGCGGCTGGCTGGCGGCGGCCTTAATAGTGGTGCGTCAGTCCTTTGACGGTAAACTTTACCCGGAGGCGACGAAATTGCTTGAAGAAATGGATTTTTCTTTCTTCTATGATAAAAATATTGGTCAGCTCAATCTGGGTTATGAGACAGACAAGAAGGCCTTTACTCCTTACCATTATGGTTTTATTGCCAGTGAAGCCAGGATGGCTTCTTTTATAGGTATAGGTGTAGGTGATTTGCCTGATAGGCATTGGTTTAAAATTAGGCGCACGCCTCCGGCAGAATGGGATTGGCCCACGCAGAAGCCAAAAGGAGAATACAGAGAATATCTGGGTGAGAAGGTATTTGAGGGCTATTATACTTATGGAGATTTGAAGGTAGTTCCGAGCTGGGGTGGGAGCATGTTTGAGTTTTTAATGCCTGTTTTATTTATAGATGAAGTTAAGTTTGCACCAGAGGGCCTTGGCTTAAATGATATCCTGGCCACTAAAGCGCAGATTAAATTAGCCAAGGAGAAAGGTTATACGGTTTGGGGGTTTTCGCCTTCTTCTAACCCGCAGGGTGGATATAAAGAATATGGAGTTAAGCAAGTAGGCATTACAGGTTATGCGGAGGGTGTAGTTACTCCTCACGCGGCCTTTCTCGGCCTTTTAACATTAAGAGAGGAAGCGGTAAGTAACATAAGAAGGATGATAAGCGACTATGAAATTTACGGTGAATATGGGCCTTATGACTCTTTTGAAGTAAAAAGCGGAAAGGTATCCCGGAAATATCTTGCGCTGGACCAAGGAATGCTTTTAATTGCTTTAAATAACTATTTAAATGAGGGTGCAATTCAAAAAAGATTTTACGCCGATCCTATAGCGCAAAAGGCCAAAAAGGTTTTAGAAATAGAGAAGTTCCCCTGGGCCGCTGAATATATAACTGAAGACACAACATATAGTTACTAATGTTCCCCGCTACAAGCAGGCAGGCATAAGTTGCGCGCTTATTAAAGGAGGTTTTCTGATGAGAGGTTTGGTTTTAGGTATTTTGATGTCGTTTGTAGTGGTATTTTTTTTAGCTTCTGCTTCTGTGGCCCAGGAGAATATAATTATTGATCCTGGTTTTGAGAAATCCCCTCATGCCCCCTGGACTGACTGGAAGGACTGGGGACCTGGCGAAAGAGACTTCGATAATACCAAAAAAGTCCATTCAGGCGCTCAATCCTATAAGGTAGTTATAGCCGACTCAGCCTCTTGCTGGAATAGCGATATTGTGCTTCAGGAGGATATTACCGATATTCAGGCTGGCGATAAATTTGAAGCCAGTACCTATCTATTAAACCCCAAAGATGATCTTCTTTCTGAACATGTAGAAGTCTATTTAGAAGTTATTTTCCGCGATGGCAAGGAAAAAAACGAAGAAAATGAGGTAGGCAAGTTTCAATCCAAGAAATACGTTTTTGGGAAGCTTCAAAACCAATGGGTAAAATTAACTATTAGCGATGTTGCTCCCGAGGGAGCCAAAGAGTGTAAATTGCAGCTTGTAGTTTTGCCGTTGCCTTATTTAACTAATGAGCAAAAAGCGGATGAGAAATATTCAGGGACTATTTATTTTGATGACGTGAGTTTGGTTAACAAAAGCAGAGTATTGAGATAGAGCAAACTGTGCGAAGGTTTTGCCCTCGCACAGTTTTATTTTTGATGATATGAGTCTGAATTTAGATTAAGGTAATTTGTGTTTCTTTGAGTCTGGACTTGTAATTATTAAGATAATCCGGATTATGTTTATCCGTCACATTTTCTCCCTTAGAAGGTGGTGAGAAAATAGCTATCTTTATTTTATCGCGACGATTTAAAGCAGGAGAAATATTTATTTTTTTATCAGCAGGAGATTTATGAAACCATCGCTCATTTATTTTAATAATAGCATTTATATCTGAATTTATTTTTAAATAACATTTATTAATAGAAGAAGGAATGCTTTTTTCTAAATAAACTCCTTTGGCTTCTCTAGCTGACTTCCACTCAAGCTCCGCTTCATTAACTTCTTCTTTTTGAATTTCAAGCTGTAGGTTGAAATATTCGTCTACGATTACTTTCTTATATGTGTCTAAAGCAGGATTGGCACGGCTTTTTGTTTTATCTTCGTCGAGTTCATATTCTAAACCCAACCCCCCCCTGTCTCTGAATTGATAATAGGTTATACCTTTTAGCCAGGGATGATTTCTTTTCTTTATCTGGGAGTAAATTTCATCTACCCACCCGCCCTGTTCTTCTAAACCGACCACGTCTGCATCTGTATTGGCTTCGCCGAGATAAATATCTTTTTGCACTCCGTTATTTACCTTCAACATCAAATCCACAAACCTATAAAGGACATCCCACCATTCGTCATAGGATATTTGGTAGGCCTTTTCCACCTTTTTTATTTTGCCCTTTGCGCCCAAGCGTACCGGGTCATAGCCGTCGTGCGGCCAGCCCCAGTGAAGCGAATGATACATGTCAAAAGAGAGTATATCCGCGCAGCGAAAGAGGGGCGCCAATTCATCTTCTTTCATATGCTCCTCGGCGCCTTTATCCTTTCCAACCCCATTAAAACAGGCGTTGGTTTTTACATTAGGGGCGTATTGATGAAGGATGTTATGAAAACGCACGAAAAAATCAGACACTTGCTTGTAGCTATTTTCTTTATTAAAAGTAAACCAGTGGCCGTTGCACTCATGGTTTATTCTAAATTCCAGATAACCAAAGGTATTTAAATCCTGAGCGATTTTTATCAGTTTTTCATCAGAGACATTTAAGTCAAAAGTCATGGTTAACTGCACGTCCTGGCCGAACTTCCTGATATCTCTCATATGGTTAAAAGGTTCACAATTTGTGTGGCCCTTGTCAAGAGCCATATAAGGGAAGTAACCATTTGTGCGCCTGTCTCTTCTGTAGTGTTTATTGATGAGCCTTCCCATCTGCGGCCAGTTTTTATCATGAGGGTGATATTCATACATCAGGTTAATGGCGCGGTGAGGCCTGCCCGTTACTTCAAGAATATATTTTTGAGGGACGTATTCTGCGCGTTCGCTGCCGTCGGTTATATCCGCGGCGCAGAGGGGTGCTTTCATTAAAACGTATTTCATACCTTTTTCCTTATTTAGATTTAAAAAACTATTAATAGTATTCTATTCTGTAAACTTTTATTGTCAAGTCAAAAATAAATTTTTCTTTACTACTGCACAAAGTTGACTGCAAGGTAACTGTGCGAGGTTAAGCCTCGCACAGGTTAAACCCAACACGGTTAATAAATTTAGCGCAAAAAAGTCCTTTAAAAAAACAATTTTTTCTTCTTGACAAATCACCCATCTTGTAGTATCTTTGATAACCAGTTACATACCAGTAACGATATTTGAATAAAATTTATATTATAAGGAGGTGAAACAATTGAAAAATTTAATTATTTTAACAGCTGCTGCTTTGTTGCTGATGACACCTGCCATTGCTTCCGCTAATCTGCTCACCAACGGAGATTTTGAAGGCTCTGCCGGAGCATCTTGGGTTAATTGGGGCCATGCAAATTTTACCAGAGATTTTGATGCCACTGACAACAAGCATGGAGGGGCTGAATCCTATAAGGTCAGCTGGACGACTTCTGTGCCAGAATGGAATAGCGCTATTGCTTTGCAGGAATATATTCCGATCAGTGGTGGACAGACCGCATATGCAGATTTATGGGTTGACGTAACTTCTGCTTTGAACAACGCTGAGGCCTATTTAGAAGTTATCTTCTATAATGGTGTCGGAACTGAAACAGGAAAGCAAGCAGGCACCAAATTTGGCAGTTTTACCGGAGGCTGGACTCAAGATTCATTTTCATATGTAGCCCCTTCTGGAACAACCAATGCCAAATATCAGTTGGTAGTTCTTCCTTTGCCGGGTGGTTCAGCGAGTGGTACAGTCTATTTTGACGATGCTTATTTTGATACTCAGGCTATACCTGAACCGACAAG
Organism: Candidatus Omnitrophota bacterium; assembly: GCA_030631665.1. GTDB lineage: Bacteria > Omnitrophota > Gorgyraeia > DAOVKU01 > DAOVKU01 > DAOVKU01. Next base: position 19,302 of record DAOVKU010000009.1, read on the forward strand.
TTTGTTTTTACTTGGCTCAGGCTTAATTGGTTTGCTGGGTTTTGCAAAGAAGAAGAAATAAAGAAAAAATAGAATAATAAGAAAACGGGCTTTTTTGAACTTTTAGAAACTCTTCACCCCAATATTAAAGTCAAAAAAAAGCCCGTTTTTTTTAATAAGTCGGCATAAGATATTTTAACTGTGCGAGGTTAAGCCTCGCACAGTCTCGTACAGTTAAAAGTTTTGTTTACAGCAATTTTATGTTATAATATGCCCGGTTTTAGAAAAAGAGGGAAGTGAAGTGTATTTTAGGAAAATATTTATTTTAACTCTTTTTATATTATTTGTTCCTCTGATGGCAATGGCTGAGCCTGTAATTAATATTATTGATTATCCAGAAGAAGTTGTGGCCGGCGAAGATGCTCAGTTTACCCTTAAATGGAATGATATTCCGGAAAATTCAAAATATATTCTCATTGTCCAACTTGAGAACTGGGATATTAAACCGGCTGTCTGTATCAGAAAAGATATAACTTCTTATAAAGCCCGGGATACAAAAAAAATAACACTCGAAATTCCACCCGGCACTACTCTCAGTCCAATTAAGGAAGGTTTTAGATTTGTGGCAGCTTTTCTGTCTAGGGGAAAAGAGTGGGAAGAAACTCTGTGCGTGGCCGCAACGCCCAAAGATGTCAACTTAAGGTCAAAAATTAATATTATCAATTTTCCCGCCATTGTTTTTCCGGGAGAAAAGGCTAAAGTACGCGTGTCCTGGCATGACATACCAACCGATGCCGGTTATATGTTGATAGTTCAATTTGAAAACTGGGATGCCAAACCTCCTGTTGTTAATTATACAGAAATCTCCGATTTTAAAAGTTCCGGCAGCAGGACAGCCGAAGTTAAAATCCCTGATGAAGCAAGGTCAAGCTCTTTTATTTCCGGTTATCGGTTTGTAGCCGCTTTTATATCAGCTGAAAAAGGATGGGAAGATTTGTTTGCCGCCGATGCTACCAGTAAAGTTATATCCATAAAGAAATAGTTTTTAGCCCTTCTCTTCAGACACAACTTGGGATAAGAGACAAATTTTTTCCTATGGCAGGTGGTTTGGGAAAGGAGTGGCGTAATTAAAAAGAGGATTATTTTAACCAAGTCCTGTATTATGAGAACAGAAGGAGAAAAAAAGATGAATAACAAATTCAGGCATTTATTACTTTTCGGCTTAATTTTTAGTTTTATTTTTTGGCAAGCACAGGTGGGTTTTTGTCAACCGGAGGGCTGGGAAGAAAAGGAATTCTTTAAAATAGATTATATTAATGGCAGGCCTATTTTTATCTCACCCGATAAAAAACCCTTTTATGCTATTTCTATGGTTTATGCTTATGGGCCTGAGACAGGTCCACACAGGGGAAATATGAGTGCAGAAAAAGTTATTAAAGAATTAAAAGAAATGAAAAAACAAGGCTTTAATACCCTTGATTTATACGGCGATTTCTTTTTAAAAGACATATTAGACTGGTGTGATAAAAATGAGATGGCTCTCTATTTCAGGACAAGTTATACCAACTTACCGGATTTTCCAAAAGAATTGTCGGAGTTCCCGGACTTTATGGATGAAAATTTCAGACAGAAAGCAAAGCATTATTATGATAAGTTTTTAGCTGCCATTAAAGACTATCACTGTGTTTTAGCAATTGATATGGACCAGAGGTGGCTTTTTGACCTTGATTGGAGTGGTGAGAGACGACGTGATATACCCAAATTAGGCCCGGCGGGTGTGGCTTATTTGCCTGAGTGGTTAGAGAACAAATATAAGCAGATAAACAAACTCAATCTCCTCTGGCATAAACGCTATAGAAGTTTCCGGGACATATTAAATGATAAAGAAATCATAAAAGATAATATAGTTCAGCCGCTTGGTAGAAAACCATGGAGAGTTGATTTTGTTGAATACGCAAACTGGACTATTAATGATTTTTTACTTGACTTAACCAGTTATATGAAATTAATTGACCCAAATCATATGATTACTTATACATCAGAGCTGCCGGAGGTAGTCCCATTTCCTATTTCCACTAAAGATAACTCAGGCATTGATTTTATTTCCCCGGTTCATTATAATTCTCTGGCGGATTTTGACAGAGATTGGGTGGGAAACGCAGAGATGCTTTATATGACCAAATTTCATTATGACTTACAAAAACTGCCTGTCTATATCAACGAAACAGGATTTAGAACGAGTCCCCTGGCATCAACGCCCCCCAATATGGCCTATGCCGCAGCTCGCCCGGGAGATGAAAGACACATGGCCGAGTTATACTTAAGACAAACCGCCTTAATGGATACCTATCCCTGGCTTCTTGGCTGGGCCTATTTTAAGTGGTATGATAAATTATATGAAGGAGACTTCGGGTATATAAGAGACGATGGCACTCAAAAGCCCATTTCAAAATTAGGTCAGTTTATCAATTCCGAGCTTCCCGTTAATATGTATGCTGAGGATGAGCCCCAGCTCTGGATATACTATCCTTATTATGCCCTGGCTAGTGATGAGACCGGCTATTCGCAATTAAAGACCCTTGTTCTTTTGTTAGAAAGAGACTTTTTAGATGCGTTTGAGAAAATGATAGAAGAAGTTGAACCCTATATTTCTAAGCCCTCTCAAAAGATGCTGGATAAGAAGATATTTATCGAACTACCCGATATTTTTAAAAATAAGTGGAGACCGTTTGCCTTTACTTCGGTAATACCGGGCGATGACGAACCCGTAATACTGGCCGGAGGAAATTTAAAACAACTTTCGCGGCCGGATAGAAGGATTTTAAAGACTAAAAAAACCATTACTTTTGGGTCAATTGGCTTAAGAGATGAAAGATATAATATAACCACTCCCTATTTCGCAGAATTGGTTGGCATTGATATAGAAAAAATCAAAGTTAAATTTTTACCGGTCAATATTAAAAGCTATCTTAATAATGACGGTTTATCGTCAAGGAGAGATTACAAAAAGGCCGATTTTGACGGAGAGGGCAATTCTATTAGCAAAAGAGGCCTGCCGCCAATTAGCAGGATTTTTAAAGTTGGCAAAGAAAGGCTTAAATTACAGTTAACTGAAGTTAAGTCAAATGACAACATAGCCTGTAATGGCCAGGTAATCGATGTAGAACCCAGCTCTTATACCGCCGCCTATTTTCTTATGGCTTCTGCAAAAGGAGACGCGGCTGCCAAGGTCAAGCTGCAATACGTCGATGGCTCGAGCGAAGAATTATATTTTGCTCCCGCTATTTCCGACTGGAGAACGCCGCCCTTCTTTACCGAAGCGCAATTTTCTCCTACCGCCATAAATACGCCTTATAAAATGACTAAAGAGCCGGCTTATATCGCCTTGATAAAAGTGCCTGTTTCAGGTACCAAGATTTTAAAAGCCATAAAATTACCTGATATTCCCCGCGTGCATATTTTTGCCGTTACACTTGAAGAAGGCGGCCCGGTGAAAAATTGTCTTTGCGAAGTTGATATGGAAGGCATTAAGGTAAGCGGAAGGGCCGGCTGGTTGATGTTGGTTGAGGATGGTCATTATAAAACCCTGGCTACTTTTAGTAATGGTTTCCCGGCTATTGTTCAGTCTAAGGACGGCCGGCATATCGCTTTTTTATTTGATGCCTTAAGCTGGCGGGGCCAAAAGGATGAAATAAGCAAAGACACGCAAAATCTCTCTCTTATTTTAGATAAGGTCCTTTTAAAATTAAAGGAGGGAAACTAAAGTGAGAAAATTTTTATTTTTTTTATGCGTGGTTTTAATCCTGGTATTTACTTTTAATCAAAAGGCGCGGGCTTTATATATCAGAGACTGGCTTATCTGCGGACCTTTTCAGGAAGCAGTTTTGGAAGATGAAGTTATTCAAAATGAACAGGGGCTTTCTCCTCAAGTGGGTCATATCAGTTCAGGTAAAGAGTGGAGAGAGCTTAATACCATTAAAAATATTATTGATTTTGAAGGACGCCTTGCTTTTGGTCCGAACGATGGAGCAGTAGGATATGCATTTTGTGAGATTTTATCTGATAAAAAGCAGATGGCTCTTCTTAAATTAAAAAGTGATGATGGAATTAAGGTTTGGTTAAATAGCGAGAACATCATTACTCAGGATATCGCGCGCGGGCTGCAATTTGAAGATATTGTAACTGTTTATTTAAAAAAAGGTGAGAATAAACTGCTGGTGAAAGTAAATGATTATTATGGCGGCTGGGGCTTCTCGTGTAATTTACTTTCTGTAGATGGAAATGAAATAAGCGGTTTAAAATTCGAACCCCCGGCCCTTGCGTCTGAGAAAGTAGTTGTAAAAAACATTACCGCTTCCTCCGTCCAGGATAGAGACATCAATTCATATAATCCTCTTTATTTGATTGACAGTGATGAGGAAACACGCTGGTCAAGCGACCACACCGACCCCCAGCATGTTATAATTGAATTTAGTACGCCTGAGAAACTGAAAAGAATAGACCTTTTATGGGAAACGGCATATGCTAAGAAATATGCTTTAAGCATTTCCCTTGATGGCGAAAGCTGGCAGGAAATTTATTCCACGGATTCCGGCGAGGGAGGACGTGAAATTATTCTTTTAAAGAAACCGGTAGAGGCAAAATTCCTAAAACTCGTTGGCTTAGAAAGAGGCACCGACTGGGGTTATTCTCTGTTGGAAATTGAAATTTACGGAATAAAAGAATAGAAAAATTTATTTAGTTTTCAGCAACAAAAAGCGCATGTTAATAATTGTGCGTCCAGCCGGAGGCAGATAGGCCTGCCGGCAGGCAGGACTTGAAAAATAGACACCCCGGAGGTATAATGGATATATAAGTTGATGGAGGGGTGTAAAATGTCAAAGAGTTATTTAATTTTTGTTGTTTTATTTAGTGTGATTATTTTTGACGCCGGCAGTGCTTTTGGCGACACGGTTTATTTTAACAACCATAAACTTGAGGGGCATATAGTGGAGGAGACATCCGCTTATGTAGTAATAGAGACGCCCATCGGCAGCGCAACCATCACCAAAGATAGAATTACAAGAATTGAACGTCTTAGTGAAGAAGAAAATTTTTTAGAAATGGGTGATTATTGTTTTAAGCAAAAGCGCTATAACAAGGCTGCGGATTATTACCGTGAAGCTCTTGAAGCCAACCCTAAATATGAAAAAGCCAAGACAGCCCTGGCTAAAGTCAAGGAAATTAAAGAAGAAATGGCTCAGCGCCGAAAGCTTGAACTTGAGCGCCTAAGGAAGGAAAAAGAGAAAAAAAGAGAGAAATTAGAAGAGAAAACAGGCATAGCGGTTAATGAAATTAACGGAAAATTTGAAGTTGTTAATGTGGTAGAAGATTCTCCCACTGACCGTGCTAAAATCAAAATCCATGACTGCATTGTAAATATCAATGGTTTCTCTATCAAAGGCATGATGCTTGAGAAGGTTTGGGAAAAACTTTCTGGTAAAAGACCTATAACTGTTACTATTGAACGCACAGCGAATGTATTGAGAAAGCGTATTGAATACAGAAAAAGGAATTTTGTAGGCATAGGCATATTTCTGGATACGGACAATGAAGGTCTTTTTGTTAGTAGTGTTATTGAAGGTGAGGCGGCTGACAAGGCCGGGTTGGGGAATGGAGACAGAATTGTCAGCATAAACGGTAAATCCACCAAAGGCCTTAGCCTGGATGAGGCCGCAGAACTTATCAGCAATGGAGAGATGAGCAGGGTTAATATTATCGTAAGAAAAGACGTTAAGATAAAATAGTGAAAAAGGTAGTTTTTGTATTTCTTTTTGTTTGCATTGTTTTTTCTTCAATTATTGCCTTCGCCGATTATCTTTCTGTTGATACTTTTGATGATGGAGTAAGGCCAAATAATCTGGGCGGTGATTATGGAATTTGGTCTCTGGACTGGGATGATGCAACGCAGGGCTGCCACATGCATCATGATAAACTTGAGAGGCTGGGTAGCCGGGGAGTTTCGGTAAAGATAATATATGACGTTAACTCAAAGAACAAAGCTGCCTGTGGTTTTTTTACTCTTTTAAGCGGTGTAGATTTAAGTAAGTTTGACCGCTTGATTTTTTATATCAAAGGAGATAAAAAGGAAGGTTTTACCAGGAGTTTGGAAGTTGAGATTTCAAGCCCCACCCAGGTAAGCAGGTATTTAATTAGTGGAATAACTGATGAGTGGCAGAGAAAGGTGGTACCGCTGGTTAATTTTAAAAGAATATCCGATTGGTCTAATATAACTAAATTTGCTATTGTTATTGAAGATAATAATGTGACCAAAAAAACCGGCGTTATTTATATTGACGATATCTACTTCTCCGACTCTGAAAGGGCTATGTAGTTTTGAACGGCAATAATAACTTAAATTCATATAAAAAATACGGACATTTTTCGAAAGATTCAACTGAATTTATAACCACCCGACCGGATACTCCCCGCCCATGGATAAATTATCTTTCCAATGGCCGTTTTTGTTCTATAATTTCTCAAGTCTCCGGAGGCTATCATTTTTATCTTGACCCCACCTATAACCGCTTGACGCGTTGGGAACCGGCTAATTACCTAAGCGATACCCCGGGCCGTTATATTTATATCCGCGATAATAAAACGCAAAAGTTCTGGTCAACTACTTTTTTCCCCACCAAAAATTCCACTCATTTTAACTGCAGGCATGGCCTGGGCTATACAACCATTACTTCTCAAAAAAATAACATCAAAAGCGAAGTAACCTTTTTTGTTCCTCCCAAAGACGACCTTGAGGTCTGGCTGGTTAAGGTTAGTAATTTGGGTTCAAAGCCGGCCGATTTAACGATATTTAATTTCCTGGAGTGGTTAATTGGCCTCTGGGAGCCTGAATTAGGCGTAAGAAACCTGGCGGTTTTAATGAACGATGTTAAGTTTGACCCGCATCTCAAATCTATCATAGCCACAAAATTTCCCTGGGGCAACAAAAAATGGCCTTACTTTTGCTATATGTCAAGCAATTTAAGACTGAAGAGCTTTGAAACAGATTACGAAAAGTTCATAGGCCGCTTTAGAGATTACTCGAACCCTATACAGGTTAAAGAGGATGAGTGTTCAAATACCAATACCAGGGGGCTTAATGCGGTTGGAGTTCTTTGCGGCAGGTTAAAGCTGAAACCTGCTGAGGAAAAAACCTTTGTAGTTGTGTTAGGTATATCTAAATCAAAATCAAAAATAAAAAGTTTGCTTAAATCTTACCTTAACACCGAATATGCCGAAAAAAAACTTAAAGAAACGAAAGATTACTGGCGCAAGGCCATCTGTGACAACATAAAAGTTCAAACTCCGGATAAAGATTTAGATGTGGCGGTTAACGTGTGGATGAAGTACCAGATTTATATGAATAACCACTGGGGTAGAAGCGCTACCTATTATCATGAAGGTTTTGGCGGGTATGGTTACCGCAACACAGCGCAGGATGCCTGGGCCATTATCCCCCTTAATAAAGAATATGCCAGGGAAAGACTCATTGCCCTTTCCTATCACCAGAGAAAGACAGGACAGCCTATGGGTGGCTGGTCTTTGGAGGCGGGCCCTGATACAGGTCGGCCGCCTTCGGATTTTCCCATCTGGTTACCTTTTACCTTAAGCGCCTATTTAAAAGAGACAGGCGACTTTAAATTTTTAAAGAAAAAAGTGAAATTTTTTGATGGGCCGGCAGTTAGCCTTTACGAACATGCCAAGCGTTCCACCCGTTTTCTTATGGATGTAGCAAAGAGTAAAAGGGGCATTCCCTTAATGGGCACCCAGGACTGGAACGATGCTTTTGATAGAACCGGCATTGAAGGCAAAGGCGAGAGCGTATGGCTTGGGATGGGGCTTTGTGTAGCCTTAAAAAATATGGCTGAATTAGCATCTTTTATAGGAGATAAAAAAACCGAAAAAGAATGCCTCACTCGATACCAAAAAATGAAGGATATTATTAATAAGTATGCCTGGGATGGCAGGTGGTATGTCTATGCCTTTAATGATTACGGCCTGCCGCTTGGTTCAAAAAGAAATAAGGAAGGCAAAATTCAGCTAAACGCGCAAACCTGGGCTATATTGGCAGGCTTGCCTGACGAAAAACAATTAAAGAGTATGTTGAGAGTAATTGATAAGGACTTGGATACGAAATACGGGCCGGTTCTTTTTGCTCCCCCCTACACTAAATATGATGGGACCATAGGGCGTATCACTGCCTTTGCGCCGGGGACAAAAGAGAATGCAGCTATCTTTTGTCACGGAGGTGCTTTTAAGGCCGTAGCTGATCTTACTCTTGGAAGAGCAGAGGAGGCTTATAATACCATCACAAAATTATTGCCTCAAAATTCTAAACGGGATATTGAGATTTATAAAACCGAACCCTATTGTTTTAGTGAATATATAATCGGCCCCGGAAATACGCGTTTTGGAGAAGGCGCTTTTACCTGGCTGACAGGTTCGGTGGATTGGATGTTTAAAGCTATTTGTGAATGGATGCTGGGTGTGCGGCCTGAATTTGAAGGTTTGCGCATTGACCCCTGCCTTCCTCGCCACTGGAAGAAATGTAAAATGACAAGGCCCTATCGGGGGGCAGTGTATGAAATAGAAATTCTCAATCCCGGAGGCAATACAAAAGGTCTTAAGAAGTTAATAGTTGACGGCAAAGTACAATCCTCAAATATTATTAAACCCCACCAGGACTCTAAAACCCACAAAGTAAAAGCTATTCTTGGTTGAAGGAGAATTAATAGTTCCCTTGGATTAATCCCGCCAAACCCTGTAAAAACTAAACAATTTTCAAGCAAAATAATGCCATAAAAAGACAAGATTTTCTTCTTGACAAAAGGAATATTTTATTGTAAATTAGATACCAGTAACTAACCAGTATCTCAACAAAAGGAGGCATATATGTATCTTATTAGTCGTTTAGTAATTTTAATCGTTTTTACTTTATGGTTAATTCCTTCGTCTTTTGCCCAACAAAACTTCGTCATGGATAGCAGTTTTGAAGAATCCCCACACACTTCCTGGGGAGACTGGAAAGACTGGGGCCCCAGTGAAAGAGACTTCGATAATACCGAGAAAACCCATTCGGGTACTCAAACCTACAAAATAACCATAACTGACTCAGCTTCCCGCTGGAATAGCGATATCGTCCTTCAAGATGACATTACCGGCATTCAGGGCGGCGATAAATTTGAAGCCAGTGCCTATCTATTAAACCCCAAAGATAATTCTCTTTCTGACCATGTAGAGGTTTATTTAGAACTTATTTTCTTTGATGGAAAGGGCAAGGATACTGAAAATGAAGTTGGCAAGTCCCAGAGTAAAAAATATGGATGCGGAAAACCTCAAGACCAATGGTTGAAATTAGCCATTAAGGAAACAGCGCCTCAAGGTGCCAAAACCTGCAAGTTGCAATTGGTTGTCTTGCCGGTACCCTACCTATCTGATAACCAAAAAGCAGATGAGAAATATTCAGGGATTATTTATTTTGATGATGTGAGTTTGGTTAAAAAGTAAGGTATTAAGAGACTCGGACTTAACTAATAAAAAAAGGGGGAAATAAAATCCCCCTTTTGGTTTAAGTGATAATGAAAGCATTAAAAAAAATATCTCCTTGCTGAAGTGGGAATTCTTAAAGAGAAATAATTAAAAAAACAAAACCGGAAGAGAAACTTTATTATGGAAGAAATGAGAAAAAATAGAATACAGATACTCAAAATTTTATCCGTGAGCCTTGTTATCTGCCTATTAGGACTTATTTCGACTTCGGAGCTATGGGCTGAGTGGTATAATCCTGATTGGTCACATAGAATGCCGATTACAATAAACTCATCCGGGAACTTGACTAATTATCAAGTGAAAATACCTGTTCAATATAATGAAAATATAAAGAGTGATTTTGGGGATGTCCGGTTTACTACAGATGATGGAAAGACAGAGATAAGCTATTGGATGGAAAACAGGGATTATTCCAATTCCTCTCTTTTTTGGGTAAAAATACCCTCTCTAAGCAGCGGAACAAAAGTATATATGTATTATGGAAATTCGAGCGCCGCTTCTGTCTCTAACGGAAAAAATACTTTTGGCTTTTACCAAGGATTTGATGACAGGCCAACCGGTGAAAATCCTCCTTTTGGGTGGTCGGAGAAACTTTCTGATAAAGGAGATTTTACTGTTAAACAAATCGGCCGGGGCACAACCAGCACTAAATCTGCGGAATTACATCAAACGGCATCAGGAGTGCCTTATTGCGATGCCTATAGAGCATATATGGGGATAGGAACCCAAACAGACAATTTTTGCTGGGAGTTTTACGCCAGGGCAGATCAAACAAA
>DAOVKU010000075.1 GCA_030631665.1 Candidatus Omnitrophota bacterium
ATACTGCATTTCCTTGCCTACTTCTTTTGACTCGATGACAAAGAAATTCCCTTTTTTATTAACCCCTCTTCTACTTAAGGCTTTTTCTTCATCAGAAGTTAGCACGCCTTTGCTAACCAAAGCATCTAAACCGACTAACAAGGATAGGTCACCTTGAGAAATTTTATTTTTCCCTCCAATTTCACAAATAACTGTAATACACTGCTCCATTCGATAGGGGACTACCCAAACTTGAGGCCCAATTACTTCTATCTTTTCTACCCCTGGAAACTCCATCTTAATTTTTCTAATTATTTTTTCCGGTTTCTCTTTAGCTGAAACTACCTTATCAAACTGCTCGCTTAAATCTACCAAACTGTCTGTTGCTTTATAAACAGCCTCGTAAAACTCTTCTTCTCTTTTAATATCATCAAGAGCCAAAACCAGCTTTAATCCTTTTTTCTTTCCTAACTGCTGATTGATATTCTTAACAGCTAAAGCGATACTCGGATTATCTAAAAGGAGCTGGTAATTAATAACAATTGCTCTTTCATTTTTCAAATCCTGCAAATTAAATATTTTCACCCGGCTTAATTCTTTGTTTATATAAGGAAAGGCTTTGGCAAAGCGAGCCAGCTCTGCTTCCTTGAGAATATTTCGGTAATGTTTAGCGGTTTTTTCAAGTAATTCTCCGAGTTCTTCTTCCTCTGCGGTTAATTTTTCAAATTCAATACTCAAGCCGGGCAAACCTTTTCTCCAGAGGGACGTATAATTTGCCTTGGCTAAACGGCGGTTCATTTTTCCGACACTAAGACCGGCATGCTTGGGATTTTCTACATCATCTTTTTCTAAAACCTTTTCAAAAAGCCACTTTAAATCCTGACGGTTCTCCGGCGCCTCTTGCTTTTGGGCTACCAAACCAAAGAAAAAGTATCCTTCAGGGTTATCTAATATAGTTTCAAAGGTATGGTGGGAAGCGCGGGTAAAAATATGTAGTTCATTAAAAACATCCTGTGCCGGAGCAACTAAATTCATCCAGGAATGTTTAAATTTGTTCCCTAAATCCTGCTGAAAGATATCACTGACTACGGTAGCAATATCACCAATTTTACTATCCGGAGTATTAATGGCGATATCCATAAATTCAGCCAGTTCCTGCGCTAAGACATCTTTGTTCTCTTCCCTTAATCCCCGGTGCAATTTTATCCTCTCTCCCAGCCATTCCTCATCAACCTTAACAGTTCCTAAGTTAAGTGAAATATTATATTTACCGGCATCTTTCTGAATTTCTTTGACAAGTTTCTGAACTTGCCCGGGAACTTCTCTTTCTTTCTCTGCCTGCCGCTCGGTTCGGACGTCTTTATATCCTTTAACTACATACTCAAAACTATCATTCGCCTCAAGTAAAGCCACTGCCCGCTGATAAGCCATTCCCCCGGCCTTTTCTAAGATGTTTAAAAATAAGTTGTAATTATTAAGCGAGTCCTGATAGATTTTGAGTAATTCGGCCTTATCTATCTTTAAACTTTTTGCTATTCCCTCAATTTGCCCGGCAAAGGCAAGAAGGGATGTATCAACCTCAACTTCTCCTATGGCGGTAATTTCACCAATCTGTTTAGCCGCGGTCTCTTTGCCAGCCTCTTTTCCTTCCTCACCGGCTAAAACTCGGCCCGATTCTTCCCTGACCGCTTTAACCCCCGGGTTGGCATTGATATCTACATTTTCACAAGTGCACATAAAAGTTATAACATCTTCATATAGTGAAGAAAGAGCGGCCGCCGTTTTAAAATCCATACCTTCTATTTCAATAATTACCAAAGGCATCACCCTGGCCATTGCGTCGGCCCGCTCTTTGGCCTCATTATAGTTTCTATTTTTCCTATCTAAAACAACCAGCCCACAGCAAGAATCAGCTTGAGCCATTATCCCGGACAGAGCTTCTTTATCCTGGGAATAATTGACAAATTCTAAAGGAGCATAATTATCCTCTTTGCCATATCCTTCAGACCACAACTGGACTAATTCATAGAGAGAATGTTTTAAAAATTGCTTTTCTCCGGCAAACCTTTCATCAGTCATATCATCATTAAGCATCAGAATAAGGCGGGGCCTCCCGCTTAAAACTGCGGCACTATGCAAAAATTCACCCATCTGCACGGCTAAGCTTTCTTCACCTTTGATAAAAGATAAGAGATTATCGCATTTATCCGCCCCTGCCACATATTCATCAAAATATTGTTCCTTTCCTCCTAAACTAAGCCATAAAGCGGCATAACCGGTTATTGTTTTACGACGCATCATCCGGCCGCCAATTTTAACTTCATCTTCTCCAAACGGCAGATTAAACAAGTTAAATTTTTTAGCCAACTGTTGCAGAGGTCCTTTATTAGCGCAGATAATACATTTTGGAAATCTCTCCCTTAGAAATTCCAGGGTTTTAATGGTTTCTCCTGTTTCGCCGCTTCTTGACATATGAACAAAAATGGTGTTATTCCCGTTAGCTTCCGCCGGTAATCGCACCATTTCCGCCGGGTTGCTTAACACATAGAACTCAATTCCACTTTTAATCTTGCCTTCTTTAACTAATTCTCTCTGGATGGCCGCCAGGTTGTGGTTAGACATTTCATTGCCGCCGATACCTGAAAGAACTACATATTTGACCTTACGCCAGTCACCATCAAAATTATCATTTATAAATCCTTTAAGTTCCGGAACCACATCCTTTTTAAAATGCTTAATATATTCTTTAACATTGGCGCGATGAGAGAATTCTCCCGCATCTTCTTTATCTCTGGTCAATTCAACTATGCCTTGGTGATATTTTTTAAGCCCCTTTACTTTTTCTTTATCAACTACATCCCCCCCAGGCAGGCTAAATTCAATCCCTTTAATACTTGTTTTAGCCGCATAGTCTCTTGCCGCTTCCTGAGTTAACAAAGAAACTTCCCAAGCAACAGGATTTTTGACCGCCTCTGCACTTTTAAGTTCACTTAATTCATAACGGCTTAATATTGCTTGGAATGCCTTTTCTGCGCCTAAGGCCGCTTCTGTCTGTTCTATGCCAGCTACTTCGGCTAACTTTTCCACAAATACTTCAGGCCTTACCCCTTCCTGCATAAGACTCAATAGAGTAGAGGACTTTACTCCTAAAATCCCTGCTGTCTTAGCTAAATCCTGAATAAATTCTTGGGTTGGTTCAGTTCCTTTTAATTCATCTTTATCCAACGCATACCTCCCTATTAAAGTATCTTCTGAAGCTACCCGAGCAAACTTTCCTGTATCCTGGTTAAAATCTGTCTTATAAGGACCGGCTGGCAAAGATATTTTAGAATGTTCTCCTAAAATATTTCTCAACTCAACTTTTAAATCTTCTTGAGGATTTGCCAATTTTTCAAATCCAGTAAATTGGATAGGTTCTTCACTTACCTTAAAAGGAATAAATCCTTTAATAACACCATTTTCTTCTCCTCTAATTATCCGGCGGGCCCTTTCTGCCTCTTTTACTCCCATTTGAACCAATCCTTGTTTTTCAAAGAACTCCTTTAGCACTCCTGGCTTTGCTGACACGGCTATCATATTAGCCCCTGGACCACCAGCACCAAGCGGCATGATGGCAATATTTTCTCGTCTAGCTGCTTGAATAAGAGCACGAGCTGCACCCGTATATTCACTAACGCCATCTCCTGGGATTTCCTCCGGTTTTGCCAATGTTTTATAATAAATTTGGCAAAGTTCATCTCTTATTTCCACATATTTGTTAATAATTTTAACCACTTCACTCATATCTCCTTGACTAAATGCATCAGTGTATCTTTGCGCCAAGCCTAATTTTTGTCTATGAAGTTCCTGAGCATGTTCAATTAGTTTTTTCTTCTCTTTTTCATAATCATTAGGAGATACTCTTAAAAGAGCTGTCCACATGTCATTTATCTTTGCAGCAGTCCTTTCAACTACAGCTTTACCATCTTTATATGCTTTGCCAGCCTGAACTAACATCATATGGTTTTCAATACTTTTATAATTCTTAGAGTTAACAAACTCTACAGAAAATGCCCCATATGGATATACCAACCTTCCTTTTCCATCCCTCATTCCTGATAACCAGTTATGCACATGAGCTCCTCCTAAAAAGGAACAAAGATGTCCTTGCCCGCCTGTTTTACCACCAAAGACTTCGTTTTCTACCCGAACAGCTTCTGAAAAAATCTTAGCCATATTCCAATTTTGACCCGATAATATACTAGCCGCAGAAAATAGAGCCACATTAAAAGCATTAGAGCTTTCCATTCCGCCAGCTAATGCCATTGGGTCAATATCTTCACAGGTAATCTTTATACCCTTGAGGCCAAATATATTTCTGAATATATAGGCAGGGGCATCTTTTTGGCCATGAGGAGTTTTCCCGTCAGGGGTACATTGAACCTTCCCTTTTATTCGATAAGGCTTCTCTGGGCTAATTCCATAATCTTCAGCGATATACTCTATTGCCTCAGGGTTATCCTCCAACAGCTCAAATTTTATGGCTACTTTGAAATCACTGCTTAGAGTAGGAGTAGATGGAATATCCTGCAATTTTTTTACTCCCGGCTTTGTCAATTTTAACTGGAACTCTGGCAAATCTAAACTGGAACCAGGTCCATCAACACCTCTTAAATGGGCAACAATGGTCAACTCTAAATTGTGCTTTTTAACAATTCGCAATAAATTTCTTACCTCTTCGGCAGTTCTTGCTACAGGAGGGATGTAAACATCACTTATGTCTAAATTTTCAACTTTTGCTATTTGATAATCAGGGTCAAAAAGCAATCCACTAACAACTGTTTTTTCAACCTGGGCATACCTCTCTGGTTTTTCGGCCGTAGCTGCTAATGTTTTCATCGTGGTGGCTAAACTTGGATATTTGTTAATACAGTCCGCTTCAATCTGTTTTGCCGCACCGACTTTCAAATCTGCATATCCAAAAAGTTCTCTTAAAGGAGCAGTTTCACCATCACTTATCGCTGGCAGCTCTAAACCTAATTTCTCTGCCACCTGATTTCTACTATGCACCCATAAAGCTACTATAATCTCACTTAATTTCTCAAGGTCCTGAACATTAGTACTTTGGCTGCCAAAAGCAGCTTTGGGAGAAGTATTTGACCATCCCCAAAAAACATCTCCCAAGGGAGACATAAGGTGAAATACCCCTTCAACTTCAACTAAGGTAAAGGGAACTTTGCTTCCTTCAAATTCCTGCCAATTTTCTATTAATTCAAAATCCTCTTTGTGCGCAAAGAAGTCTTGCACATTTCTCTCCATTTGCCGCATCACTTCTTTTTTCGCCTCCTCTATCATTGGCGTACGCTGTTCTTTCAATTGCACCGACTCTTCTATAATCTCTTGATTTTTAAGGTGTCGAATATACTCAGTCAATGTCCAGTTTGGCTGTTTGTATTTTTCTTTTATGGCTGAGAAAATTTTGAGCCAGAAAAGTGAAAATCGCACTGCATCATCAAACGGCTCCCCGCGGTCATTAGTTAAAAACATATGCAGTGAATATTCTGCCTGAGCATTTATATAACCACGATGCCGACTTAAAAATTCTTCAAGGCTCAGGTTTTCTTTCTCTGCTAATTCTCGCAATAAAAGGTCTATACTGGCTTTTACCTTAGAATGACCTTTGGGATGGATTTTTGCCACACCGCCAAAATACTCAATAAGGTCGCGTATTTCCGTTTTCATCCGCGAATCATAATAAAAAGTTTTATTCAGTTCCTTATACTCATCAACGCTAAGTTGGTATTCAATTACCGGATAAAACTCTTCATCACCTAAATGCAAATTTCCGCCCCAGACAACACTGATTCTATCTGCGTCCAAATCAAAGTTCATAATGATAACATCAGGATTTTCTTTTGAATACTTCATAATATTACATTTTTCATTTGATAGGGCTGTATCGTCCCTACGGGAAGGGTCGGGAAGACCTCCCTTTTCACAAAGGGGGTCACTTTCCACTCTAAACATTTTTACCAAATGCTCTCCTAACAATTCCTCGAAAACATTCCGGTAAGAAACCGCCGACCCACCACCAAAATTTATGGCTATCTTCATTGGAAATTTATCTAAAGTCTCGTTTAAACTGTCAAACTCTTCTAAAAGCGAGGCAACATACATTTCTCTTGATTTTCCCCGTATAGAAGGAGATTTATCAATCGTTCCTAACTTATCCGCTTTTCTATATTCTGTAGAAAGAATTTGCTTTTTTAATGCTTGCAACATATCGCCATATAAAGTAATACCGCCAATTACGGGTTTAAACCCATTAGTTCCAATTTCAACATGACTGCGGGTAACATATAAGCCCCCTTGAGCACCAAATCGCGAAATATTACTGTATAACTCACCGGAACAACAAACCCCTAAATCAATAATATTAATTCCTGTTTTTCTCAAACCACTTATAATGTTTTCTTTAACCCATTCTGTTGATGGGCCATTGTCTCCGCCAACTATAAAGGTATTTCCTGGTTCTAACTTCACCTTTTGCCCATGACGCTCGGAAGTAAATTTAGCTGTTCCCAAAGCCCGTCCCATCCAAATAAGAAGCTTATCATCAAATTGCTGTGGATATTTTTCTTTTTCACCGTAACCGTCAAAACCACGAACATCATATTCCTTAACAATTTTGCTTAGGATTTCTTCTAACGACTTTCCGTTGAGTGACCAGTCTAAAATTGTTTCATCCTTTACAAACCTGGCAATAGGATTCTGAGGGTTTGAACCCTCATTCAATTTTTCTACTATCTCGCTGGGGTCACCCCTAAACGCCGGCACCCTTAATTCTTTTTTTACTTTTGATAAATTAGTCAGGGTAGGATAGGCAGAAGCGGATGTAGTGAAAATAAAGATTTGGAGGGTGACTAAAGCGATGATTTTAAATACTAATTTATGTCTGGACATTTTTTCTTCTTTTTTTTAACACGGATTAACACGGATTCAAAAGATACGGATTTTCACGGATAATCCGTGCCTATCCGTGTCCTCTTTTTATCCGTGCCTG
>DAOVKU010000072.1 GCA_030631665.1 Candidatus Omnitrophota bacterium
AGAGCGGCACTTGTAGCCATAAAGCCATAAAAGATAAATCCTATTCCCATGCCTACGCCTATATACATAAGCGTTCCGCCCCTGGTCTGTCTTAAGGCGAAGGGAATACCAATTAGAATAATTACAAAATTAATAAAAGGATAAGAAATTTTATTATGAAGATCTACCAATTCTTTGATTGGTTGATAACCGGATGACGAAAATCTTTGTACATATTTTTTTAATTGGGAATAACTCATAAATTCTGTTTGATATTGAGAGTGTACAAAATCATCTGGTTTTTCAGGCAAGTCAATAATTTTTTGTTTATAGAAAAGAGGTTCATCTGTTAATTGCCCGGTTCTATCAAGCGGGTAAATTATGGCGTTATAAAATTTCCATCTGCCATTTTCAAATTTTGCTTTTTCTGCCGTAAGGCGACTTGTTAGATGTTGTTGCTTGTTGTGTTCTAAGATAATAATATTGGAAAGAATATTTTCTTTTTGATCAAAAAGCTTAATATAGAACATCCTGTTCTGCTTTCCGTAAAAAGCCACATTTTTTATTATTTTACCTTCGTCTTTAAACTTGGGTTTTTTTTCTATTTCACGTTCTCTGGTAATTGTAGAAATTAAAAAGGCTTGTGGTATAACTTTTTCATTCATTATCAAAGAAATGGAACTTAAGATGAAGCCTATAATTAGAAACGGAAGAATTAATCGCCACAAACTTATGCCTGAACTGCGCATGGCCGTAATTTCATTATAACGGTTAAAATTATTAAGGGTATAAAGTGTTGAAATCAAGACGGCAATAGGCATAATTTGAATTGATATCACAGGAATAAAAGCTCCATAGTATTTAAGTATAGATTTGAGCGAAGTATGATTGTGAAGTATATCGCCTAGATGCGTGAAAAGGTCAATGATTATATATAGAGAAATAAAGACTAACAGGCAATAGAAAAAGACTACTAGAAACTCTCTAATTAGATACCGGTCAATTATTTTCATTCACCAATGCCCCTTATAATATTATAAGCACAGCTTAATATTTGAGATAATCAATTTCGCCACGTTAAACTATATTTGCTCAAGCGTCTAACGAAATTCATTTTATTTTTCTACCGTAAAATATGTCAATATCAACCCCATTGTAATCAAGACGGCGTTGGGTATCCACATAGCCAATTCAGGACGAATAACTTTTCTTAAGGCCAGAGCTTCTGAACCGGCAAACAAAAGATAGTAAACAAGTATTACCAAGATACTAATGCCAAAACCGATTGACTTGGTAGTTTTTTTAGTTTTGATAGCCAGCGGCAAACCGACTATAACAAAAGCCAGGCAGGCAAAAGACATCGAAATTTTTTTATAAATTTCAGTTAAAATCGGAATGGTATTGACGTCCAGTTGCCCCAATCTTTTAATTTCTTTTCTTAATTCATCAATAGACATATCTTTGAGTTTTTTTTGTACCTTTTGTTGATCTTGTTCTTGCGATAAATCAAGGGTGATATAATAGGTTCCAAAGTTTAATTTATAGTAAGATGAAGGATCAGCCGGATTTGGTTCATCACTTGTTCCATCCATTAGTTTTAACTGGATTATTTGTTTATCTTTTAGCGGAATAAATTCTCCTCTATCGGCAATGATGGTGCGAGTTGGCCGGTTTTCCTGGGGTTCATAAATCCTGATATTGTATAATGTATTACCTTTTATTTTATAGACAAAGATGATATATTTTTCAAAGGCCTTAATAAATGTTCCAGGCTCTAAAACCGCCGCGGGATTTTTAAAACCAATTTCCTTTACGATGCGGCGTGTTGCGTAACGGGCTTGTGGTATAAATCGGTCGTTAAGAATAAAAGAGAACAGGCTGAAAATTAGTCCGATTATAATAATTGGAAACATAATTCTATATAAACTAAAACCAGATGCCCTCATGGCTAATACTTCGTTGTCTTGTGAAAGTCTGCCAAAACCCAAAAGGACTGCTATTAATACAGCCATGGGCAGGGTAAAACTTAAAAGATAGGGAGCTAACCAGAGAAGCAAGTGTAATATATCAACTATATTTACTCCTTTTATTATTACTAAATCGGTCATTTTTATTATATTTCCCATTAACAAAACAAATGTAAAAATGGCTAACGACAAAAAAAATGGAAATAGGAGCTCTTTTAAAGTGTAATTTCTGAGTATTCTCATCTTAACCTCTGGCCACCGTTAATACATCAACAAACTTTGCCTCATTTGAAATGAGTAATTTTGCGCATTCGTTTACTGTGCTCAGTGTTGTGGCTACGTCGTCTATAAGTAATATTTTTTTTCTTCGAATTCGGTGTGGCTTTGAAAGACTAAAAACACCTTTAACATTCTTTTTTCTCTGTGAGGAGTTTAAAATTGTTTGTGATTTACTGAATTTTGTGCGTTTCAAGCCCCTTTTTAAATACTTAATGCCAAAATTAACGGAAAAGTCACAAGCCAAAATCTCAGAATGATTAAATTCTCTTAAAAACCTCTTAAAAGGATGCATTGGAACCGCCATTATTAAGTCGTATTTCTCAGTCCCAAAGTGTAATTTAAAACTGTTTATGAGAAATATAGCAAAAAGTTTTCTCAAGGCTATTTTCTTTTTATATTTAAAAAGGTGGATGCAACTTTTAATAACTCCTTCATAAATACATGCCGAGCGCGCAAACCGAAACCAATTTTTACTATGAAAGCATCTTCGGCAAACAAAATTTAAAACCTTGATGTCTTTATTTTCTTCTTCTTTTTGTATGGGACTGCCGCAATTTATGCATACAGATGCAGTTATAAACTTTATTTTTTTAAAACAGGCTTCACATAAATGGAATTTGGCATTACTTTCTAATTTTGTTCCATCAAGAAGGCAATGATTTGGATAAAATAAATTGATTAATGCCGGAATGTATTTTTTTATCATTTAGGTTATATTATCATTAAAGAAAGAAATTGTCAATTTGCTGTTGAATGTTCTTTGTGTATGGGCCTTCAGTGCCATAGGCTAAGGGGATCAGTTAGAGATAAAAAGAAAAGAGGTATTAGTTAGACCCCTCCTTAGGCCTTTTCCTTAAAGGAAAAGAAAGGCCTACCCTTTAGGGTTCAGGGGAATTAGGAAGGTCTGTCCCTATGGATTAAAGATAAGAGGGCGAAAGCCAATATTTTTTTAGTGGTTTCAGGTTAAAATATGTAGTATAATAAAGCCGCGCCAAAAACAAACTTTAATTAATTTATGAATAAAGAATTTGATGTTATTTGTATAGGGGCTGGACCAGGTGGATATGTTTCAGCTATAAAGGCCAGTCAATTAGGTAAAAGAGTAGCCGTTATTGATATCTCAAAAGAGAGAGTGGGAGGAGTTTGCTTAAATGAAGGCTGCATACCTGCTAAGACCATCATACACAGTTCTGAAATGTATGCCCACATAAAAAAATACAGCCAGTTTTTAGGATTTGGAGCGAAGATAGGCAAGCCCGACATGAAGCAACTTTTGGTTTCTAGCAGGGAAGTTGTTGAAGAATTGAGAAAAGGAATTTTTTACCTCTTTAAAAAATATGGCGTGACTTTTATTGAAGGAAAAGCCATTCTTAATTCCCCAAAAGAAATCAATCTTGAATTAAAAGAAGGCGGTCGAGAAACCTTAAAAGCTGAAGATATAATACTTGCCACCGGTTCGAGGCCGCAAGAGCTTGCAGGGATAGAATTTGATGAAAAGCGAATTATTTCAAGCTTGCAAGCCATCAAACTCAATTACATCCCGGAAAGCATTCTCATCGTAGGAGCCGGAGCAATTGGTATTGAGTTTGGAAGTTTATTTAATAATCTCGGTACACAAGTTTCCATAGTGGAAGTAAAGAAAAATATTTTACCTAATCAGGATTTGGATATAAGCAAATCTCTTAAGCGTAATTTTAAGAAAAGAAAAATTGATATTTACAATGAAAGTCGAATAAGCGAAGTTGATAAACAGAAGAGTTTACTTAGAGTAAAGCTTGATACTCCCGTTGGCGGGAGAGAACTTGATGTAGAATTAATTTTAGTGGCCGTTGGCAGAATTCCCAGCACTGATTTTCAGGATTTTTCCAAAGTAGGCATTGAGGTAAAAAAAGACAAGTTCCTTAAGGTGGATAATTATATGCGTACTACTGCCGACAATGTCTATGCAGTTGGAGATATCGCAAATAGAAAAATGCTTGCGCATATTGCCTATAAGCAAGCTGAGATAGCAGTCATGGCCCTATGTGGCAAGAAGCCTCCCCCCATTAATTTGTTGAATATTCCAACAATAGTATATTCAGATATACAGGCAGCCAGCGTAGGCTTGACCGAAGAAGAGGTAAAAAGGCAGGGATTTGATTATATTGTTAGCCGGCAATATTTCAGATCCAATAGCAGTTCTGTTATAAATCGCCAGACAGATGGATTTGTAAAGATAATCGCCGACAAGAAGACTCGCCAATTCCTTGGAATTCATATACTTGGATTTGAGGCCTCTGAGATTATTCATCAATTTGTGGTTGCAAAATCAGGAGGATTACTTGTGGATGATATGGCCAAATTCGTTTATGGCCATCCAACTTTTGCCGAAATCGCCAAAGACGCCTGTTTGTCGGTATTTAATAAACCAATTCATGGTTAATTAAACGAAAGCACAATTTAGGAAATCCATCCATAGCGGAGAAAAAAGGAGGATGTAGTGAAATTATTTTTTAGGTTATGTCTTATTTTCTTCTTTGTTTTTTCAGTCTCTGGATGTGCGGCAATTTTAATTGGTAGCGGCGTAGTTGGAGGAATGGCTATAAGCGCCGATACAGTTCAGTCTTATGTTGATAGAAACTTTGATTCTTTGTGGAAAATATCAGTAAGTGTTCTGGAAAAAATGGGATCAATTAGCGAAAAAAATAAACACGCAGGTTTGATAAAAGCCGTTGTTGAGAAATCAAACATAACCATAAAATTAGAGAAAGTAACCAGAAAAACCACCCGTCTTAAAATATCCGCCAGAAAAACTTATAAACTCTTGCCAAACATCAATCTGGCAACCAAGGTCAATAATCGTATTGTTAAAGAAACAAGCAAAGGCTGGTTTTAGGACAATTGTAAGTTATAAGAATGAACAATTTTTTGAATTTCAAAAGGTAATTTTCTTATAATTAAATGAAATACCTTGTTTTTAGTTTAATGGTATTAATTTTTATGGCAACCGATTGCTTGGCCGATACGATATTTCTTAAAAATAAAGATTCTATTAACGGTATAGTAATAAAAGATGAAGAGGGCTCTGTAACAATAGATGTGGGTTTTGGGACAGTAGTTTTGCCGAGAGCCGAAATAGAATCTATCAAAAAATCAAGTGAGGCCGCCAGAGCGCGCTTAAGAAAAGAGTGGCAAAAATCTCATTTTAAAAGTTTTCCGGCACCAACAACCAGGGAACAGGAACTGGTAGATAATTTTGAAAAGCTGATATACAAAAAGAGACAAATTAGAAAAAACAATGCAGAAAAAGAGAATATTGCCGGAAAAATTTCTGCTCTACGCAAAGATATATCCCGGCTTCAGGATGAAATATATGCTTTAAGTGAAAAAATAGAATTTGTACACAATAAGAAAAATATCAAAAAATATAATTTTTTAATTACTAAATACAATTCGTTTTCTAATGAATTAAAAGAGGCTATAGATAAATTAGATAAACTTCAAATTAAATATGAAGAAGCTAACGAAGAAGTAGTGAAATATATAAATCAATTTATGCGGCTTGAAAAATTATTTGAAACAAAATATGATAATTTAATTACACTTAATACTTTAAGCTTAGAGCAGAAATACTTCTATAGAAATTTAAAAGAGAGATTAAATGAATTACAAAAGGACATCAAGCAGCAAAGAGTAAAATTTGCAAGGCAGAAAGGACATATTGTAATTGAGGCTATTATCAATGATAAAGTAGAGGTTATGATGATGGTAGATACCGGTGCTACCCTGACTGTCATTTCCAAAGAAGTGGCGGAGAGACTGGAGATAGATTATGATAAACTTAAAGAAGATGTTAAATTAATAGGTGTCAGCGGTCAGTCTTTATCAGCAAAATTTATTATTCTCAAATCAATCAAGATTGGCGATGTAGAAGGCAAAAACATAGAAGCGGTAATTGTTAAAGACAAAACTTTTAAAGACGTGGATGGTTTTTTGGGCATGAGTTTTTTAAAAAAATTTTCTTTTAGCATGGATAAGAAAAAGCAATCCTTAGTCTTTAATTTTTTTGAATAATTAATTTTAAAATAGGAGGAATTCTTAAAAATGAGTGGTATTTTTGGAGTGGTTTCTAAGGGAAATTGCGCAGAGACTTTGTTTTATGGAACAGATTATCATTCCCACTTAGGAACCGAATACGGAGGCATGGCAATACTGGGAAAAAGTTTTATGCGACAGATACACAACATAAGCCAAAGTCAGTTTAAATCCAAGTTTTATGAAGATTATCAGCGCATGAAAGGCAATAAAGGTATTGGCGTCATCAGTGCTTTTAATGAACAGCCTATTTATCTTAACTCCAAATTTGGTCCATTTTGTATAGTTACTAATGGATTGATAGAAAATACGGAAGAATTGACAAGAAAATTACTCAAGAAAGGAGTTTCTTTTAGCGAGGTGAGTAGCGGGGCAGTCAATACAACAGAATTAATAGCAAAGTTGATAAGTCAGGGTAACGATTTAATAGATGGTATAGAGGAGATGTTTGAGGCAATAGAAGGTTCCTGTTCAGTTCTAGTGCTTAATAAAGATGGAGTTATCGCTGCCCGGGATAGGCTTGGTTATACACCCCTTGTGGTTGGCAAACGCAGAGGTTCCATAGCGATAACCTCTGAAGGCAGTGCCTTCCCTAATTTTGGATTTAAGATAGTGAAATACCTTAAGCCCGGCGAAATAATTCTAGTGGACGAAAAAGGCATACATCAGAAAAAATTAGGTAGGAATGTAAATCAGATCTGTGCATTTCTCTGGATATACACTGGTTTTCCAGCTTCAAGTTATGAGGGAATAAATGTAGAGATGGTAAGAGAGAGGTGTGGCAGGTTTCTGGCAAAGCGTGATAAAAATATGAAAGCAGATATGGTTTGCGGGATTCCCGATTCAGGAATTGCTCATGCCTTAGGATATGCTATGGAATCCGGCAAACCTTACAAGCGGCCATTAGTTAAATACACGCCGGGATACGGTAGGAGCTATACTCCTCCATCGCAGGAGACACGTGATTTTATAGCCAAAATGAAACTCATCCCCATAAAACAGATAATTAAGGGCAATAGAATTGTGGTATGCGAAGATTCTATAGTCAGAGGAACACAACTTAAAAAC
>DAOVKU010000122.1 GCA_030631665.1 Candidatus Omnitrophota bacterium
AATAAAAAGACCTTTAAAAAGGATAACTTTAAAAAAAGAAGAACCTTCGAAAGTATTGGGCATTAAGATAACTACCAGAAAAATAAAGAAAATTTTAGAAGATCTCGGACTTTTATTAAAAGCTTCCAACAAAGATACACTTGAGTTTGAGGTTCCTTCTTTCCGGCAGGATTTAAAAATAGAAGTGGATTTGATAGAAGAAATTGCTCGTATTTGGGGATATGATAAAATCCCTTCTCATTTGCCGGCTTTAAAGCCAACTTTTGAGTTAGAACATTCTAAATTGCATAAACTTGAAAGTATTGCCCGGGAAGTTTTTACTTCTCTTGGTTTTAACGAAGCGATTACTTATAGCTTGCTTAGCCGAACTATTTTAAAAAATTTAAGAATGAAATTAAATAAAATTATTCCAGTTCAAAATCCTCTCAGTAGCGAGGTTGAGATTTTAAGGCCGACACTCCTGCCCAGCATAGTCCAGGTTTTAAGTTTTAATTTAAATCGGAGGCTTGAACAGGTAAAAATATTTGAGCTCGCTCATGTTTATTCGAAAACAACTGATCAATTGGAAGAAAAAATAAATTTAGGTTTTGGACTAAGCGGTTCAAAAAATATTTATGATTGGCAACACAAGCCCAAAAACATTACTTTCTTTGATATAAAAGGAGTCATAGAAATATTGTTTAAAAAGCTTGGAATTTCTAATTTTAGTTTTTCGCAAGTAGGCCATTTAAACATGTTTGATTCCGGCATGGCTGCTACTATAATGTGTGAAGGGAAAATAGCCGGTTATATAGGAGAAGTGTGCGGGGAACTTCTTGAAGCGTTTGATGTTAATGAACCGCTTTTTGCAGGCGAAGTATATTTTGAAAATCTCCTTCCTCTAATGAACTTGGATAAAAAATTTAAATCTTTTCCTGTTTATCCCTTTGTGGTAAGGGACATCTCTGTTTTTATTAATAAAAACATTCCAGCTCGCCATGTTCTTTCTGTTATAAAAAAGACCGGCAAAAAACTTATTAAGGATATTAGATTGTTTGATAGGTATGTCGGTCGACAAATTCCTCAGGGCCATGTCGGTTTAGCTTTTAGTATTAAATATCAATCAGAAGCAAAAACGCTTACAGACAAGGAAGTAAACGAGGTGCATTCAAAGATTTGTCTTGTCCTCCAGGATGAGCTAAAAGCAAAAATTAGATAATAGTTTTACTGAGCCCGTCGTTCCCCCCTGCCCCCATTAAAAGTTGATTTTTCCCTATAATTATGATATATTTTAGATAAGGAATAAATAAATCCCTGCCGTGCTCGTATTGAAGAAATAATTTTGAGCCAACACTCAAGTGTATGGGAACCCAGCTTCATTTTGCTCTAGGGTGAGATGAGAGGGAACCCACCTGGACATAAGGGGTTCAGGATATTATTTTTTTGATACGGCATAATGGCGGGGATTTGTTTTAGAAGAGTATTTAAAAATGAATTTGTTTGACGAGAAAAAAGAATTTAAAACCAGACAGGCGCCTTTGGCTTTTAGAATGAGGCCAAGAAATCTGGAAGAATTTGTAGGGCAAAGCCACATTCTTTCAAATGGCAAATTGCTCTGGCGCGCAATTAAGGCCGATAGAATTTCTTCTCTTATTCTTTATGGGCCTCCTGGTACCGGGAAGACCGCTCTGGCTTTTGTTATAAGCCAGATTACCAATTCTCATTTTGAAAATATAAATGCTGTTAGTTGCGGTGTCGAAATTTTAAGAAAGGTTATTCAAGCAGCAAGAGAACGCCAGAAACTGAATGAGAAAAAAACCATTCTTTTCATAGATGAAATTCATCGTTTTAATAAGGCCCAACAAGATGTTTTGATGCCTGTAATTGAAGTTGGGCAGTTAACTTTAATCGGCGCCACAGCCTTTAATCCATTTCACGCTTTGATATCTCCTTTAATTTCCCGTTCTTTAATTTTTGAGCTTAAAAAACTATCCAGACAGGATATAGTGAAGATTTTAAAACGAGCCCTGTCAGATAAAGAAAGGGGTCTTGGCAAGCTGGCAGTCGAACTTGAAGAGGAAGCACTTATTGTTTACGCTACTCTTTGTGATGGTGATGCCAGAAAGGCATTAACGGCGTTGGAAATTGCTTCTCTTACCACGCCGAAGAACAAAAAAAATTTAATAACCATAGATAAAAAAATAGCTCTGGAATCTATTCAAAAGAAGGAAATTATTTATGACCGGTTAGGTAATGGGCATTATGATACCATTTCAGCTTTTATCAAAAGTTTGCGGGGAAGTGACCCGGATGCTGCTATTTACTGGTTGGCCAAGATGCTCTATGCGGGCGAAGACCCTATTTTTATCGCCAGGAGGATGATTATTTTTGCTTCGGAAGATATAGGTAACGCGGACTTCCAGGCCATTGGTGTAGCTACTGCCTGTTATAGGGCTGTTGAGATAGTTGGTTTGCCTGAAGCCAGAATTAATCTTGCTCAGGCCACCTGTTATCTGGCCACAGCCCCCAAGAGCAATGCTTGTTATGTAGCTTTTAATGAGGCAAGTGAAGACATGCAAAAAGAACGCACGCAGGAGATACCTCAATATTTAAAAGATTCAAGTTACCCCGGAGCAGAAAAGCTCGGCAGGGGCAGCGGCTATATTTATCCTCATTCACAACCACATATAAAACAGGCCTATCTTAAAAAATACAAGAAGTATTACCGTCCTAAGAAAAAAATCTAATAAAATATATATTTTGTCTTAAATTTATGTAATTAAAGCTGTTTTTGGATTTTTCTTGGCTTCCCTTTGCTTTTATTATATAATTTAAAGCAGGTTATAGCTTACCAAATGTCTGTCTCATTAACCCCCAGGTGTTTCTACGAAACTTCGAAGAAGCACAGAGAAATAGGCATGAGTAGAGAGGCATAAGTTATGTGCTCATTAAGGAGACTATATTGAAAGTTAAAGATTGCATATCCGGTGAACCAAACAGATGACAGAGAAAATTAAGAAATTTTTAATCGAGGCAGCGCTTAAGAAAAAAAAAAGATTTTTTTAGCCAACTTCTAAGTTTTTCATTATTTTTGTTCTCTTTGCTTTATATCATTGCTGTAGATATTATCATTTTTCTTTATAAAGTTAAAATTTTGAAAAAATTCGAGGCAGATTGTCCCGTAATCAGCATAGGAAATATAACCGTTGGCGGTACGGGAAAAACCCCTTTTTTAATTTACCTTGGCAGAAGG
>DAOVKU010000107.1 GCA_030631665.1 Candidatus Omnitrophota bacterium
AAAAGAATAGAAGCTATAGTCATAAGTGCCCACCATAGCAAGAATGTTAAGTTAAAAGATGTGGAGAAAGATTTAATTCATACCGTAATTAAAAAAGTTATTCCCTCAAGATTAATGGATAAAAAGACCAAGATTTTTGTCAACCCAACAGGAAGATTTGAAGTTGGTGGCCCGCAGGGAGATACAGGCGTAACGGGCAGAAAGATCATTGTGGATACTTATGGCGGCGTGGGCAGCCATGGAGGAGGGTGTTTTTCCGGCAAGGATCCCAGCAAGGTTGACCGATCCGCTTCCTATTATGCGCGTTATATTGCCAAGAATATTGTAGCTTCAGGTATAGCCGATAAATGTGAGATTCAGCTGGCTTATGCCATAGGAGTGCCTGAGCCGGTATCTATTATGGTGAATACTTTTGGAACGGGTAAAATTTCTGAGCCTAAAATAACCAGGCTTATTCGTCGTTACTTTGATTTAACCCCCAAGGGAATAATTACCAATCTTAAATTGAGAAGGCCGATTTACAAAAAGACCGCTTGCTATGGCCATTTTGGTAGATTGGAAGAAGGTTTTACTTGGGAAGAAACAGATAAAGCACCACAGTTAAAAGTGGCTGCAAAACGTATGTAAAGGAGATTATATAAAGATGAAATATGATATCAAAAATATTAACTTAGCCAAAAAAGGCGAATTGAGAATTGAGTGGGCCAGGGAAAGCATGCCTGTTTTGACATTAATAAAGAAAAACTTTAAAAAAGAGAAGCCGCTAAAGAACACCAAAATTGCTTGTTGTCTTCATGTTACCACCGAAACCGCAAATTTAATGTTGACTCTAAAAGAAGGAGGAGCTGAAGTTGTCTTATGTGCTTCAAATCCGCTTAGTACCCAGGATGATGTAGCTGCTTCTCTGGTTAAAGATTATAAAATACCTGTTTTTGCCATAAAAGGAGAAGATAATAAAACTTACTATTCTCACATAAATAGTGCCCTTGATATAAAACCCAATATAACTATGGATGATGGGGCAGACCTTGTGTCTATCATTCACGGCAAGAGAAGAAATTTGGTAAGAAATTTATTAGGGGGAACAGAAGAAACCACCACAGGCGTTATTCGCTTAAGAAGCCTTGAGAAAAAAAAGATGCTTTTATTTCCTTTAATAGCAGTCAATGATGCAGATACCAAGCATTTTTTTGACAATCGATATGGCACCGGTCAATCGACTGTCGATGGTATAATTCGTGCTACAAATAAATTGTTAGCCGGTTCAAAATTTGTGGTTTGTGGTTATGGTTGGTGTGGTAGAGGTGTAGCCATGCGTGCCAAGGGTATGGGGGCGAATGTAATTGTTTGCGAGGTTGATTCTTTAAAAGCTATTGAGGCGATTATGGATGGTTATACAGTTATGCCCTTAAAAAAGGCAGCCAGAGTGGGAGATATTTTTGTTACTTTAACCGGAGATATTAACGTAATTGCAAGGCAGCATTTTAAATTAATGAAAGATGGAGCCGTCGTTTGCAATTCAGGACATTTTAATATAGAAATTGATATCAGGAGCCTTAAAAATTTAAGTAAAAAGGTGAGAAAGGTTAGAGATTTTGTGGAAGAATATACTTTGAGAGACGGCAGGCGAATAAATTTGTTAGGCGAAGGCAGACTTATTAATCTGGCAGCTGCCGAAGGGCATCCTGCTTCAGTTATGGATATGAGTTTTGCCAATCAAGCTTTATCTGCGGAATTTATAAAGAAAAATTCAAGCAAATTGGAAAATAAAGTTTATAAAGTTCCACAAAACATAGATGAACAGATTGCATACCTCAAGTTAAAAGCTATGGGAGTTACAATTGATAAATTAACCAAAGAGCAGAAAAGATATCTAGCATCCTGGGAAATAGGTACGTAATTAGAATTCAGGATTCAGGATTCAGGATTTAGGATTAATGAATGTTTTTAAAACAACTCTGCTGCTTACGTTATTAACACTTCTTTTGGTCTGGATAGGAAGAATGATAGCCGGGACGCAGGGCATGCTGGTGGCTTTTGGCTTTGCGCTTATATTAAATATGGTGAGTTACTGGTATAGTGATAAAATTGTTCTTTCTATGTATCGCGCCCGAGAAATTACTTATTCACAAGACCCAAGAGTATTTAAAATAGTTAAAAGATTAACCACGGAAGCTCATCTACCCACACCCAAAATATATCTTATACCTTCCCAAGCGCTCAATGCCTTTGCTACCGGCAGAAACCCGCAGCATGCCGCAGTAGCGGTAACACAGGGAATTTTGGATTTATTGAAGGATGATGAATTAGAAGGTGTTCTGGCTCATGAACTTTCACATATAAAAAACAAGGATATTCTCATAAGTTCTGTTGCTGCAACTTTGGCAGGAGCTATATTTCTCCTGGCCAATATAGCCCGTTTTGGTGCCATCTTTGGTGGCATAGGAGGGCGCAAGAGAGATGGTAATTTACTAGGACTGATTATTATCAGTATCGTGGCGCCACTAGCTGCACTTTTAATACAATTTGCCATTTCCCGTTCGGAGGAATTTCGCGCTGATAAAAAAGGAGCATTACTAAGCAAGAAACCGCTTTCCCTGGCAAGTGCGCTTGAGAAATTACAGGCCATGTCTCAGAGAAAACCCATGGCGGCCAATCCAACCACGGCCCATATGTTTATAGTAAATCCTTTAAATGGGAAAGGGGTTACGAGACTTTTTAGCACTCATCCCCCTATTGAGCAGAGAGTAAAAAGGTTGAAAAAAATAGCACAGGAAATTTAATGACAAAAACCAAATCTATAAAAAGAATAGCAGTTTTAACCAGCGGCGGAGACTGTTCGGGCATGAATCCGGCTATTCGCAGTGTGGTGCGCTCTGGTATATACAATAATTTAGAAGTCTATGGAGTTTTTCGCGGGTATGAAGGTTTAATAACAGGTGACATGAAGAGGATGACTCGTCGCTCAGTAGGTAATATAATAAATAAAGGCGGGACATTTCTCAAAACAGCCAGGTCTGGTGAGTTTTTGACTAAAAAAGGAAGAAAAAAAGCGGCTGATTCTTTAAAAAAGAGAAAAATCGATGCTATAGTGGTTATTGGCGGAGAGGGTTCGTTTAAGGGTGCGTATATTTTGAATCAGGAGCATCAGGTTCGCACTATTGGTATACCGGCTACTATCGATAACGATGTGAATGGTACAGATTTCTCGATAGGTGCGGATACGGCCGTCAATGTTGCCCTGGATGCCGTAGATAAAATACGTGATACCGCTACCAGCCTTGAGAGAATATTCGTTATCGAAGTCATGGGGCGCAACTTAGGTTATATCGCACTGCAGGTCGGATTGGCCGGAGGCGCAGAAGATGCCGTCATACCTGAATTTGATTATAAGATTGGATCCATGGCCGATGATATTAAGAGAGGTCGTAAGAAAGGAAAGATATCCTGGATAATAATTGTAGCTGAAGGAGCAGGTTCTGCGCAAGAGATAGCTAAGCAAATAACCGATTTGACCGGTTTTGAAACAAGAGTAACTGTTTTAGGACATCTGCAGAGAGGCGGGACTCCCACGGCTATGGATAGAATACTGGCCGCCAAGTTTGGAAAGGCCGCTGTTGATGCTTTGATTAAAGGTAATACCAATAAAATGGTAGGTGTTGTGGCTAATAAAATTAAGCTTATAGATTTAGAACATGCTTGCGCAAGACCTAAAAATTTAAGTAAAGAGCAATATAATCTTATGAGAATACTGGCCAGTTAAAAATCATCAAAACTCCTGCCTATTTCTACAAACAAAAATCCACCAAATAGATGAATATTTTCAGAATGCAAATCTTAATTTTAAAGAATAGCCCAATATCCTAACGGGCAGAGGCGGGCACAGGTAGACTTTACTATTGGGGTTTAGGAGAGGGCATTGGAAAGGGTTTAATCCACGGGGATAGACCTCACTAATCATTTAAAGGAGGGTCTTAGATAAGTTTATCAGTGGAATTTATCGGTTAAGCTTTGCAAGCATTAAAAAACCGCAGATACAAAAAGTTATATTTGGCAACCATGCAGAAACAAGTGGTGGTAATATACCCGCTTTACCAAGAGCGGCACTTGTAGCCATAAAGCCATAAAAGATAAATCCTATTCCCATGCCTACGCCTATATACATAAGCGTTCCGCCCCTGGTCTGTCTTAAGGCGAAGGGAATACCAATTAGAATAATTACAAAATTAATAAAAGGA
>DAOVKU010000092.1 GCA_030631665.1 Candidatus Omnitrophota bacterium
AATCCTAAATTTACAGAAAGAATAGCAAAATTAGATGGGTTTTTGGAATTGCATCCCCTCCTTCCTCAGCTTTTAGGGGAAGGGGTGCTTGCGCAGGGGGCTTTGGAAGTTATCTATTGCACGCAGAGGCTTTTATGTAAGATTACAGGCATGGATGCTTTTACTATGCAGCCTTTAGCCGGGGCTCACGGAGAACTCACCGGAGCGATGTTAATCGCTGCTTATCATAAGCATAAAGGCGAACAGCGAAAATATATAATTGTTCCCGATTCTTCCCATGGGACAAATCCAGCCAGCGCAGCCATTGCCGGTTACAAGGTAATGATTATTCCCACAGATAAAGATGGATGTATGGATTTGGGAGAATTTAAAAATAAATTAAACAAAGAAATAGCAGCAGTGATGCTAACCTGCCCAAATACCCTGGGGATATTTAATCCTAAAATAAAGAAGATTTGTGATGCTGCCCATAAGGCAGGAGCGCTTGTGTATTATGATGGCGCAAATCTTAATGCTATTTTAGGAAAAGCAAGGCCGGCAGATTTGGGCTTTGACATCGTTCACTTAAATCTTCATAAGACATTTTCTACTCCTCACGGAGGAGGAGGGCCTGGGGCCGGGCCTGTAGGGGTAAGCAAGAAATTGGTAGAATTTTTACCTATTCCCCGGGTAATTAAACATTCAGATGGCAGCTTTGCTTTAGATTATCATAAACAGCACTCAATAGGATTTATTGCTCCTTTTTATGGAAATTTTGCAGTAATTTTAAAAACCTATGCTTATATAATGTTCTTAGGCAAGTCAGGGTTGATTGAAGTTGCCGAATGCGCTGTCCTTAATGCGAACTATTGTCGCGTTCTTCTTAAGGAGTATTTTAAGCTTCCCTATGATAGAATTTGTATGCATGAGTGCGTATTTTCTGCTACAGACCAAAAGGATGCGGGAGTTAGCGCCTTAGATATTGCTAAATATTTAATAGATAAAGGCATTCACCCCCCCACAATATATTTTCCTCTAATTGTAAAGGAAGCCTTAATGGTTGAACCTACAGAGACGGAATCTAAAGAGAGTCTGGATAAGTTTATAGAAGCGATGAAGGAAATTGCTGAGTTAGCTAAGACCAACCCCCAGAAATTGAAAGATGCTCCGCAGACCATGCCTGTAAAGAGACTTGATGAAGCAAAAGCAGTGAGAGATCTTAATTTAAGATGGAGAAATGAAAGATAACTGGCGATTTATTCAGACAGATTTTGGCGGCGCCTATGCCAATATGGCTATGGATGAGGCAATGTTGATTACTTATTCTCAGGGAAAAATTCCGCCTACTTTGAGAATATATGGGTGGCGGCCGCCGGCATTTTCTTTCGGATACTTTCAAAATCCGGAACAAGTGCTGGATATAGCTAAATGCAATAAAGAAAACATGCCTTTTGTAAGAAGAATAACCGGAGGAGAAGTAATCTTTCACCATCAAGAGTTAACCTATAGTTTGGTCTGCTCTAAGGATAAAATCAGAGGTCGTGATTTTGTAGAAAATTCTTTAAAAACAATCTGTTTGTTTCTTATTAATACTTATAAAAAATTAGGCCTTAGTCCAAAATTTGCCATAGAGCAAAATCCATATCTTTTTAAAAACAATTCAACGAAACGACGGAATAGCTTTTGTTTTGCTTCCAAAGAAAAATACGATATTGTTGTTAATGGCAAGAAGTTAGGCGGTAACGCTCAGAGGAGGCGAAGAAACATTATATTCCAGCATGGTTCGATTCCATTAAAATCTGATATAGATACGGCCATTCCATTTTTAAAAGAAAAACCCCTAGAGTTAAAGAGTAATACCTGTTCTTTGCAGGAAGTTTTGGGCAGAGGAATAGAATTTTTGGAATTAAAAAATGTCATTAGAAATTCCTTTGAAGAGACTTTTTCTGTCAATCTACAAGAAGAAGTTTTAATATTTGAAGAAGAAAAGCTATTTCATGAATTAAAAGAAGAAAAATACTGCAGCTTACAATGGAATTTGCATCAAATCGATAATTTTCGCAACAGTAGAATGGAAAAAGATGATAGTTTCTATCAAAAAACCTGCCTGGCTTAATAAAAAAATTAAAGAAAAAATCGGAAATCGGAAATCGGGGGACACAATACCTATTTATTAAAGCCAAGAAATAAGCATTGTCCCCGTAATTAGGCAAATTCCAAAATTAGAACGTGTGTTGCTGAGATAAAAACAGACGAAGTTCCCATGTGATAAAAAGACTTGACGAAGCCTTTTTTATAAGGTATATCTAAGGTAGCTACGTTTGTAGCTACAAAAGAAGGAAGGAGAAAATGAAATTTGTTAATGTAAGAGAGCTTAAAAACAGAACTTCAAAGATACTCCATTATACCGAAAAAAATGGGGATGTAATTGTTACCTCAAGGGGTAAGCCATGTGTAGTAATACATCACCTTACTGAGAGTGGGCTCGAAGATTATATTTTACTTAATCATCCTGAATTCAAAAAGAAACTCAAAAAAGCCTATCAGGAATATTTAAAAGGGGAAGTGACAGATATCGACGAGCTCATTGAAAAAGTAGAGAAAGATGTTGGAAGAATTTAAAGTTGCCTTGACCAAGGTTGCTCAGAAGGACATTGATAAGCTTGAGCCCAAAACAAAACTTAAGGTTTTACAGGCAACAAAAGAGCTTAAGGTATCGCCCTTTCCTAAAAGCAACATTATCAAGAGACTTAAAGGCGTAAAAATTGCCCTGTATCGTTTAAGGGTTGGAGATTTTCGAGTAGTTTATCATATAGACCATAAGAATGTGGTTATTCTTTTTGTGGTGGATAGAAAGGATTTAGAGAAAGAGCTAAAATTTAGATAAAATCGGAAACTAAGTAATGGTTCTATTGAAATTTTTGCAGCAGTAGAATGGAAAAAGATGATAGTCTCTATCAAGAAGCCTGCTTGGCTTAATAAAAAAATTAGTCTTAAGGAATGCCATCAAATGCAGACCTTACTTAATGACTTAAACTTAAATACTGTCTGTCAGCAGGCAAGTTGCCCTAATATTGGTGAGTGCTTTTCTGGGGGTGAGGCAACATTTCTGATTATGGGTAAGGTTTGTACCAGAAACTGTAAATTTTGTGGCGTAAAAAAAGGAGAGCCCGGTGAAATTGATTTAGGAGAACCGGAGCGTGTAGCTGAGGCAGTCAAGCGGCTTAATTTAAGGCATGTTGTGATTACAAGTGTTACAAGGGATGATTTGCCTTTAGGAGGAGCTGAGATTTTTGTTAGGACAGTCTCATCTATTCGTAAAAAAGCAGCGACCACTACAATTGAAGCTCTCATTCCCGACTTTCAGTTGAATTATGAGGCCATTAAAGTTGTAGTAGATGCAAAACCGGAAATCATTAATCATAATGTAGAAACTGTACCAAGTTTGTATGATTCGATACGTCCTATGGCAATTTACCGTCGTTCATTAGAAGTTTTGAGAATTGTCAAGAAAATGGATAGTCGTATTTTTACCAAATCAGGACTTATGCTGGGCCTGGGCGAAAGAGAAGATGAAGTTTTGGAAGTCTTCTATGGCCTTCGCCAGGCAGGTTGTGATTTTTTAAGTATAGGTCAATATCTTTCTCCCAGTTTAAGTCATTTTCCGGTAAAAGAATATATTAGCCCGGAGAAATTTATCTATTATAAAAAAAGGGCTATGCGATTGGGATTTCTTCATGTAAAAAGCGCTCCCTATGTGCGCAGTTCTTATTTAGCAAGCGAATATTTAGAAAAATCCAGATAGAGATTAAATCTTATCTTCGTCCGCTAAAAAAGGTGTCTGTCCCCTTTTATCCTTTTATCAAAAAAAGACTTGACAAGTGAATCAAATTTTGTTAGAATCATCTAACAAATTAAAATCAGTCTAACATTGTTTATAAACTATTATGAAAAAAGATAAAAAATTAAGTTCCAATATGGAAGATTATTTAGAAGCCATCGCTCTCCTTAAGAAAGAGAAGGGTATCGCCAGGGTTAGGGATATAAGCCGCTTATTAAATGTAGAGGCATCCAGTGTTAATTCCGCCTTAAACAACCTTTCTGAAAGTGGATTTGTTATTCATGAGCGCTATGGCTATGTAGAGCTCACATCCGAAGGAGAAAAGTTAGCTGAAAGCATACAGAAAAAGCATGAAATACTTCTTAAATTCCTAACTGAAGTTTTAAATATTGACCCCAGAATAGCCACAGAAGATGCCTGTAAGATGGAGCATTCAATAAGCCCGCAGACATTTAAGAAATTAACAAAATTTATAGAGTTTATAGAAACCTGCCCTGATGGTGATAGACCTGATTGGTTAAAGAGTTTTGACCATTATTTTAAAACCGGCAAGCGGTTAAGATGTAAGGTTAGACAGCTAAAACAAAAGACTAAAGTTCTGGCCTAATTTTTTTGTCTTAAAAGTTGGAAGCTTCTAACATAGTTGCATATTTCAAACAAAAGGTAGTGTGTGAGTTAGAAAATAGCAAGAGCATTTAATGTATAAAGAAAAAACTACAACATAAACATATTTGCGGAGATGTGTATGAAGATACCCATTATGCCATTGGCGATGATAACTTCGGGCAAGAAAGTAAGGATTGTTTCTATTATTGGCGGAAGGGGCGTAAGAGGGCATTTGGCCAACATAGGATTAGATGTAGGTTCAGAAATAGAAGTACTTAAGGCCGGGGCCCCCGGGCCGTTTCTTATTGCTATTAAAGAAACTCGCTTGGCGATTGGGCATGGAGTGGCTCATAAAATTATGGTAAGTGATGTGCTTTTTTAATAAAACGTACTTCCTCTCGAAGGATTTCCCGAAATTCTCCCCCGAGGAATCCGGAGGATTCCCGGGACTGAGTCCTCGGAATTGTCCCTTTGGGAAAATTCCAGAGGGTTCGACAATTTCTGGAATCTCAAGGAAGTTAATTCGCTCATACAACTTACACTTCTTGCAGTCGCGTAAGTTGTGAGCTCATTTAAAATAATGACCTTAGATGAAGTAAAAATTGGTCAGGAATGTAGTGTTGTAGACACACATGCGGATGGTGCTCTAGGACAACGTTTGCTTGATATGGGCTTTGTCCCCGGGACACGGATAAAAGTAATCCGCAGTGCTCCTTTAGTAGATCCGATTGAAATTTCTATGAAGGGATATTTTTTAAGTTTACGTCATGCCGAGGCAAAGGTTGTTGAGGTAGTTCTGTTATGAACGAAAAAGCTCAAGAGATACTGGTTGCAGTAGCAGGCCAGCCCAATTCCGGTAAGTCTACAATATTTAATCTTCTTACCGGCGCCCGGCAGCACGTAGCCAATTACCCTGGCGTAACGGTTGAGAAGAAGATTGGTTCTTTCCGTTCGAATGGAGACAGGATAGTGGTAGTTGATTTACCCGGGACGTATAGCCTCACTTCCTATACGCAGGAAGAACGCATAGCCAGGGATTTTCTCCTTCTTGAGAGGCCTGAAGTAGTAGTTGATATAGTAGATGCCTCCAATTTGGAGAGAAATCTTTATCTGACATTTCAGCTTATTGAAATGGGATTACCTTTGGTGCTTGATTTGAATAT
>DAOVKU010000040.1 GCA_030631665.1 Candidatus Omnitrophota bacterium
CAGCATTGTTATTTAGGCGTTAATACAAGAGGAATGTAAGGGGTTTTGGTAAAATTCTACTTCGTCGATGTCGTCTTTGTTCTATAATAGCACAAAAGATGATGTTCTTCTATCCTGGAAATTTTGTCAAAAATTATGCATTAAACAACAAGCTGCGCTTTCAAAAAACCTGTTCCACCTCGGAGGCGGGACAATGGTAAGTTGCGAAGCAAAGTTTGGCTGCCCCGCCTGGATTCGAACCAGGAATAACTGATCCAGAGTCAGCCGTATTGCCGATTATACTACGGGGCAGCATTTTTTAAACTTCTTGTTCCAGCGGTTATTTCTTTTTCTTGCTGATTTTCGCCCAGGTATCACGCAAAGACACTGTGCGGTTAAATACGAGTTTTTCTTTAGAAGAATCCTTGTCGACGCAAAAATATCCCAACCGTTCAAATTGATAACTGCTCCCCGGCGAAGCATTTTTAAGACTGGGTTCAACATAACATGATTTTAAAACTTCAAGGGATTTTGGATTTAAATTAGACTTATAATCGGTTCCTTCCTCTACTTCGTTAGGGTCTCGTTTGGTAAAAAGGTAATCATATAAACGCACCTCGGCTTCTAGTGCATCTTTAGCCGATACCCAATGCAGGGTTGCTTTAACTTTACGTCCGTCGGGAGCGTCCCCGCCGCGGGTTGCCGGGTCATAAGTGCAGCGCAATTCAATTATCTTGCCTGTTTCCTTATCCTTTATCACATCTAGGCATTTAATAAAATATGCATAACGCAGGCGAACTTCCCTGCCTGGAGCCAGACGAAAAAATTTCTTCGGTGGATTTTCGCAGAAATCATCCCGCTCTATATACAAAACACGTGAAAAAGGAACTTTTCTCTCGCCCATAGATAAATCTTCGGGATTATTAGTTGCACCTAACTCTTCTTTTCTTTCCTCGGGGTAATTTACAATTACTACCTTAAGCGGCCTTAACACAGCCATCACACGCGAAGCTTTTTTATTTAATTCTTCGCGAAGGCAGTTTTCAAGCACCGTCGCTTCAACAATGCTGTTAAATTTTGTTACTCCTATGCGCCGGCAAAAATTTCTTATTGAGGCAGGAGTAAATCCCCGCCTTCTTAGGCCGGTTATGGTCGGCATGCGCGGATCATCCCATCCTTTTACATGTCCTTCTTCTACCACCTCCAGAAGTTTTCTCTTGCTTAAAAGCGTATAGCTAATATTAAGGCGCGCAAACTCAATCTGCTGAGGGTGATGAATGCCAAGCTGATTGAGAATCCAGTCATATAAAGGGCGGTTATTTTCAAATTCTAACGTGCAAATAGAATGCGTAATGCCCTCGATTGAATCTGAAAGACAATGAGTAAAATCATACATAGGATAAATGCACCATTTATTGCCGGCTCTATAGTGTGAGACCTTTCGAATGCGATAAAGAGTGGGATCACGCATTGTTAAGTTAGCAGATGCCATATCTATTTTTGCTCTTAAAACACGGGAACCGTCTTCAAATTCACCGGCCCGCATACACTTGAATAAATCTAAGTTTTCCTCAGGAGAGCGATTGCGGTAGGGGCTTTCTTCCCCCGGCTCCGTCAAGGTGCCGCGGTATTTTCGAATTTCCTCTGCGCTGAGATCGCAGACATATGCTTTTCCTTTTTCTATTAATTGGACCGCATATTCATAAAGCTGCTGGAAATAATCAGAAGCATAAAATAACCTATCCCCCCAATCAAACCCAAGCCACTTCACATCTCTTATGATAGAATTAACATATTCCATTTCTTCTGTTTCGGGATTTGTGTCGTCAAACCGCATATTACACAATCCCTTATACTCAGTGGCAAGCCCAAAATTAAGACAAATAGACTTGGCATGCCCGATATGCAAATAACCATTGGGCTCCGGAGGAAACCTGGTATGCACACACCCCTCGTTTTTATTATTCTTTAAATCTTTATCGATAATCTCTTCGATAAAATTTGAAGATGTATATTTTTTTTCCATTTTTAATAAGTATATCACTTATGGAGCGAAGCGCTCATAAGTGACTTTGCGAATTAACCCCGAAGCTTCGGGGTTAAATTCAGCCATGCAATTTAGCTTCATTTAAGAAATTACTTTCTGCATCCTTTCTAAGATTTTTTCTTTCCCGAGCAATTCCATAATTTCAAAAAGGCCGGCGCCTTTTGTCTTTCCGCTTACGGCCATGCGTGTAGGATGTATTATATTAGACGCTTTAAGATTTTCTTCTCTTTCTATATCACGGCATATCTTTTCTATGTTCTCACAAGAGAAATCTTTTAAATTCTTAAGTTTATCGCTAAATTTTTTTATATTTTCTTTATTTCCATTCTTGTCTAAATATTTTCTCTTTCCCTTTTCATCTATCTTATAA
The DNA here is from genome assembly GCA_030631665.1 of Candidatus Omnitrophota bacterium. Lineage (GTDB taxonomy): Bacteria > Omnitrophota > Gorgyraeia > DAOVKU01 > DAOVKU01 > DAOVKU01. The sequence continues at coordinate 2,397 of DAOVKU010000040.1, forward strand.
TCATCTTTAAAAAAATAATCGGTTAACTGAACAAATTCGGTTAAAGTCTTTATACGCACTTTATATAAGTCGATTATCTTTTTCAGCCTTTGCTCATCCATGTTCTCCGATTTTATCCCTGCATTATCCAACTGTTCTTTAATAAGAGGATAAAGATCTTTAATTGTCTTTGACCTTATATATTCTCCGTTGAACCATTTTAATTTATCTATATCAAATTTTACCTGCACCTTATTTATATCTTTAATGTCAAATTCCTCCGCTGCCTGCGCCAGGGATATTAACTCCCGACCGTCTTTAGGCAGCCATCCTAAAAGAAGCAGGTAATTTGCCAGGGGCTCAGGCAAAAAGCCCTCTTTTCTATATTCAAATACAGCTACCCCGCCGTGCCTTTTGGAGAGCTTGGCGCCGTCTTTGCCCATCATAAGCGGCATATGTGCAAATTTGGGTTGTCCTAAGCCCATGGCCTGGTAAAACATTATCTGCTTGGGGGTATTTGAAATATGATCATCTCCTCTTATAATATGGGTTATATTCATGTCTGCATCATCTACTACGCAGGCAAAATTATAGGCCGCAGAACCATCGGATTTCATAAGAACCTGGTCTTTGATTTCATCTGTATTAAATTGCATCTCCCCATGAACTAAATCATCTATTTTTATAATTTTTCCATGGGGAACTTTATATATGATAGCTTCGCCTTCTTTATAAGCAAGACCCTTTTTTAAAATTTTATCTGCGGCTTCTCTGTATAAATTTAGCCTTTGCGACTGAAAAAAAGGGCCCTCATCCCAGCTAAGGCCTATCCATTTCAAATCTTTAAGAATCTCATCCAGATATTCTTTTTTAGAACGTTCCTTATCAGTATCTTCTACGCGTAATACAAATTTACCACCTGTGTGCCTGGCGTAAAGCCAGTTAAACAAGGCTGTCCTTGCGCTTCCAAGATGCAAATACCCGGTGGGGCTGGGGGCAAATCTAACCCTTACTTTTTCCACTTACACTCGATGCTCCTTTCATCAGGGCTTTCTTGTTTAAAGGGATTAATCCCTTTCTGTGTGCGGGTATTAAAGCCTCAAGAGAATCAATTGCACTTTTTAAAGAAAAGATGCCGGATGCGCCGGCCAAAACCCCTAATAAAATCATATTAGCCACTCGCCCGTCTCCTATTTTCTCGGCCATAGAGGTAGCAGGAATTTTTATCGTTTTTATATCATTTCTTTTAACTTTTTCCTCGCAAAGAGAACTATTAATAATTAAAACTCCTCTCTTTTTAACTCTAGGTTCAAAACGTTTAAGGGAGGGATTATTCATCACTACACATATATCCGGCTCGCTCACATAAGGCGAAGCTATTTCTAAATCTGAAATTATTACCATAGAATGCGCTGTGCCGCCTCTTACCTCAGCGCCGTAAGAAGGCATCAAGGTAAGGTGTTTATTCTCCATTAAGGCTGCCTGGGCGAGCATCTTGCCCATAAAAAGTATACCCTGCCCGCCAAAACCGGCTAAAACAATTTGAATCTTTTTGTTCTTTGACTTTTTCATCCTTCTCTTTCTTTTTATTTCTCTTTTAAAACACCAAGAGGAAAAGTCTTTGTCATAATTTCATCAATCTTTTTCATCGATTCCTCAGGGCTAAGGCCCCAGTAAACCGGACACGGGCTTAACACTTCAACCAGAGAAAAACCCTTTCCCTTAATCTGATTAAGAAAAGATTTAATTATTGCCCTTTTAGCGTTTAACACAGCCGATGGTTTATTTATGGTAACACGTTCAATATAGGCAGTTCCGCGAAGCGTGGCCAGCATCTCTGAAATTTTCAGAGGATAACCTTCTATCTTTTCATCTCTGCCATAAGGGGTGGTGGCGGTTTTCTGTGAAATCAATGTGGTGGGTGCCATCTGTCCGCCTGTCATACCATAAACAGCATTATTGACAAATATAACAGATATATTTTCGCCCCGGTTAGCAGCGTGGACTATCTCGGCTGTGCCGATAGAAGCAAGATCACCATCGCCCTGATAGGTAAAAACAAAAAGTTCGGGGTGTGCACGCTTTATGCCGGTAGCCACTGCCGGCGGCCTGCCATGAGCAGTTTCTGTTACATCAAAATCCCAGTAATCATAGGCTATAACCGCGCAACCGACCGGCGCTATGCCAACCGTTTTTTCTCTTAAATTAAGTTCATCGATGGCCTCTGCTACCAGGCGGTGAATTATACCATGACCGCAACCAGGACAGTAGTGCGTGAGTTTTTTTCTTAAACTCCTGGGCCGCGAATAAATTTTTTTCTCTCTACTCATTTTAAAATTTCCTTTATCTTAAAAAGAATTTCTTTTTCTGTGGGCATGCTTCCTCCGCTGCGACCATAAAAATCAACCCTGCACTTACCGCAAGCGGCCAGCTTGACATCCTCAAGCATCTGGCCGCAATTCATTTCAACCACCAGAATGCCCTTGGCTTTTTGGCTGGCTTTGGCAATAGCTTTCATGGGAAAAGGCCAGAGGGTAATAGGTCTTATCATTCCCACTTTCAAACCTTCTTTTTCTGCCAGCTTCATAGCAGCTTTAGTGAATCTACTCGCACTGCCAAAAGAAACCAGGAGTAAATCGCAATGACGTGTGTTTATCTCTTCATACCTCACTTCATCCTTTTTAATAGAAGAATATCTTTTCTGTAGTTTTTCATTAAACTTCTCTAGGGCGCCTTTCTTTAGATAAAGAGATCGAATAATTCTAGGGCTTCTACCCCTGGTTCCGGTTAAAACCCAGTCTTTTTTATATTTTTTTATCAATGGTTTTTTTAAAATAAGCGGCTCCATCATCTGGCCTAACATACCATCACCTAAGATTATTACCTGCATTCTATATTTATCAGCCAAATTAAAAGCTTCAGTGGTTAAATCAAATAATTCCTGCACCGAAGCAGGCCCCAGAACAATGGTCCTATAATCGCCATGGCCGCCTCCTCTGGTAGCCTGGAGATAATCCGATTGAGAAGGGGAAATATTCCCAAGGCCCGGCCCTCCTCTTGACATATTAACTATAACCGCCGGTAGTTGGCAACCGGCCAAATATGAAATGCCTTCCTGTTTTAAGCTAATGCCCGGGCTCGAAGAAGAAGTCATCGCACGCTCACCGGTCAGTGAAGCCCCAAAGACCATGCTTATAGCGGCCAACTCGCTTTCGGCTTGAATAAATACACCGCCTACCTCACGCATTCTCCTGGCCATATGGGCGATTAATTCATTTTGAGGCGTTATGGGATAGCCGGCATAAAATCTGCAACCGCAAAGTATGGCAGCTTCTCCTATAGCCTCGTTTCCGCACATTAATACTCGTTTTTCCTGTCCACCTATGGCGGACACGGCGTTTTTTGTTTTTTGTTTTTTGTTCACTTATACACCTCAATAGCTGCCTCGGGACACATAATGGCGCATTGCGCACAACCGGTACATTTACCCTTTTTGTCTATAAATTCCACTGTGTATACACCTCTTTTATTTAGTTTCTTGGATAATTTTATACTGCCCGTCGGACAAAAAACTATACAGAGCTTACAACCCTTACAAAGGTCCTGGTCTATTTTAATTATAGCCACTTTTTAACGCGTACCTCCCCATTTAAGTTTTTCGCGCAAAATTTCAAAATAATCTCTTTTATCAGATGAAATTAATCTTATTTTTTTTAAAGATTTTTTTATCTTAAGGATATCTTTTTCTTCAAGGGGAATAAATTCTTGTCCGTCAACTGTCAGCATTATTTTTCTTGCTTCTTTGCCTGTGGGAGAAACAGAAATTTGCGAATTTTCATTAACAACCAGCGGGCGATTGCTAAGGGTATGGGGACAAATGGGCGAAATAACCACACACGGTGTTGTCGGTTGAACTATAGGGCCTCCGGCTGAAAGCGAATGTGCTGTTGAACCGGTAGGCGTGGCCACAATCAAACCGTCACAAAGATAAGAAGTCACAAATTTCCCATCAATATCTATGCGCAGCGTCATTATTCTTGAAACAGCTTCCTTGGTAATAACAGCATCATTAAGAGCCTTAAAAATGCCGATTTTCTTATTGTTTCTATAAAGAAAAATTTCAAGCAGGCTGCGAAACGAAAAATGACTTTTGCCTTTTAAGGTTTTATCTAAAATTTCCAACGCTTCTCCGGGGCCTATTTCAGTCATAAATCCAAAATCGCCTACGTTAATTCCAATGATGGGCATATTTTTTTTGTTTATGTATTTTATAGCGTTAAGCAGGGTTCCGTCTCCACCCAGAGTTACGAGCAGATCGCAATCCTTTACGGCATTTTCCCTGCCAACTTTTAATTCATCTAAAACTAAAAGTCCCTTTTTTTTAATGAAGCGCGCTATCTTTCGGCTTAAGGGTAAACTCTTTTTCTTCCTGGTGTTTAGAATAATACCTATTTTTTTTATCATCAAATTTTTCCTAAAACAGCTCCTGTGATATCAGCGGCATCCAAATTGCACATTTTAAGTAGAAGTTCTCTGTCTCCATGGGTAATAAATTTATCAGGGGTGCCAAGCAATTTAACTTCAGGATGCAAGTTTTTCCTTTCATAAAATTCCAAAACCGCGCTGCCAAAACTGCCACGGACACAAGCCTCTTCCACAATGATTATTTTCTTAAATTCTTTTGCTAGTCTCTCCAGCATTTTTTCATCTAATGGCTTGATAAAACGAGCATCTATTACTTCTGCTTCAACGCCTTTCTCCTTAAGCATGCGCCGTGCCTCAATAGCAGCTGAGGCCCTATCTCCAACGCAAACAATAGCTACTTCTTTGCCTTTTTCCAACACCTGGGAACAGCCAAATTCTATCTTTCCTTTCTTAAACTCAAAATCTTTAGTTTCACCTTTAGGATAACGGATGGCTATGGCTCCCGGGATATCCAGTGCAGTCTGAAGCATTAATGAGAGCTCTTCGCCGCTTCTTGGAGCCATTATAACCATATTTGGGATATGGCGCAAATAGGCCAAATCATAAAGGCCGTGATGAGTAGGACCATCTTCACCGGTAATGCCGGCGCGGTCTATGGCTAAAATAATTTTTAGATTTTGTAAGGCTATGTCATGAATTAACTGGTCATAGGCCCTTTGCAAAAAAGTTGAATAAATGGCGATAATTGGAATAAAGCCGGCCCGCGCGAGCCCCGCACAAAAACCTATACCATGTTGTTCTGCTATGCCTACATCAAAAAATCTATCCGAAAATTCAGATGAAAATTTCCTAAGGCCTGTGCCATCCGGCATAGCGGCTGTAACAGCGACAATTTTAGAATTATGCCTGGCTATTTCAATAATAGCCTTGCTAAAAGCACCCGTAAAGGTGAGTTCTCCTTTTTTGGGTTTGGATTTATCGGTACCGTCTTTTATATGAAAAGGCTTTGCGCTGTGAAAACGGGCAGGCTCGGCTTCTGCCGGAAGATAACCTTTGCCTTTACAAGTTATAAAATGAACAATCTTCGGTCCCTTTATACGCTTTATATCTTTGAGCGTGCGAATGGCCAAATTTATATCATGCCCGTCAATGGGCCCAAAATACCGAATTCCTATTTCCTCAAAAAATATACCTGGAACAACTAAATTTTTGAGTCCTTCTTCAAAACGCCTGGCTGCCTCCGCCACTTTAGGCCCTACCATGGGAATCTTTCCAAGAAATTCTTTCAACTCTTCCCTGGTTCTATCAAAAAGGGGATTGGTTAAAATGCGGTTGAGATATTTGCTCAGGGCGCCCACGCTGGGGGAAATAGCCATTTCATTGCTATTTAAGATGATAATCATGTCTTTCTGCAAGTGCCCTGCGTAATTTAAGGCCTCAAATGCCATCCCGCCTGACAAAGAACCGTCTCCAATTATAGCTATAAGCTGTTCTTGTGTTCCTTTTAAATCTCTGGCAACAGCCATGCCCAGGGCATTAGAAATTGAGGTTGAGGAATGCCCACAGGTCATTACATCATAAATGCTTTCATCTTTATTAGTAAAACCACTCAGGCCATTATACTGCCTGATGGTATCAAACTTTTTATACCGACCTGTGAGTAACTTATGAGTATAAGCCTGATGGCTAACATCCCAGATTATTTTATCTGTGGGGGTATCAAAAACATAGTGTAAGGCAATGGTTAATTCTACTACTCCTAAGTTGCTGGCCAGGTGGCCTCCGTTGCGAGAAATCACTTGAACTATCTTTTGCCTGATTTCTTTAGCAAGAGAGGGTAAATCCTTCTGGGCTATTTTTTTTAAATCCCGGGGCGAGTTAATTTTCTCTAAATACATTTTCGCTAAGGTTTAATTTATTCTTTCCAAAAGATATTCGGAATAAAGATATAGATGATTTGCTTTTTTGCCAAATATTTTTAACTTCTGATTGGCAATTTCAATGAGGCCTTTGGCTTCACTGGCTACCTTTTCCTTTCCTAATAAACGATAGAAACCTTCTTTGTCCAATATATCATCTATGAACTGAAATGCAAGTCCAATATTCTGGCCATATTCCTCAAGCGCCTTTATCTTCTTCTTGTTAGATGTAGCAGAAATAGCCCCAATTTTGGAAGCGGCTTTGAATAAAAAAGCGGTCTTTTTATTTGAAATAGAAAGAAGAGTTTGCATGGAAGGATTAACTTTAAGGTTTTTTTTACTTAAATCAATATCTTGAAGCTGGCCGCCTATTAAGCCCGAAATACCTAAGGCCTGCGTAATTTCAGAAAAAATAGACTTAACTTTAGATTTATCAACCCTCGATAAAAGTTCAAAGGCCTTGACTAAAAGTGCATTTCCGCAGAGAATAGCATTATGTTCAGAGAATTTCCGATGAACAGTAAGTTTACCGCGCCGAAAAGCGTCGTTATCCATAGCCGGTAAATCGTCATGAACCAAAGAATAACTATGTATTAATTCGATTGCACAGGCACAATATAAAGAATCTTTGTTCTCTTTGCCGGCAACTTGAGTGCTGAGAAGCACCAAAATGGGTCTTAAGCGTTTACCGCCGGAGAAAACAGCATACCTCATAGCCTTGCAAAGGGCTTGAGGTTGTTGGCATTTCAAAGAAAGAAAGTTTTTTAAAGTGCGCTCTATTTTTTCTTTTTCTTTTCTAAAAGCTTTTTTGAGGTTACTTTTTCCCAATGTATTTCATCTTCCTTAATGAAACCATGATTTATGTTTTTATTTAATCTTCTTAATTGCCTCATCCAGTTTTTTAGAATAAGCCTGAATTAATTTATCGCCCTCTTCGTATTTTTTTAGAGAATCCTCGAGAGAAAGTTTTCCTGTTTTCAGTTCCTCTACGATTTTTTCCAAACACTGAATTGTTTCTTTAAATTTTACTTCGGTTATTCCCAAATTCTTTACCTCGCAACGCAAATTTTGCTTGTTTATCTCATGTGCCCGGAAATTGATTCAGGGCTTCGGAATTTATTTAAGACGTTCTACCAACCTTTTTATAGAAATGGCCTTACCGTTCTCGGCATCAAATTCTACTATGGCACCTTGTAGTTGAACATCATCAGCGGCCATTTCGAATTTTGTAGGCAGGCCTGTGATAAATCTTTCCAGTATCTGTTCTGGGCGCCTGCCAAGTATAGAGTCAAATGGACCCGTCATTCCCAAGTCGGTAATATAAGCAGTTCCTTTCGGAAAAAGTCTCTCATCAGCTGTCTGAATGTGAGTATGCGTGCCAAAAATTGCAGTGACTTTGCCATCTAAAAAAAAGGCCAGGGCTAGTTTTTCACTGGTAGCTTCTGCATGTATGTCCACAAAAATATTTGATGTCTCTTTCTTGATTTCCTGGACTGCCCTTTTGGCTGCCAAAAATGGATCTTCGAGGCAATTCATAAAAACTCTACCCACAACATTTATCACTCCTATTTTTGTCTTGCCGCACCCATATACACAAAAACCGCTTCCGGGAGTACCCACCGGATAATTTGCAGGACGCAATAACCTGTTTTCTTTCGATATCACTTCCAGAACTTCTTTTTTGCGCCAGATATGGTCCCCGCTTGTTATAACATCTACGCCGCTGTCAAAAATTTCTTTGACTACTTTAGGTGTTAATCCGCTGCCACCTGCCGCGTTCTCGCCATTGGCAATGATAAAATCTATTCTGTGTTTCTTCTTAAGCGCTGGCAATAAACTCCGCAACGCCTCTCTGCCGGGCCTGCCAACTACATCCCCAATTACAAGAGATTTCATCTTTTCCCTTTCTTTTATAACCAGAAAACAGAAAAATAAAAATCTGTCTTCTACTATCTGTTTTCTGGATTATTTCGCATATTCTATAGCGCGAGTTTCTCTGATTACAGTCACTTTTATCTGTCCGGGATATTCTAACTCGCTTTCTATCTTCTTGGTAATTTCCCTGGCAAGATTTACGCTTTCGCCATCTGAAATTTTATTAGGTTGCACAACAACGCGCACCTCCCTGCCTGCCTGGATGGCATAAGTTTTCTCGACGCCTTTAAAAGAATTTGCCAGCGATTCCAATTTTTCAAGACGTTTAATATAAGATTCCAGGGTTTCTCTTCTAGCCCCAGGCCTGGTCGCACTTATGGCATCGGCTGCTTGTGTTAAAACAGCGTAAATGCTATTTTGTTCAATTTCATCATGATGAGCTTTAATAGCATAGACAACCATAGGAGACTCTCCGTATTTCCTGGCTAAATCAGCACCTATTTTATTATGCGCCCCTTCAATTTCATAATCGACGGCCTTACCGATGTCGTGCAAAAGACCAATTCTTTTGGCCAGAGCTGAATCCAAATTTAGTTCACTAGCCATAATGCCCATAAGAAAAGCAACCTCTCTGGAATGTTGAAGGACATTTTGCCCGTAACTTGTTCTGTATTTGAGGCGGCCGACTAATTTTACTAATTCAGGATTGATGCCATGTAAGCCGACATCAAAAACGGCCTTCTCGCCTTCTTCGCGAATGTTAACTTCCATTTCTTCTCTGGCCTTTCCTACCACTTCCTCAATCCTTGCGGGATGAATTCTACCGTCAATAATTAATTTCTCAAGAGCAATCCTGGCTATTTCCCTTCTAACCACATCAAAACCAGATAGAATAACAGCTTCAGGGGTATCATCAATAATTACATCTATGCCTGTGGCTATTTCCAAAGCACGAATATTCCTGCCTTCTCTACCAATAATGCGGCCTTTCATTTCGTCGTTGGGAAGATTTACAACGCTAACAGTTGACTCAACGGTATGTTCTGTTGCACAGCGCTGTATGGCCAGGCTAATAATATTTTTGGCTTTTTTCTCGGCTGTTTCTCTGGCTTCATTTTCAATCCTCTTAATCATCAACCCTCCCTCGTGGCGGATTTCTCCTTCCATCTTCGAAAGCAGCAACCGCTTAGCCCCTTCAGCACTCAAACCGGATATATCCTGTAATTTTTCTTTTTCCTGTTGTAATAAAGTTTCTAATTCTTCAGCTTTCTGCCGAATTTTCGCCTCTTTCTGCGAAATTTCTCCGAATCTTTGGACAATATCTTTCTCTTTTTTATCCAGCACTTCAACTTTGCGATCAAGATTCTCTTCTTTTTGCACCAACCTGTTTTCAAGCGACTGCAATTCTGTTCGTCTGTCAGCAGTTTTTCTTTCAAAATCACTGCGGATTTTATAAAGAAGATCTTTGGCTTCCAGCTCTGCTTTCTTTCGTTTGACTTCAGCCTCTTTTGCAGTATCTTCTAAGATTTGCTTAGCTTTAAACTCAGCTGATTTTAGCCTTCTCTCGCTTACAATCTTCCTTAAGATATATCCTGCAAAAAATAAAAGAATCCCTATTGCAACCAAAAACAAACCAGCCACTAAACTAATGGATTCCATAATTTATTAGAACACCTCCTTTGATGAATACATAATTTACGAGGTCCTAAAATTTTAGGATAGACATAAATTATATATTTATACAAATTCCTATCCGCCCATTTAACTCAGAATTCCCCAAAGTCTATCTTCTTTTGGGTTTTTTCTCCGACGAAGACGGATAAAATTTTGTTCAAAAAATAATTAGTGGAAATTTAGGCAGATAAGACCAAATCGACAGGTACATCGTGGGAAAAAAGAGGAATGTCTTTGATAATTTGAAAATTAAACGCTAAGCCTACCTTCAAGGTCTTCTCGGGCAATTTCTTCAGAAAGCGGTCAAAATAACCTCCGCCTCTACCAAGACGCTGACCCTTTTGACCAAAAGCTATACCCGGCACCACCACAAGGTCTATAGATTTAACTCCAAAGGGTTTCTTGTTTTCCCTCTTCGGCTGTTGTATCCCATAAGGACCAATGTGTAATTCTTTGTCCATATCTTTAACTTCGTAGGCTAACATTCTCTTAGTTTTTTGATTTATATGCGGAACAAGCACTTTTTTTCCCAAAATTTTTGCTTTTTCTATCATCTGCCTCGTTTCAACTTCGCCGTCTTTTGTTACATAAAACATAACGACTTTTGCTCTTTTGAATTCTTTGAGGGCAAAAAATCGTTTGCTAATCTTTAAGCTTTTTCTGAAACCTTCCTCCTTGCTTTGCAACTTCAACTTTTTCTTTATAGCTTCTCTGAGTTTATTTTTTGGCATATCTAACTAAATTTATTGTAACCCAATATCCAATTTTAGTCAAGATAATTCAGATATCAGAAAACAGAAAAATTTTCTTCTCTGTTACCTGTCGTCCGTCATCTGTCATCTGTCTATCTAGTAATCTCAAGTAGACTTTCTAAAAATTCTAAATTTTTAAGCGTTGTGCCGCTATTTTGTTCTAAAGCTGCGTAAGCGGCTTCACCCATAATTTTTAACTTTTTTTTATCAGCGAGTAATCTAAAAAGGGTCTCTTTTAAATCTTCTCCGCTTTCAACCATAATTGCTCCGCCGCTTTCAATTAGCAATTTAGCTTCCTGTTTAAAATTATAAATCCATTTTCCAAAGAAAACTGCTTTTTTAAAACCGGCCGGCTCCAAGAAATTCTGTCCACCGCGTTTTGTGAGACTGCCGCCGACAAAGGCCAAAGTACAAACAGCATATAACTCCCGCAAAACACCTATTTTATCCCCAATAATACTTCTATTC
>DAOVKU010000102.1 GCA_030631665.1 Candidatus Omnitrophota bacterium
AACATGAACCTTCCGCATATTTTGTATAGTTTTTAATTATTTTCACAGGCCTCATTTTTTCAAATCTTCGTCCGTCTAAACGCATTTTAACAAACCTCCGTTATCTTCTGTTATTAATGATATATACTCTTGCCTCTGGAATCAATAGCTACTACGGCAGGGAAATTTTCAACTTCTAAATAAAATATAGCCTCAGGGCCAAGTTCCCTGTATTTGATAACATTTGCTTTTTTCACTCTCTTAGAAAGATAAGCACCGCATCCCCCCGGAGCTACCAGGTAAAGAGCCTTAAATCTTTTTATGGCACTTGCAACCTCCTGCCCCCGCCCTCCCTTGCCAATGGTCGCTGCCAGGCCAGCTTTAAACAATGCGGGTGTAAATTTATCCATTCTAGATGATGTAGTCGGACCACAGGAACCAATGATTTTTCCTTTTGGGGTATTAGTAGGGCCTGTATAATAAATTATCTGCCCCTTTAAATTAAAAGGTAATTTCTTTTTTTTCTTTAAAGAAGAAAATAATAACTTATGAGCTAAATCCCTGGCGGTAAAAAGCCCGCCTGTTATTAAAACTACATCGCCGGCCTTTAGTTGCCTTATAATTTCTTTTGTCAGCGGCGTAGTAATTTTTATTTCTTTCATTTTTATGACTTTCTTTCTTGGCTTCATCTAATAGCTAATATTTTAAATTGTGGCTGCAGCACTTCGCGTGGCATGACAGCTAATACTGACAGCCACCGGTAAACCCGCAATGTGAGTGGGACCCGTTAAAATCTTTACAGCTAAAGCGGTGTGTTTGCCTCCAAAACCCATAGGCCCTAACTTAATTTTATTTACTTCTTTTAATACCTTGCCTTCCATTTTGGCCAGAACAAGAGAGGAGTTAACTTTTGTTATATCATAACAAAGCGCCTTTTTGGAAAGAATAACGGCTTTATCGAGTGTCCCGCCTATGCCAATACCTATGATAAAAGGCGGGCAGGCTGCCGGCCCGGCTCTTCTGGCTGTATCAACAATAAAATCAATTATTTCTTCGCTCTCAGTAGTTGGCTTAAACATTTTAATGCGCGAAACATTCTCGCTGCCAAAACCTTTTGGCACTACCGTCAGTCTTATTTTCTTCCCAGGTTTTATATCTACATAAATAACCACAGGCGTAAATTGAATATCTTTTTGCCCCCGTAAGGGGTCTTGTATAATAGAGCGCCTAAAACCACTTTTTTTATAAGCGGCCTTTATGCCTTTATTGACAGCAACATCTAAAGCGCCGCCTTTTAAAAAGACTTCCTGGCCAAGTTCTACAAACACAATAGGCATACCTGTATCCTGGCAAATAGCCAGTTTTTCTCTTGCGGCTATTTCGGCATTTTGTATAATTTGACCAAGGGCCATTTTAGCCAAAGGCCTTTTTTCATCCAGGAAGGCCTTTCTAAGCTCAGCCATTATATCTTTTCTTAAGATTATATTAGCTTTTATTGCTAAACTTTCTGTCAATCTTTCTATTTTTTTTACAGGGACTATTCTCATCTCTTCCTATATTCTGCGTTTACAGTTGTCTGGATACCGCCTCTTACATTAAAAACACCTTCTATCTTTAAAAGCCTGGGGGCGGCGGCCTGTTTTATATCATCTAAAATTCTGTTTACCACATGCTCATGAAAAATTCCGATATTGCGATAGGCAAATATGTATTCTTTAAAAGATTTTAATTCAATACATAATTTATCAGGAATATACTCAACATAAATACAGGCAAAATCCGGAAGGCCTGTCTTTGGGCAAAGGCAGGTAAATTCCGGCACGTTTAGATAAACTTTATAATCTCTTTGCGGATACTTATTCTTCCATGTCTCAATGCCGGGGAGTTTAAGTTTTCTTATCTTTGCCTGCAACCCTTCATAACTGGATTTTTCCCTCATTATCTCACTCCTAACTTCTTATGCATCTGCGGTATAACTCTTATGTCTTTTAAAAATTTTAACGCATAGCTCTGAAAAAGTAAAATCTTTTCTTTATCCGGCCCCCCTACCATCCCAATCTTTGTGGCCGGCTGAATAACAAAAGGTATCTCTCGATTTATGGCCTTCACTAATCCAATTGCTTTTTTAAAACAGGAGAAGTTTGTTTTTTTAGTCACTACTACTTTTACAAACACTTTTTTGTTTGAGGCAATTTTAAGAAATTTTTTATGTTTTATGAAATAACTTCTAAGTCTTGTCGAAGACGGTAATTTAATATCCATAGCGATAAAATCAGTATATTTTTTGACAAGACTTAAATTCTCCGGCAAAGTGCCGTTTGTCTCAAGATAAATTAAAAAACCCTTCTCTTTTAACTTTTTAGAAAGCGTTTTTAAAAACTGCGGGTATAAAAGGGGCTCGCCGCCCGTCAAGCTTATAGAATGGGGTCTTGTTTTTTTGCTTAACTGCTTTATGAGTGTAATTATTTCCTGAATTCCCTTAGAAGATTTTCTACGAGCCGGTTCATCACAAAAAGCGCATTTTCCTAAATTACATCCTGAAAATCTGATAAATATTTGCGGCACACCTACAAAGATGCCTTCCCCTTGAATGGAAGAAAAAATTTCAGAAATAGGAGCTTTGTTCATTTTACTTTTTGGGTTTTAATGCTGGATCTATAAGGCCGGCTTCTCTAAAACCTCCGGCTCTTAAAATGCAGCTTTCACACTTATTGCAGGGAACTTTGCCTCCGCGATAACATGACCAGGTCAATTTTAAAGGAACGCCAAGCTGCTGTGCTAACTTTATTATCTGGGCCTTGCTTTTAAAAAGCAATGGGGCCTTAATCTTAACAGCCTTTGCCTGCAGGCCGCTTTTTGTCCCCAGCCGTGCCATCTTTTGAAAAGCCTTTAAAAAAACCGGGCGACAGTCAGGATAGCCGGAATAATCAACAACGTTGGCTCCCATAAAAATATGACTGCATTTTCTGGCTTCAGCCCAGCTCAAGGCAAAAGATAAAAAAATTATGTTTCGGGCAGGTACATAAGTTGAAGGAATTCTCTTTCCAATTCTTTCTTTTTTAGTATGACTTATGAGCTTTGCAGGGCTGGTGAGGGCGCTGGCCCATTTGGGTATATCAACTTTTATAACTAATATTGGAGAGCCGGCTCCTCTGGCAATCTTTCTTGCGCTTTCAATTTCCCTCTTATGCTTCTGCCCGTAATCAAAACTAAGGCAAAAACATTTAAACTTTTTCTTTCTGGCATAAAAAAGAGTTGTGGCCGAATCAATGCCGCCCGAGAGAAGAACAATAGCTTTCTTCATCGTTTTCTATAAATAGCGCAAGCTTTATCTGTTTCCCAGACTTCAACTTCAGCCAAAGTCAGATGAGGGTAAGTTTTTTTCAGTTGTCCGGCAATTTTATCAAATATGTATTTTGCTATTACTTCGCTGGTGGGATTATGCTTTTTAAAAAAGGTCAGTTCATTTAAGTAGGCGTGGTCTAGTTCCAAAATAACACTTTTTAAAATTTGTTTTAAGTCTTTAAAATCCACTACCAGGCCACGCTTATCTAAGCGCGGGGCAGAAACTTTAATCCAGACTTTATAATTATGTCCATGCAGGGCTTCGCATTTGCCTTTATAATTCCTTAATTTGTGCGCAGCAGCAAAGTCTCCTCCAATCATTATTTCAAACATTATTAACCCTCTTTATGTTGATTATTTTTCTGCCTAAAAATTTAGAGCCCTCTTTCGAAAAAATTCTGGGCTCATCACTGACAAAAAATTGATACCGCGGCCTGTTGCGGCCCTCGGCTCTCAATCCTTTCTCATCCAGCATGCATCTTACTTTACCAGCCACAGCCCCTGCAGAATCAATCAATTGCACTCCGGGACCCATTATTCCGGCAATGACAGATTTAATTAAAGGATAGTGAGTACAGGCCAATATTAAAGTGTCTATTTTTTTCTTTACTAAAGGTTCAAGATAATCATAAACAATTGCCTTGGTTATCTTTTTATTTAACAGGCCTTCTTCCACCAGAGGCACAAAGAGCGGACAACTTATGGCAAAAACTTTTACTTTACTCTTGCAGCTGGTTAAGGCTTTTTGATAAACTCCGCTTGAGATAGTAGCCCTGGTGCCGATTACGCCAACCCGTTCATTTTTGGTCTTTAATAAAGCTTGTTTTACGCCAGGTTCTATTACACCTGTAATTGGTATTTTAAAGGTGCGCTTTAATAAATTGAGTGCTAAGCTGGAAGACGTATTACAGGCAACTACAATAAGTTTAACTTTAAATTTAGTTAAAAAACGGGTATTTTGAAGACTGAATTTTTCTATTGTTTTTTTTGATTTTGTGCCGTAGGGAACTCTGGCTGTATCTCCAAAATAGATTATACTTTCATCCGGGAGGGTTTTTATAATTTCCTTAACAACGGTTAGGCCTCCCAGGCCGGAGTCAAAAATTCCGATGGGCCTATCACTTTTCATTAATCAGTAAAACCATTTGTACTTTCAAATTCTTTTCTGTGAAGCAAAATGCCATTTGCCAGGGAGCGTGCTATTTGCTGTCTGTAGCTGGGTTTTCTCAGGTTCTTCTCTTCGTAGCGATTGGATATAAATCCAACTTCTATTAGAACGGCCGGAACCCGCACACCTTTCAAGACATAAAAACGCGC
>DAOVKU010000073.1 GCA_030631665.1 Candidatus Omnitrophota bacterium
ATATGAAAATTCCACATATGGGCTGGAATCTCGTAAAGATTAAAAAACAAAGTCCTGTTTTTAGAAGACTTGAAAGTGAAAATAGATTTTATTTTGTACATTCCTATCATATGGTTTGTAATAGGGTAGAAGATGAATTGACCACAACTTTTTATGGTTATAATTTTATATCTTCTGTGCAGAAAAGCAATATTATTGGTGTCCAGTTTCATCCTGAAAAAAGTCATAAGTTTGGAATGGAACTCTTAAAAAATTTTGTTGAGGACTTTTAAGATGCTCATGACAAGAGTCATTCCCTGTCTTCTGCTTCTAAATCAAGGACTAGTAAAGACAATTAGATTTAAAAACCCAACTTATATCGGTTGCCCCATTAATGCCATAAAAATTTTCAATGAAAAAGAAGTGGATGAAATCATTTTTTTGGATATTGCTGCTACCAAAGAAAATAGAAAACCTTTATTTAATATCATATCAGAAATAGCCAAAGAGTGCTTTATGCCCTTTTGTTATGGAGGAGGAATCAAAAATTTAGAAGACATAGAGACAATTTTTACTTTGGGTGCGGAAAAAGTAGCTATTAATACTCAAGCCATTAAGGATCCATATTTTATCAAACAAGCATCAGAGAAATTTGGAAGCCAAAGCATCGTGGTTTCTATTGATGTTAAAAAGAACCTATTTGGAAATTATCAGGTATTTATGCACTCCCTGGCAAGAATTGGGGAGCTTGACCCTGTCAAGTTTGCCATTCAGATGAAGGAAATGGGTGCAGGAGAATTACTTGTAAATTCTGTTGATAGAGACGGCACTATGCAAGGATATGATCTTGACTTACTTAAAAAGATTAGCAGTGTTGTTGATATTCCAGTTGTTGCCTGTGGCGGGGCAAAGTCGATAGCGGATTTTTCTGCGGCTGTTAAGATTAGTGGTGTATCTGCAGTAGCCGCTGGGAGCATGTTTGTTTTTTATGGGAAAAATCGGGCTGTGTTGATCAATTATCCCATTCAACAAGAACTAACAGAAGTTTTTAATTCGGCTAAAGAACAAAAAAGAGAGGATTCGATTAATGTTCTAAAAATAGCGCTGGAGAAATCATAATGAGAAACAATTATCAAATTTGCACAAGATGTATTATGGATACAACAGATTGTGATATTCAATTTGACGAACATGGCATATGCAATCATTGCCGGACATATGACCAACGGGCAAGGAACGAACTTCATTACGGCGAGGATGGGCAGGAGAAACTAAAGGCCCTGGTAGATAAAATCAAAAGAAATGGTAAAGGGAAAAAATATGACTGTATTATTGGCGTAAGTGGAGGGGCCGATAGCACGATGACTGCCTATACGGTTAAGAAGTTAGGCTTGAGGCCTTTGGCTGTTCATCTGGATAATGGATGGGATTCAGAATTAGCAGTAGGCAATATAGAAAAGACGCTAAAAGCACTTGATATCGATTTGTGCACATATGTGATTGATTGGGAGGAATTCAAGGACTTACAGTTGTCTTTTTTAAAGGCATCCGTTGCAAATTCCGAAGTACCCACTGATCATGCAATAGTGGCTTTTCTTTATCGTACGGCCCTAGGGCATAATCTTCAGTACATCTTAAGCGGCGGCAATATTGTTACAGAGGCAATTATGCCTAAAAGCTGGGGATATGATGCGAAAGATTTAAGACATATTAAAGGTATTCATAAAAAATTTGGGAAAATTAAGTTAAAAACCTTTCCACAGATCAGTCTTTTTGATTGGGTATATTATACGTTTATAAAAGGAATAAAATTCATACCTATTTTACATTATATTCCCTATGTTAAAAAAGACGTCGCACAACTTCTTGAAAAAGAATTAGGCTGGAAAAATTACGGGGCAAAGCATTATGAATCCATATATACCCGTTTTTTTCAAGGACATATCCTCCCAAAAAAATTTAATATTGATAAAAGAAGGGCGCATTTATCTACACTTATTTGTTCAGGCCAGTTGACGCGGATCGAAGCGCTCAGAGAGATGAAAGAAGATATTTATTCTCTGCAGCAGCTAAAAGACGACAAAGAATATGTCATAAAAAAATTAGGACTTACCGAAGAGAAATTTGAAAATATAATGTCGCTTCCTATTAAATCATTTAAGGATTATCCTAGCAATTATTTTTTGTTCAGCAGGCTGCATTTTTTTGTTAAATTAGCCAAACGAACAGCTACCGGTCATTGATTTAAACAGGTGGGTTGTTGCAAAAATATGGAAAAGCAAACAGAAGCATACATCAAAAATTTGCATATTTATCCGTCTAATTTCAAATATGAAACCCGCATTTTAAAGGAGACTAAAAGCCTTGTTGATTCCGGGTTGGTTGATAAGATTTTTATCGCAGCCATATGGGCAACTGGAGTTAAGGAAGACGAACAACTGGATAGCAAAAGAGAGGTATGGAGAATTCCCTTAAAGACAAAGAGTTTGCCAAATAGCTCCTTCTGGAAAGTTTTAAAATATATTGAATGGATGTTAAGGATTTTTCTTAGATTTAAGAAGGAATACATCAAGGTTGTCCATTGTCACAGCTTATCGTCTTTACCGATAGGTATATTGTTTAAAATATTTGTAAGATCGGAAGTCATTTACGATGCTCATGAATTAGAAACGGAGACAGAAGGAATGTCCGGCATAAGAAAAAAAATGTTTAAGGTAATAGAAAGACTCTTGATATATTATGCAGATGTTATCATAGTTGTGAGTGATTCAATAGCAGGATGGTATAAAAATCAATATAGTTTGGAAAAAGTACACGTTATCAAAAATCTTCCTTATCAGCAAAATAATAACAGCAAACACTCTAATGTGTTAAGAAAAAGATTCAACATCCAGGATGAGGAGGTTCTGTATATATATCAAGGCGTATTGGGCGGGAGAAGGGGTATTGAGATTTTGTTGAATGTTTTTTCAAAACTTGATAACAAAAAACATATTGTCTTTATGGGATACGGAGTTTTGGAAAATATAATTAAAGAATATGAAAGTAGTGTTTCAAATATACATTTTCAATCTGCAGTGATACCTGATAAAGTTATGTATTATACGATTAGTGCAGATATCGGAATTCATTTAATAGAAAATACATGCTTGAATCATTATTATTGTCTACCCAATAAAGTTTTTGAGTATATTTTGAGCGGACTACCTATTATTGTAAGTGATTTTCCGGAAATAGGAAAGGTCGTATATGAGAATGAATGCGGCTGGAAAGTGTCGGTAGATGAAAAAACGGTTGTAGATTTAATAAAAAGTATATCCAAAGAGGAGATTGAAGAAAAAAGAAATAATATCTTAAAATGCGCGAATAAATTCGGCTGGCATAAAGAAGAGAAAAAATTGCTGCAAGTCTACAAAGAAGTTTATCGCGTTTCCGGGGTGAAGGTATGAACAAGGATAAAATTGTGCTTTGGTGCGACAGGATAATAATGGGGTCGTTATTTATCCTGGCCGGTGCAGTAACCTGTTCGAATGCGGCAACCGAGATTGCTGCCAGCATAGCTATAACAACCTGGTTTTTAAAAAAGATAATAAAAAGGGAATTCAAATTGGTTCATAGCAATTTGAATTTAGCGCTGTTCGCTTTTGTGCTGGTAAATTTACTCTCTATTGTAAATAGCGGCTATAAGTACGAGAGTTTAGAAGGATTTTTTGGCAAGATTTTAGAATATACGCTTTTATATCTTGTTGTTGTTGAGGCGATAAAAACAAAGCGGCAGTTTAGGAATATCATAGGTATAATATTATTTGTTTGCGCGCTAATTGGTCTTGACGCGTTATTTCAAAAGTTTTTTGGTTTTGACCTTATCCGGCGCCGCCAATTCGGAGGTATGCTTAATGCGTCTTTCGGCAATCCCGGTCATTTTGGCGCCTGGCTGGTAATGGTGCTTCCTTTATGTTTAAGCCTTTTTCTTTTTGGTAATAGAGGGTGGAGAAAGATTAGAATCATTAGCGGGTTGTTGTTTGTCCTTTTGCTCAACTGCCTTATCCTGACACATAGCCGGGGAGCATTAATTGGGTTTATAGGGGCAGTTTTTTTAATAGGACTTTTAAGAAGCAAGACCTTGTTAATAATAACGCTAGGTTGTGTTTTGATATTGCCATTCGTGCTTCCTAATCCCTGGAAAAAAGAGGTGGCGTTGCTTGCTGATATTGACTCTGCTTCAATCAAAGAACGATTGACCTTTTGGAGAAAGACAGCGGTTATGATTAAAGACAGGCCTTTCATAGGCCACGGAATAAATACGTTTAACAGCAACTGGCCAAAATACCGGGTTGGCGAAGAAGCATTAGGGGGAGGAATGTATTATCCTCACAATTGTTATCTCCACATAGCTGCCGAGACCGGTATGATTGGTCTGGGTATTTTTATCTGGATGATAGTTATGTTATTTAGGACAATGCTTGATTTTTTAAAAAATATTAAACTCAAAACTGACGAAGACAGGTTTTATCAAGCAACTGGCTTGGGGCTATTAGGTGGCATAACAGCTTGCCTGATTCATAGCTTCGCAGATACCAACCTTTATGTGTTACTCCTGGCAACTTTTTTCTGGTTTCTCCTTGGATTAGTTATGAATTTAGCTACTAAAAATTATAAGTCTGAACAACCCTGATTTTTTCAGAGAAAATAGTTGATGCTTACAAATGAGGTTCCAATAGTTTCTATAATAATTCCCTGCCGAAATGAAAGGAAATATATTAGTCGGTGTCTTGATTCTATAGTTAGCCAGAATTACCCTAAGGATAAATTAGAAATTTTGGTCGTTGACGGGGTAAGCGAGGATGGAACAAGGGAAATTATAGAAGAATATAGTGAACGCTTTCCTTTTGTTAGACTTTTAAGCAATCCCCAAAAAATTACCCCTGTGGCAATAAATATGGGCATCAAGGAGGCAAAGGGCGAGATTATTGTTAGGGTAAGCGGCCATGCTACTTACCAACAAGACCATATATCAAAATGCCTTAAGTATCTTGAAGAATATAAGGCCGATAATGTAGGTGGAAAAATAATTACAGTTTCCCGGGATAATACCTTTGTTGGCAAAGCGATAACCTCTGGCCTATCTTGTTGCTTTGGCGTGGGAGATTCCTATTTTAGGACCGGTTCTAAGCAGCCACGTTGGGTAGATACTGTTTTTGGTGAATGCTGCCGGAGGGACGTATTTGACAAAATAGGGTTTTTTAATGAAAAATTAGTTAGGGGCCAGGACATGGAGTTTAGTTTAAGATTGAAAAAGGCAGGATATAGAACTCTTTTAGTTCCGGAAATTCTTGTTTATTATCACGCTCGCTCTGATTTCAGGTCATTTTTAAGACATAATTTTATTAACGGCATTTGGGCTGTTTATCCGTTTAAATTTAGTAATGTCATACCGGTTTCTTTAAGGCATTTGGTTCCACTTGTGTTTGTTTTGAGCCTGGCGGTTACAGGGACACTATCTTTTTTGGTTTCATTTTTTAAATGGGTTTTCTTAGGCATAATTTTCTCATATTGCTTAGCGAATATTTGTATTTCCGCTAAAATGGCTTTGGAAAAGAAGGATTTCAGATATTTATTTTTTATGCCAATAGTGTTCGCAACGCTTCATATAAGTTATGGATTAGGTTCGGGGTTGGGAGCGATAAAATTGTTGTTACCAGCAAAGAGAGACGTGTTATAATGTTTAAACGCCTGTTTGATATTCTATTTTCTTTTATAGGATTGGCAGTTCTTTTTCCGTTGATTGTGCTTATAGGATTATTGGTAAAACAGGGTTCTTGTGGCCCGGTTTTTTACAGAGGGTTGAGAATAGGAAAATCTGCGAGGCCTTTTAAAATGTATAAATTCAGGACAATGGCGGCTAATGCGGATAAAATCGGAGGGTCTTCGACCGCTAATGATGATGTGCGGATTACAAAAGTGGGAAGGGTTTTAAGAAAATATAAATTAGATGAATTACCTCAGCTTATAAATGTTTTTAAAGGAGAAATGAGTTTTGTTGGCCCGAGGCCTGAGGTTCCATACTATGTGGGTATGTTTAACGGAGAGGAAAAGGCAATTCTTAGTGTTAAGCCGGGGATAACTGATTGGGCGTCTTTGTGGAATTCTAACGAAGGGGTGATCCTTGCCGGCAGTTCGGATCCTGAAAAAACATATATGGAGAAAATCAGACCGGAAAAAATCAGGCTTCAATTGAAGTATGTCAGGGAACGAACGTTTAAGGCTGATTTGAGGATTGTTTTTCAAACTGTAACTAAACTGTTTCAACGATGACCTAAAAGAAGAGATTGCTTCGGCTGGCTTTCGCCAGCCTCGCAATGACAGTTTTTTGATCTCATATAATTAAAAGATTATGATAAGCTATTCTAAAAACTTTTTAAGAAAACTTTATAAAACGATGGTAAAAATTCGCTTTTGTGAAGAAAGTTTCATTGAACCGATTATAAAAGACGAGATAAAATGCCCTGTTCATTTGTATTCCGGCCAGGAAGCAGTTGCAGCCGGAGTGAGCGCGGCCCTGAGGGAAAAAGATTATATTTTTGGCACACACCGTTCTCACGGCCACTATCTTGCCAAAGGAGGCAGTCTTCAGGAGCTTGTTGCCGAAATTTACGGTAAGGAAACAGGCTGCTCTAAGGGAAGAGGAGGGTCAATGCACGTTATTGTTTCTGAGAAAGGGATGCTTGGGGCAGCTCCTATCGTTGCCGGCACTATTTCATTGGCGGTTGGTTCGGCCCTTGCCTCAAAAATCAGAAAAGAGAAAAAAGTAACGGTCAGCTTTTTTGGGGACGGAGCAGTCGGTGAAGGGGTGTTATATGAATCCTTAAACTTCGCAGCGCTCAAAAAACTACCGGTTATATTTGCCTGCGAAAATAATTTCTATTCGACCCATATGCCGATTAGAGAATGCAGGCCCCGAAACGATATCTTTAAAATAGGAATTCCCTTCGGAATCACAAGTTTTAAGATCGACGGTAATAATGTTTTAAAAGTTTATGAAGCAGTAAAAAAGGCGGTTGGGATATGTAAAAAAGGCGGAGGGCCGGTATTTATAGAGTTTATAACTTATAGATTGCGCGGGCATGTCGGCCCGGATGACAATATCCAGGGC
>DAOVKU010000123.1 GCA_030631665.1 Candidatus Omnitrophota bacterium
GGCGTTATGACCTAGAGCTATTTTGTCTGCCTTAATTCTTTCAGCTGATTCGAAAAAAAACTTATATCTTATTATTCTTGCGCCTTGCTCAAGCGTAAGTTTATTTTCCCGGGTAAAACACGGCACATCTTCGCTTTTTACGATAAGCGGTAATCTTAATTTATTCGCCAGATTACGAACAAAAGCAGCATCCTCCCGCGCCTGAGCGCCCCGGATCATATGATTTAAATGAGCAACATACAGCTTCAGGCTATAGTTGTCTTTTAAATAATAAAGCAGATAAATAAGGGCTATTGAATCCGGGCCTCCGGAAACGCCAATCAATATTTTATCGCCCTCAGACAACATATTATATTTAGTTATGGTTTTCTCTATTTTTTTTATAAACATAAATCCATATCTTAGCGCTTAAATTCGCTTAAGTTAAACCACCACTGGTTAAGGTCGGTTTCTTTTGCCAAATGCCAGAGTTTTTGAGCGCTCTTTGTCTTAAGGAAACGCGGGGCTTTTTTCATAAATTTAGCTGCCTGCAGAAAACCCTGTCCATAGTATTCTTTTGCCTGAATTAAGCATTCCAAAATATCAGCATCCCGGGCAATAATGCTTTGTTTTGTCTTTTGTTTTCTATATTCTTTATTTAAATCAATTAATTCCCTGTTTATCCCATTTGGCAAAGAATTAACCTGTTCGTAAAAAGCCTTTTTTTCAACCGCTTCCGCATCTATATAGCGTTGAGCCATCTTGTGTAAATCAGTAATCCGCGCTTCATGTAAATCGTTAAACAAAGTCATCAACAACACCTTATAGGGCAATACCTTTTCCATGCAAGCCAGGGTATATCCTATCACCGCGCACCTAAAACTGTGTTCGGCAACCGTCTCCGCATTCTTTATCCCTAAAACCGACCAGCCGGAGCGCTTTACCTGCTTAAGCATTCCTGCCTCAGAGATAAAATTCAATATATCCTTAAAAGACTCTTTCTTCGCTTTATTTGCCTTGTTCTTCATTTTTATTTGCCTCATTTTCCCCACTTGCATCCCTGGGGTGCAAGTGGGTTTTCTGTTTACAAATCTCATGACAAAAGATAGCACAAGCCATATTAACGTTAAAGGAAAGCCTGGCTCCCTGCATGGGAATGTGCGCTTTTATATCAAGGTGCTTTTCAAGGCCGTAACGAATGCCTCCGCCTTCGGATCCCAGCACAAGGCCTAATGGAAAAGGCAAGGAAACCTTGCCTATATCCCCGGCCTCTTCACTAACCACAGCGCCGACAATCCAGTATCCGGACTTTTTGGCCTTGATTACAGCATTGGAAAGATTGGCTACTATTGACACCGGAGCGTAATTCTCGCCCCCGGAAGCTACGTGTAAAACCGTCTCATTGACTTCACAAGCCTCAAATTTGGGAATAATAACCCCAAACCCGCCAAAACAGGCCGCGGTGCGAATAATAACCCCTAAGTTATGAGGGTCATTTATCCTATCTAAAAATATCAGCGTTAACTGCTCATTTTTAGGTTTATTCAACAAATCATCAAAAGGAATATATCCAAACCTATCTACCCGGGCCATTATTCCCTGAAGGTCTTTGGCATGTTTAAGATTGGCTAATTGAGAAGAAGATAAACGCTCTACGGGGATATTATTCGTCTTTATTAATTTTTCTATGCGGGGAACATTAAAATTATCCTGCAGCAGTATTTTTCTTATGGTCTTAGGATTTGTCTTTAGCCGCTCAAAAACCGAATTCTTCCCATATAACAACATAAAATTCCTGGCCAATGTATTTTTCTCCCCATGCAACAAAATAAGGTGGCTATTATTATACCACCAAACTCCTCAGGCGCAAGAATAAAAAATCTTCAAAGCCAGGACAAAAAAATGGTTCTTTCCCAAATTTGATTCAAAAATAGAAAGCCCCTGATTACAGAGATTTCTTAAGATTACAGTGATTTTCTCGATGAAAAATAATCTCTGTAATCTCACTTTTAATCTCTGCAATCAGAAGCTTTCCTCCAAGAACTCTTATAATATCAATAAGTTGTATTAAAATGTTGCATCAAATTTGGGAAAGCTTCAAAAAAATCACTTTTCAAGCTCCTTTATTACTATTCCTGAAATTATCTTAGCATCTGCTCTTCCTTTGACTTTCTCTAAAACTATCTTCATTACCTTACCCATATCAGAACGGCTCTGGGCATTTATTTCAATTATGGCTTCTTTAACAATCGCTATAATTTCTTGCTCTGGCAGTTGTTCCGGAAGATAAGCCTGCAGGATTTCCATCTCGCGATTTTCTTTTTCCACCAGATCTTCCCTTTTTCCTTTGGAAAAACTTTCGATCGAATCCTTGCGCTGTTTTATTTGTTTAGCCACTATTTGAAAAATATCGGCATCTTCAAGTAAATCAATTTTTTTTCTAATCGCCACATTCTTAATAGCAGCCTTTAACATTCTGAGAGTGGTTACTTTAACAGGGTTTTTACTTTTCATTGCTTCTTTTATATCATTATTAATTTTTTCCTCAATCATCTTATCCTCCTTCAGTATCAATAAATCAATTTAGCTAACGCAGATATACGCAAATTTAACGCAGATTTTCGCAGATAATTTGTTTATCTGCGTATATCTGCGTGCAATCTGCGAGAATCTGCGTTTAATATTTTATTTCTTTTTACTAATCAAGCCCGAATATCGGCGTAAAAAAGATATAATACACTAAAAAGCCTAACGCTAAAACAATGGTTGAATACTTGCACAGTTGTACTCCAAGATCTTTATTTTCCTTTTCTCTGTTTGATAAAAATATAATTCCCATTATTAACATTATATGCGGAATAACTACACAACCAACATAATACGGCCATTTCTTTTTCATACCCCTTAAGCCTCCTTTCACTCCCCATGCGTATTAAGGCACAGACAATCAAAACCAATCATGCAATAATTTATCCTGCTCCAGTCTTCTCATAATGTTGGAAAATATTCTATTTTCGATAGCACCTGAAGAACTTTTA
>DAOVKU010000036.1 GCA_030631665.1 Candidatus Omnitrophota bacterium
AATTTTGCCACAACAAGACTATTTATTGTAACCTAAAACTTAGATTGTGTCAAAGATTTTTATAGTAAGCTTAAAATCACGTTAATATCTTCTCGAGAAATTTATCTTCGGCAGCCTGCTCACTAACTTCAGCGAATAATCTAGGTTCTGAGTAAATCTTTCCTTTTTTCCTCAAACTCCTGCCGGTTTATTTCGCCTTTGGCATATCTTTCTTTGAGCAATTCAAGGGCCTCATCTTTTTTCTTCCGGCCGGGCGCAATAATACATCTGACCAAAGCCATAGCACCGAGAACAATCAATAGCCAGAAAAAAATGTGTAAAGCAAAAAACAACCATCGATTACCAAAAGTCATTTCACAAAAATAACTATTCATTATAATCTCCTGGCCGCCATTATTAAAAAAAACGTGCCCATGGCTAAAAGAATAATGCCAAAGACTTTCTCAATTATTATGTTAAATTTACCTGTCCGCGGTATCTTTTTGAGCAATGATGAAAAAGTGCCTAAAAACAAAAACAACATGCTCATGCCCAAAGCAAACGTAAATAAAAGGCTGACTCCAAAAAGGATATTCCTTTTTGTAGCCACATATGCCAGAATAACCCCCAGGGCGGGTGCAATACAAGGTCCTACCGCAAGACCGGAAGCAGCTCCCACAAGAAAACTACCCAGATAATTCTTAGGCTTCGACAGATTGGTTTTTGCAAAATTAATGAAGGGTATATTGTAAAGTCCTAAAGCGCTTAGGCCTAAAGCAATAAAAATGCCCCCCAGAATAAAATAGCCCCAGGGCGAGAGCATTATCCGGCCAAGAAAAAAACCCGTCAAAGAAGCTGCTGCGCCCAAGACTGAATATACTAAAGATAGACCCAGAATGTAAGCCAGGGATAAGAAAAAACTCTTTTTTGTAGAACCTGAACTTGAGGCCCCGATAAAACCAATGGTAATGGGAATTAATGGATAAAAACAAGGGGTAAAGCTTACCAAAATCCCGCTAAAAAAAATAAGTGGATAAGCCAGGAGGCTATTGTCGCCTACGTAAACTTGAAGATTATTTAAAAAAACATCCATTTTTTAAAAATCAGTAGTCAGAATCTTTTTTCTGTCCTCTGTCTTCTGTTATCTGTCTTCTGTTTTTCATGCTCCGAATTTCTTCAGGCGCAGGGCATTGGCTAAAGCCAGCGTCATTAAATCAACCGAATGTAACCCCGACAAACTGCCGCATCGGCAATTAAATTCATCAAATTTCTTCAACTTATCCTGCCTGGCATATTCAGAAAAAAGCAATACCGGAATAGTGTTCCAAGAATGGCTCTTTAATTTAGCAGGGGTTGAATGGTCACAAGTTACTATCAGAACATCGGGTTTTAAATTAATAATATCGGGAATAAGTCTATCTACTTTTTCAATTACTTTAACCTTGGCCTGGAAATCCCCGTCTTCGCCATAAGAATCTGTTTTCTTGAAATGAATAAAGAAATAATCATATTTCTTAAAATTTTTCTTTAACATTTCTACTTCCTCTTCTTCAGTATGGGTTGGAGAAGCCAGTTTCATACCCACCAACTTTGCCAGTCCGCGATACATGGGATAGCTGGCAATAGCACATGCCTTTAAACCAAAGCGTTCTTCTATAGTAGGATAAGAACAAAATTCAGCAAAACCCCGCAAAAGGATCATATTGGCCTTATCTTCATCCTTTAAAATTTCTTTTGCCTGCGCTACAATATCTTTTAGAATGTCCTCAGTTAATCCTCCAGCTGCCTCTGTGGCTTCTACTGCCAGAGGTTTTACTCCTTCACGCTGCGGGTCTGTATCATTAATACATTCGCTAAGGCCTTTCCCTCTTAAAATAAGACAAGCGCGGTGTTCTTTTTCGGTTTCAATAAAGATTTCAGCGCCTTCAATTTTAATATTTTCTCTTAATTTTTTACATAATCTCTGGTTTTCTTCGGTAGGTATTCTGCCTGCCCGTCGGTCTGTAATTTTACCTTCTTTATCTATGGTGGCAAAATTTACCCTGGCACACAAATCTCCTTTTTTTGTATCAAAATCTATGCCCAAAGCCGAAAGAACACCTCTGCCAATATTGCATTCTACCGGGTCATAACCAAAAAGAGCAAGGTGGGCCGGCCCGCTGCCCGGAGTAATGCCTGGCGCAATAGGATACATAAGGCCGCAACTTGATTTAAAGGCGAGTTTGTCAAGATTGGGGGTTTTGGCAGCGCCAAGTTCAGTTTGGCCTCCGTCTTTCATGGGAAGCCCGCCAAGGCCATCTAAAACTACCAGAACTATTTTGGCATCATTTTTTATAATTAAATCTTTTAAGATTTCATCTTTCATTGTCTTTTGGTCTCCATAAATTCAAGCTTCATTTGAAATACTCTTTCCTTAAGGCCCGGGATGTATTTTTAAGAACTTCTAAAACTCTATCCGAATCCTGCTCGGCAACAGTGCCTAAACCACACGAGGGAGTTAGAAGACACTTTTTAAGCATTATCTTTTTATCTATACCTCGTTGCGCCAACACATCAAACTGTTTTTCTATTTTTTCAACGAGCATAGAAACGGATAAATCATGCGGGATATTTTGAGTTGGAGCTATCCCAAAAGCAAGCACACCGCCGTTTTCAATAAAAGTTTTAATCTCCTGAGGATAAAGGGCTAGTTTATCAAAATATCCCCACGCGTCAAAACTTACAATATCTGCCATTGACTTTAGCAAAACAGGCCATTCGGTATTCCCGCAGCAATGTATTCCCACTAACACCCCTGCCTGTTTTAGGGGATTAAATAATTCCAGCAGTCTACTTGTTACTTCTGCGCTTGAGCTGGGATTATAAGCCGAGCCCAGACAAGAAAGATAAGGTTCATCAAAAAAAATAATAGGTTTTTTATTAAACTTCTTAAATTGTTCTGCCTGCCACAGACCTTTCATCGCCAGGCCATTAACTATCATATCAAACATCATAGGATCAAATAAAATGTGCTTGCCTTTCTCGCCTTTTATAGCCGCTCCCAGGGTAAAAGGGCCGGTAACCTGCCCTTTTATAAATTCTACATCCTCTAACTTTTTCTGTTCCAGCTCATCCAATAAAACATATAAACTTTCCGCATAGCTTCTGGAAATCTTAAAGTATTCAAAGTCCACTTTTAGTATTCTCTCATAAAATTTGGTAAACTGCTCTTCCCTGTTCTCCTTTGTATCATAAACTGCCGCTTTCTTTTGCTCATCAATTTTAAGACAGGCAAAATTTTCGATAAACTGGACACCCATACTTTCAAGATAAGAGCGCTTTGGCAATTGCGGCCAGAAAGGTATGGCAGGAAAACATTCCCTTACTTTCAAAAATGCTTCTTTGGCATCCTTGTGTGGAAAGCTTCCGATACCGGTTGCTAAACACTTAGGTTCAAAATTGTTTTTATGCATTTCTTAATCCTTTTACATTTCCTAAATCTATAGTTTTTTAACCAACGATTTCATTAAATCCCATCCCCTCTCATAGCCCGGAAAAGAATGCGCTTCCAATACATAAGCATTGCTGAAATCTTTTGAAAAAATCACATCCACGCCTGTATAATTTAGTTTGAGCGCCTTGGAGGTGCGTTTTGCTAAAGACTTGGCTTCTTCAACCGCTCCACGGGGCAATTTCCTCAGAAAAGAGGCTTTTTCTATGGTGCCCCCCTGCGACCAATTAGTAATAACGCCTTTAACTAAAGTGCTTTTGGCATACATATAGGGTATTTCGTTAAATATAACATAAATACGAAAGTCAAATTTTTTTCCATCAATAACCGGGTGGTCTATGGCTTCCTCGCAAATAACATCACGGGCAAGTAATTTCTTTAAAAAATCTTTATTGCCTGTAATATTAAAAAAACTCCAATCGTAATCCTGCTGGCGGCTAATTATCTTTCCCTTTCTGAAAATAAAATTGGTGCGCCAGTGCTCCGGCGTAAGAAAAGTTATTCCTTTGCCCATGGCGCCAAAACGCGGTTTAATAAAAACGGATTTACCTTTTCTTAAAATTTCCAAAATATCTTTATACGACTCAACGCGGCATAATTTCGGTGTTGGAATGCCAAATTTGCGCAAAATACTTTTTGTCCTTTTTTTATCACGGTCTATTCTAATTGAAGCTGGAGGATTAATAAAATGAAGATGCTTGTCTCTGTATTTGCGGCGTAATTTTTCTTCTACGATTTTAAAAAGATTGTTGAATTTTTCACCGTAACTCCTGTCGCCGTAAATACGACCATCACTGCTTGGAATTTCTATGTTTGCATCCCAATAATGATATGGAAAAAACATCATAACGGTGATATTTTGAGTTTTTATATCTGGTAGATGGCCGTCGAGAACCGCATAATATTCTGCAATCTTGAGGCTAAACCCTTTGCGGTAAAAATATTTTTCCTTGCCAAGAAAATCCCTGAAAGAAGAATGTATCTTAAACTGTGGAACAATATCTCCAATTACCAGAATTGTTTTTTTCATAATTAAACCTTTGGATAAATTGCCTGTTTAATATAAGCAGGCGCTTTTTTTATTCCAAATTTTATTATATCTTTTAGAACCGGGAAAATTAGAGCGCTGTATTGTTTCGAACTCGATATGGATACCAAGCCCGGACAGCCATAAATGCATATGTGTCTTACTCCGGCAACCGAAAAAAACGGTTTATCTAAAAAAGTGGGGCGGCAACTCTCAATGGGATTTGGAAAATCAACCGATAAATCAAGAATTACGGCTCCCGGATTTAGCAACTTTAACATATCTTTTGTAACCAGATATTCTTTTTTATCTCTATTTTTTTTAGGCCAGCTAATGCCGTTAACTACAATGTCTTTCCCCTTCAATTGATGTTTTATGTATTTATATTCCGACTTACGTAAAATTTTCACTTTCGCTCCCAGGGCAAAAGCTATCCGCAAAGCACCGGTTGCAATCTGGCCGTAACCCAATATCAGTATATTGCAATCCCGGGGTCTTTTGGGCGACTGGAGAAAAGCCATCAACATTGCCTGTTCACCGCCCATTTCACTACACTGGATTAAACGCTGATGGGCCTCATCTTTGATTTGCTCCATGGCAACGCCGTAAGCCTTCTGCCTCTTAAGCCACTTGATATATTGCGGGTTTTGCTCGGCATGAAGCATGGAGAAAAGGATGTTGCCTGAAAGAAGTTTGAATTCTTTAATTAAAGGGGCTTTCAGTTTAACTACGATATCTTTCTTAAAGATTTCAGAGTGCGATTTTTCTATTAGTGCGCCTGCTTCTATGTATTGCTTGTCGTCAACATAGACTCCTTCGCCGGCTCCTTCCTCAACCCAAACTTTAACGCCCCTTTCAGTTAATTTCTGAATTTCCGAGGGCAGGAGCACCACTCTGCTTTCTTTGCCCTTTGCAGCTATTTCTTTAGCAATACCTATTTCCATATATTATCCTTTTTTATTTAACTTTTCCTGTTGATGGACACAACTTATTTAAAAAACATTCCGGACATTTTGGTTTCCCGGCTGTGCAAATAGTTCTGCCGTGAGTTATTAAAAGGAGCGAGATTTGGCCCCAATCTTTCTTTTTAATCTTTTGCATTAAATCCTGCTCTATCTTGAGGGGGTTGGTGTGCCCGGTAAAACCCAACCTCTGCGACAATCTCTTTACATGAGTATCAACGACTATGCCTTCTTTTTTGCCAAAGGCATTAAATAAAACCACATTGGCCGTTTTTCTGGCAACTCCCGTTAAAGTAATTAATTCTTCCATGGTAGAAGGAATCCGGCCTTTAAAATCCCTGACTACGGCCATGGCTGTTTTTTTCAGGGAACGAGCCTTGCTTTTATAAAAACCCGTAGTCCTGATTAATTTTTCCAGCTCGTCCGGCTTGGCCACGGCAAGGCTTCTGACATTTTTGTATTTCTGAAAAAGAGCGGGACTAATTTTATTTACACGCTTGTCGGTGCATTGCGCTGAAAGTATGGTAACCATCAATAGTTGATATGGTCCCTTAAAATCTAATGTAATTTTAACCTCTGGATAGTTTTTTTTAAGCAGGCTGATGATTTTTTCTATCCTGTTCTTGCTCACTTATTTTTTCTTTTGTTGTTCTTGGCGGGGGTGTCTTTGGAAAATTTCATCAAACCCTCAGCTAATTCGGTCAATTTTTTATCAACCAGACCAAAAACCGTATTTTTGGGGTAAGAACCATCCGCCTTTTTTATGCCAGTTGATTTTCCGGTTAAAATCTCAATGCCCTCTTCTATGGTTTTAATAGGATAAATATGAAATTTTTTATCCTTAACCGCTTTTAATATCTCCTCTTTAAGCATCAAATTTCTTACATTCGACTCCGGTATGACTACCCCTTGCCTGCCATTTAACCCCCCTTGCTTGCAAACATGATAAAAACCTTCAATTTTCTCGTTAACCGCCCCGATAGACTGAATATTACCCCTCTGATCCACAGAACCTGTAACCGCAATTCCTTGTTCAATAGGCAAGTTCGACAAGGTTGACATAAGCGCATATATTTCTGCGCTGGAAGCACTATCGCCTTCAATCTCACAATAGGTCTGCTCGAAACTCAAGCTGGCCGAAACAGCCAGTGGTTTATTCTGGGCAAATTTTTCCCCAAAATATCCTGCTATAATCATAACACCTTTGGAATGAATTCTGCCGCCAAGTTTTGCTTCGCGCTGAATATCAACTAATCCCTTTTGCCCCATATAGGCACGCGCCGTAATACGAGACGGTAAACCAAAAGCATAGTCGCCCACATCTATAACAGAAATGCCGTTTACCTGGCCCGCTATTTTGCTTTTGGTGTCTATTAAAAAGGAGCCGTCTTTAATCAGTTCTCTTAAGCGCTCTTCAATCATATCTGAACGATAGATTTTTTCTTCTATAGCTTTTGTTACATGATTAGCGGTAACTACATTCGATTTAGCCGATTCTGCCCAGTAGCTTGCCTCACGTAATAAATTGGCAATATCAAGAAATCTGGCAGAAAGCTTATCTTGATCTTCCACTAAACGAGAACCGTACTCAACTATTTTGGCCACTGCCTGATTGGTAAAAGAAAGTAATTTTTCATGTTGAGATGTAATGGAAATAAAATGAACATAACTATCAACTTGAGCCGAAGTTCTATCCATTAACATACTAAAGTCCGCTTTTACCTTGAAAAGTTTACGAAAATCTTCGTCGAGCACATAAAGCAAGTGATAAATTAAAGGGTGGCCTACCAGGATAATTTTCACATTCACCGGTATGGGTTGCGGTTTTAAGGTAACAGTAGAAATAAGTCTGAATTGTTCGTTAATATCCTCGATTTTTACCTGTCCGGTTTCAATAACTCTTTTTATGGCCTCCCACGCCATAAAATTCTTCAGTAAATCAAGAGCCTGAATAATCAAATAGCCGCCGTTGGCAAGGTGTATGGCTCCGGGTTTCATCATTGTGAAATCGGTAGTCATTGAACCCAACTGAGACCGGTATTCTACCCTGCCTACTAAATTATAATAAGTGGGGTTGATCTCTTTTATAATAGGGGCGCCGACCATCTCTTTGTTATTTACAAAAGCATTAACTCTATACTTGGTAAATAATTTTTGAGGACTCGGCAATGCCAGGCCGGGAATCGGAAAGGGAAGGGGTTCCTTTCCCCTAAAACTATCTATGTTATCTATGACATCTTCTTCTAATCTTTCAAGGTGTTTTATTATATCAACGTAATCCTTATATTTCTGTTTCAATTCTTCAATTAGATGTTCGGTAGCAAAAAGGGCGATGCGTTTATCAAGTTTTTCTACCTGAAGTTTAATCTCTTTTTCCAGGTTTCTTATTTCTCTGATGGCATCAGACATCTCAAGCTGAAGTTCCTCGCGTTCTTTCTCTATTTTTTCTCTTTCTTCCTTGTTCAAAGATTCAAATTTTTCCGGGCTGACTGCCTTGCCCTTAAAAAGTGGGAGGCTTATCAAACCGGTTGAAGTTTGTTTCATTTTAAAACCCCTGCTTCCGGCCTTCTGCTCCAGATCCGCAACCAGCTTATCTCTCTTCTCCTGAAATTTCTTTACAATATGCCTCTTTCGTTCTTCATAATCTTTACCATCAAAGGCCCTGGAAATACTGATTTTTAATTCTTTAATTATTTTATTCATGTCCTTCTTAAATTCTTCTCCAAGGCCGGCTTTAAGATGTATGGCTTTGGGTTCATCCGGATGGTCAAAATTATAAACATAACACCAATCCCCGGGAGCCGGTTGAGTGGAAGCTATTTTTTCAATGGCGGAAGAGACAGCGGTATTACGGCCGGTTCCAAGTAAGCCTGCGGCAAATATATTATAACCCTTATCTTTTATTCTCAATCCAAAATCTATGGCACGCGCCGCCCTTTGTTGGTTTAATATCTTCTCCGAAACTTTAATTTCGTTTGTTGTTTTAAATTTAAAATTTTTGGCCTTGCATATTCTGCGCAACTTATCTATGGACAATTCTTTCAATTTAGTCATCGATTTCTCCTTAGTTTAATATTTCTATTAATTATAAATCTTATTAAAAGTATTGTCAATCACTCTTAGTTTACTTTCCAATATCTTCACTTTTAAGAACGGCGTCTATATGCTATAATATTTACAAATACAATCGCAATATATGCTTGGTGGGGTTTATAAAAATGGACAATGCCCAAAGACTTATAAAAGGGAAAAATGTTACCGTTAAAGGCTTGATAATAAATGTTCTCCTGTCAGCCTTTAAGCTCACAGCGGGTATAATCGGCAGAAGCCAGGCCATGATAGCCGATGCGATTCATTCTCTTTCAGATGCACTTACGGACGTAATAGTCATTTTAGGCCTTGTGCTGGGTTCCAAGCCCAAGGACAAAACACATCCTTACGGACACGGTAAGTTTGAAACCATAGCGGCTACCGCCGTTGGCCTGCTTCTGTTGGGCGTAGCTTTTAAAATCGGCCATAATGCCATTCGTTCTCTTTTGTTAAAAAACATTACCGAGCCCGGCCTCATAGCTCTTGTAGCGGCGCTGGTCTGCCTTATAATCAAAGAATGGCTCTATCGTTGTACAATTTCTGTTGGTAGAAAAATAGATTCTTTGGCTTGCGTGGCTAACGCCTGGCATCACCGCTCAGACGCTCTTTCCTCAATAGTAGTTCTGATTGGTATAGCAGCCGCTCGAGCCGGATTCCCCATCTTTGACCCTGTAGCAGCTTTAATAGTTTGTATTTTTATCTTAAAATTTTCTTTTGATATTATAAAATTATCTTTCACAGAGTTGGTAGAAACATCGGTCGATCCCGAAATTATAAAAAAGATAGAACAAATAGCGCAGCTCCAAAAAGAGGTCATTTCGGTTCATGGAATAAAGGCCCGAAAGGTCGGTCCAAAAATAGTTGCTGAATTACATATTGTTTTAAACCCGCAAACAAAATTATTAAATGCTCACGCTATAGCAAAAAAGACGGAAAAAGAAATTATTTCCCACTTTAAAAATATAGATGAGATTCTAATTCATATAGACCACAAAAAAGATGATGTGTGACATCCCTCTCAAGTGAATGCGGGTGGCAGTTAGCATAAATTTTTCTTCATGCCATCGTAAGCGGCTGCCACCTTTAACTCGCCGCCGCTAAACTCATCCAATTTTTTCTCCAACTTTTTCTCGCCCATACCAATGGCTTCTTTCCCAAAATGAGTAAAAATAGCTTCCTGGATTTTAAATTTTTTACACCAATTAATTTGGGTCTTAACAGAGGTATGCCCAAAGAGTTTATTTTCTTTTCTTCTGACCATGGGCCTGCTTACACTAGAGCCATCGCCTATATAAAGGTCTAAATCTTTAAATATTTTTCTCCTATTTTTAATAAAAACCAGGTCGGGGTTATAGGCCAGCGTTTTGCCTGCGGCCGTAATACGAAATCCTACCGTCGGCGCTTTAATGGAATGGATAACACTATAGGCGCTTATCTTAAAAGGCCCAAGCTTGAAAGGTATATTTTTTTTGATTTTTTCTAAATTAGGAAGCGCAAATTCTCTCAAAAATTTATAGGTGCTTGAAGCAGCATAAACCGCTTTTGGCGTGCCTTCTTTTAAACCAAAGGCGTGGTCAGGGTGGGCATGAGTAATAAGAATCCAATCCGGGTTTATAGAATTTAAGCGTCCACGCCAATCCAGCCCCCAGTCAATTAAAAGTTTCTTTTTGCGGTAAGTTATAAGAAGGCAGCTGTGCCGCTTATGCTTTTTGTTTTTTTCTTCGATATACCCTCTTGTGCCTAAAAATTTTAAAATCATTACATTAACCTCTTAACATTTTTAAATCTTAAATTGTAAAGTAAATTCTCAAAAATCTCTTTATCCACTATGCCGCTATAATGACTTCTGTTGCCCAGGCCAAGAGGATACGACAGGTGAGATGGCTTAACTTTTTCCATAAATCTGACCAGATTTATATCTGTTCTGGTAGAAACAGAAAAAGATACCTTTCCCTCCACCAACTCCCTGTTGGCTGTGATAATAATATAATCGGAAAGCTTTTCTTTCCAGATTTCCGCCAGTAAATTAGAAATATCGCATCTACTTTTAAAAGGTATAAAAGCGACTTTCCACATAAAATAAGGACGGGCGTGTAAGGCCTTATGCTCTTCAGTTTTGACTTCTTCTCTAAAACTATAAAGTTGAGATACAAAAGGATTTTCTTTGTTTAACGCATCACCAAAGTTTCTGGATTCCAATAAAACTTTTATAGCCACGGAGGTATTATGAGCTGAGGCGCGGTGGGCACAATTAATCAAAATGGCAATCTCTTGAAGATCAGTTTTCTTAAAACTATCCAGCAATTCCTTTTCTTGCTCCTGGGCAATGGCATGTAATTCACTTTTTAATCCCACCCCAATTAACCACCTAATGTCATCGACTTCAATTAAATCTTTAAATAGATTATAAGCAATCAACCCCGCTGTTGTTTTCTCACAAGATGTAAAATCGCCCAAGAAAAGAGCGCCTTCCGGCTCTCCCTGCTTTAGATGATGGTCTATATAAACGGTGGGGAGATTAAGAATTTTTCTCTTCTCAACTCCTAAATCAATTACAAAAAGCGCCCTTGGCTCTAACTTTTTTAATAAAATTATAGTCTCTTTGTCATAAGGAGTACAGCCGAAAGCAGGAGTTATGGGAATACTCGGGTTATATTTTAAGCGAGTGAGTGCATGATAAGTAAATACGCCGGCAGATATGCCATCTGCATCGCTACTGGCAAGAATAGCTATGGGTTTATTTCCAATTCCACTTAGAAATTTTTTAAACATAGAGAGGGGACAGAAACATAAAAAGGGGACAGGCTACTTTTTTATTTCTCTCTTGAAACCTTTTTACACTGAGGATTTTTATTTACGTCATTTCTTCAAGAGACCAGCAAAAAGCCTTAATGCCTTCTTTTCCCAGCTTTGCCCTTACATCCTTAATGTGTTTTAATAAGTCTTGCGCCTTTTTTGCTTCCATGGCGCTAAATATAACGCTGTTTATGCCGGGCCAAACTTCTGATCCAAAATGAGAACCGCTCATTTGGCCTTTGCCGTTGACACCTGTCCATTTGGTATAATTTTTTATACCGCATTTTTCCAATATTTCCATTGCCTCGGCCCCTATGGCGCTGTTATAAGAAATCATTACCATTTTTAGCTCGTTCGACATATTTTTTGCCTTCCTTTTTTTAATATGTTTTTTATGACTTCCTTTATTAATTTTCCTATTTTTTCCTTTTTGCCCTTTTCTTCAAATATAGAATATAGAGTGGGAACAAATATAAGGGTAATAAGCGTAGAAACTAATAAACCGCCGATAACGGTAAGTGATAAGGTAACCCATTCTTCAGAGCCTTCACCCTTGGAAAAAGCCAGGGGCAGAAGCCCGCAAACAGTGGTAAGAGTAGTTATAAGCACCGGCCTCAAACGCATCCTGCCTCCTTTGGTAACCGCCTCCATCACTCCCAGGCCACGAGCGCGTAAAATGTTAATATAACTAATAAGGATAATAGCATCATTCACCACAATGCCTATCAGCATAATAAGGCCCACAAATGAATTCATATTAAAAGTTTGTCTAAAAATCAGATGGACCCATATCACCCCTACCATGCCAAATGGCACCGAAAATAGTATTATAAAGGGGTCCCTGAAAGATTCAAATTGCGAAGCCATAACCATATAAACCAAAATCATACCTAAAATAAGAGCTATGGTTAGAAATCTAAACGCCTCTTCCTGTTCTTCTCTTTCTCCCCCAAACTCAACAAAAAAATCTTTGGGAATTCCAATTCTGGCCAGACGCTTTTTTGCCTCTGCGGTAACACCTCCCAAATCCTGTCCGGAAAGGTTGGCAGTTATTCTTATCACCCTTTGCTGGTTTTTGCGTTCTATGTCCACAGGTCCGAATTCCTCTATAATCCTGGCTACATTATTAAGGCGAACCTGCCTGCCATCCGGGGCAGTTACAAAACTATTTTCGAGGTCAGATATATGCTTTCTGTCTTTTTCCTGTAATCTTACAAAAATATCATATTCCTTCCCCTTCTCTCTATACTTGGTGGCCTCTTTTCCGCTGAAAAAAGTTTGAATGGTATTTCCGATATCAGAAACATTTAAACCCAAATGAGATGCTTTGTCTCTGTCCACCTTTATCTGCAATTCGGGCTTACCCATTTTTCTTGAAATATCTATATCCACTATACCTTTTATATTTTTCAATTCAGCAATTATCTCTTTGGCTAACATCATCCCGGTATCCAGGTCGTGTCCGTATATCTCAATAACAAAAGGCTTGCCTCCGGCAAAAAACATACCGGCTAACGGATCTTCGGTGCTATATCTTATCCTGGCACCAGGATAGTTTGCGGTAAGCGGCCTTAATTTATCAACAATTTCTTTAACCGACCTCTTTCTCTCTTCTTTGGGAACAAGCCTTACATTAAAACCCCCTATATTTGATCCTTCTTGTCCCATTCTTCCCATGCCAATGCCGCTATAGCCCCACCTTGCATACATAGTCTTTTTTTCAGGAACTTCCCTGTCAATCACATCTTCTACAGCTTTTACTACTTTGCCTGTCTCTTCAAGTCTTGTTCCTACCGGCAGCTCTACGGTTCCCCCAAATATACTAGAGTCAACTTCCGCCATAAATCTTGTGCCCATTAGCGGCACTAATAACAAACTGAATAATAATATTAAAAAACCACCAAAGATAACAGTTTTTCTATGAGAAACAGACCATCTTAAAAAATCCCTGTAAACCAATTCTATTTTCTCAAACCATCGTTTACTTAAAAAATAAAATTTCTCTATAAACCTTTTACCTGCATGCTTTTCTTTTTTCATTCCACTGACTTGTGCCAAAGCAGAGCCAAGGGGCTGAATATGCAAAAACCTGGCGCCCAACATGGGAATAAGAGTAAGAGCTGTAAAGAGAGAAGCCAATAGCGTCAGGCATATAACAAAGGCCATTTCTTTAAACATAATGCCTGTAATCCCCTTAACAAAAACGATAGGGATAAATATAGCGACGGTGGTAAGGGTTGAGGCGGTAATTGCCCTTCTTACCTCGGTAGCGCCGAAGATAGCCGCCTCCTGTGGTCTCTGTCCCCTTTCTCTATGCCGACAGATATTGTCTATGACAACAACAGCCGCATCTACCACCAGGCCCATGGCAATAGCAAGGCTTGAAACAGATAACATGTTTAAGGTATAACCACGCATATAAAGAAGGAAAAAAGCGATAATTAATGAGGTGGGAATAGATACAGCTACAATAAGCCCCGCTCTTAAACTGCGCAGGAAAAATAATATAACTAAAATAACCAAAATACCACCCACAAACAATGCATCTCTTAAGTTGTCCATAGAACCTTTAATAAAACTAGCAAAATCCCTGGCTACAACTATATTCACATCCGAAGGCAAAGTTTCTTTTAGTTCTTCTAATTTTTTAAATACCCTTTCTACTACCTGGACTGTATTTGCCCCTGATTGCTTCTGTATTACAACTATAAGGCCGCGCTTCCTGTTCATTTCTACTTCTTGAGTTTTTTCTTTAAAGGCATCTCTAACGGTGGCCACATCTTTAAGATAAACTGTAGCGCCATTTTCGGTGGTCGCCAGAACTATTTTGCCAATTTCATCTACCTCGATTTCCTCCGGTGTACGGATGATATAATCCTTAGTCCCTGTCTTTATGTGTCCTCCCGGAATATCTAAGTTTTCCTTTCTCAGGGCGTTTATTATCTGATTTGCTGATAAATGGTAGGCCTCTAAGCGGGCGCGGTCTAACTCAACCAAAATCTGTCTTATCATACCGCCGTGTATAGGAACGGCTGCTACTCCCGGAACTGTTTTTAGGGGGCCGCAAATTCTCTCATCAATTAAATCATAAAGTATGGGATAACTTTCATCGGCAGTTACTCCTAAAACAAGAATGGGTATCATGGAAAGGTCAAATTTTAATATCCTCGACCTATCTACATCATCAGGCAGTTGCCTGGCTGCCAAATCCACCATATCTCTTACGTCATTAGCTGCCTCATCTAAATTCGTGCCCCAGTCAAATTTAAGCGTTATGACCGATATGCCTTCTACGGAAATGGATTCAATTCTATCTAAATCCTTTACCGTAGCCAGCTTATCTTCTAAAATTTTAGTTATCTTAGACTCTACTTCTTCGGGGCCAGCTCCTACATAGGTAGTTACAACACTTATACTGGGTATTTCTATCTCAGGCATAAGGTCAAGCCCAAGTTGAGAAAGGGCAACCAAGCCCAGGATAATCATAGCCAGGAAAATCATGGTGGTAGTTACAGGATATTTTACTCCAAATTGCGGAAGATTCATCTTCTCCTCACTCCATTCGGAAGTCAACAGTCAATAGACCATGGTCCATAGTAAAATCTTTTCTATGGACTCTTAATTATTTCAACTACATCGCCTTCTTTGAGGCGGGTATTGCCCATAGTAACTATAATCTCGCCTTCTCCAAG
>DAOVKU010000080.1 GCA_030631665.1 Candidatus Omnitrophota bacterium
CCCATGATACTGGGGCTCTCACTTCTGACTTTAGTTATTATGCATCTTGCCCCCGGAGACCCCACCAGTATCCGTTATGGATTAAATCCAGAAGTTTCAGGTACTGCCCGCGCCCGCCTGCAGGAAATATACGGTCTTGATGAACCAATTCTCCTTCAATATGTTAACTGGCTTAGGCGCATTGTCACTCTTGATTTCGGCCGCTCTTTTATCGATGACAGGCCGGTAATAACTAAAATAGCAGAGCGGTTGCCGGCCACTCTTTTACTTAATATAAGCGCCTTAATTGTTATTTTTGCTATAGCAATTCCAATGGGAGTTACCTCCGCCTTAAGACATAATTCTCTATATGATAGAATTACGACTGTTTTTGTATTTATTGGTTATTCGACACCTACTTTCTGGTTTGCCTTAATGCTTATGGTTATTTTTGGTTTCTGGTTGGGCTGGCTGCCTGTTTCAGGCATGAACCCCTGGTATACACTGTATTATTCTCCTTTACATAAATTTGTTGATTTATTGCGACATCTGATCTTGCCGGTAATTGCAACTGCTTTCGGAGGATTAGCAGGCATCTCTCGCTATGCACGCTCAAGTATGTTGGAAGTTGTCAAGCAGGATTATATCCGCACAGCCAAAGCCAAAGGATTATCACCTAAAAGAATTATCTGGCGCCACGCTTTTAAAAATGCACTCCTGCCTATAATTACCATTATCGGTTTTTCTATACCTGGTCTTATAAGTGGTGGTTTCATCATGGAAACTATTTTTGCATGGCCGGGAATGGGCCGCCTGACCTATGAAGCCATTATGAATTATGACTATCCGACTGTTATGGGCGGCGCTATTATTTCTATATTTTTAACGCTTGTAGGCATTTTAATTTCCGATATTCTCTATGCGGTGGTAGACCCGAGAATAAGATATAAATAGAAAAAAATGGGCAAATTGTTATTAAAACACAAGACAGTTTTTTTTGGGCTAATTCTGATTATGTTTATGTTCGGGGTGGCTATTTTTGCACCTTTAATCGCTACCTATAGCCCATACCAGACTTCTTTGAGCGAGGAAGATATATTGCAGCCGCCTTCAATGCAGCATTTTATGGGCACAG
Source organism: Candidatus Omnitrophota bacterium (assembly GCA_030631665.1). Classification (GTDB taxonomy): domain Bacteria; phylum Omnitrophota; class Gorgyraeia; order DAOVKU01; family DAOVKU01; genus DAOVKU01. Next base: position 1,115 of record DAOVKU010000080.1, read on the forward strand.
ACGATTTGGGTCGCGATTTATTTAGCCGCATGGTTTACGGTTCGAGAATTTCCTTGAGTGTCGGTTTTGTAGCTGTAGCTATCTCTTTATTGATAGGAATAACTCTGGGCGCCATAGCTGGTTTTTACGGAGGAAAGGTCGATTTTGCTATTATGCGCCTTGTGGAAATAATGATGTGCCTGCCAAGGATATATTTTATTTTAATGATTATCGTTTTTTTGGGGCCAAATATAATAAATGTTATGGTTGTTATCGGGCTTACCAGCTGGGCCGGTTTAACCAGGATGGTAAGGGCGGAGTTTCTTACACAGAAAGAAAGGGATTATGTTTTGGCGGCGCATGCCTGCAACACTCCTGATGTTAAAATTATTTTTAAACATATTTTACCTAACGCAGCCGCTCCTATTTTTGTAAGTGCCACTTTGGGTGTAGGCGGCGCTATATTAATAGAATCGGCTTTGAGTTTTTTAGGATTTGGCGTTCAAATTCCGACACCCAGCTGGGGTAACATTTTAACCGTAGGCCGCCATTACATAGACTATGCCTGGTGGCTTATGCTTTTTCCGGGCATGGCTATTTTAATTACAGTTTTGAGTTTTAATTTAGTTGGCGAGGGCTTAAGGGATATTTTGGACCCGCGCTTAACAGAATACAGATGAGGGAGAACAGGGAACAGAAAATATTTTTTTATCTGACTTCTGTCTTCTGACTTCTGTCTTCTGATATCTGACTTTTGCTATTATGAAAGAACTACTTTCGGTTAAAAATTTGAGCGTTCAGTTTAAAACTCCCCATGGTTTACTTAAAGCAGTTAGCGGGGTTAATTTTAAGATAGCCCCCAGGATGACCTTGGGCCTGGTGGGAGAATCCGGCTGTGGAAAAACTGTTAGCTGTCTTTCTATTTTAAAATTAATTGAACCACCCGGCGAGATAACCAGTGGTCAGATTTTATTTGAAGGTAAGAACATTTTGCAAATGGAAGGGGAAAATTTGAGGCGTGTTCGCGGGAATAAAATTTCCTTTGTTTTTCAGGAACCCATGACTTCTTTAAATCCTGTTTTAACTATTGGCGAGCAGATTGCAGAAGTACTTTTTGCCCATCACAATCTAAAAAAGAAAGAAGCTGAGCCCAAGGTTATTAATTTACTTGAGAAAGTAAAGATGCCAATGCCTGAAAGAATAATCTATGAATATCCGCACAATCTTTCGGGCGGTATGCGCCAGCGTGTGATGATAGCGCAAGCCTTGGCTTGTTGTCCTAAATTGCTTATCGCTGATGAACCGACTACAGCTCTGGATGTGACCATTCAGGCGCAAATATTAGAATTACTGCAGGCTTTAAGAGAAGAATTCAATATGTCAATTTTGATTGTTACCCACGATTTTGGCATAATAGCCCGCTTGGCAGATTTCGTGGCTGTTATGTATGCAGGCCAGATTGTGGAATATGCCGATGTTAGAAGTATTTTTAAAAACCCCAAACACCCTTATACCAAAGGTCTGTTGGCTGCTTTGCCTCAGTCGAGTAAGGAATTTAAACTTAAGCGGTTAAAAGAGATTCCGGGCACATTACCCGATTTAACCAAAGAAATAAAGGGTTGTCTTTTTTATCCAAGATGTTCAAAAAAAGAAAATAGGTGCATTAAGATAGAACCGCTTTTAAAGGAACTGGAAGCAGGTCATTATGTTAGGTGTTTAAGGGAAAGATAAATGGAAAATTTAATTCAGATAGAAAATCTAAAGAAATTTTTTGCTATAAAAAAAGGCCTCTTTGGGCCACAGTTGGAGGTGGTCAAGGCGGTTAATGGAATTTCCTTTTGTATCAAAAGAGGTGAGTCTTTTGGCCTGGTGGGAGAATCAGGCTGTGGCAAAACTACGACTGCCCGGCTTATTTTAGGTCTATTAGAGCCTGATGGAGGAAAGGTTTTATTTGAAAATGTAAAAATAGATAAAGATAACCTGATTTCAATAAGAAAAAGAATGCAGATAGTTTTTCAGGATCCCTTTTCTTCGCTTAATCCACGCTGGAAAGTGCAGGATATAGTTGCGGAAGGAATCAAGGAAAATATTTCGCCTGGAGATAAGATTAAAAAAGTAAACCAACTGCTTGAAATGGTGAGCTTATCCTCTAAGGATAAAGTCAAATATCCCCATCAATTTAGCGGGGGCCAGCGCCAGAGAATAGGTATTGCCAGGGCTATAGCAGCAAAGCCGGAATTTATTGTTTTGGATGAGCCGGTTTCAAGTTTGGATGTTTCTATCCAGGCACAAATTTTAAACTTACTCAAGGGCCTTCAGGAAAAATTTAATCTCACATTTCTTTTTATTGCCCACGATTTAAGCATTGTTGAACATTTCTGTGACAGGATAGCAGTTATGCATGACGGGGAAATAGTTGAAGAAGCACCTACTCAGGCTCTCTTTGAAAGACCCAGTCATTCCTACACAAAACTTCTTCTTTCCTGTATTTTACCCCTTGATCCTGCTCAACGCACGAGACCTCTTTAAACTACTCAAAAAAGAAAAAATTTAATTTAGAAAACTTTTTTCTTTTAATGAAATTTATCAAGAGATAGAAGTTGACTTTATTGGCAAGAGGAGTATTATTATATAAATATGGAAATGCATAAAATTTTAGAGAGAAAACTGTCGACTTTTGTTATGGCCGGTGGCCGCGGCGAACGGCTTTCACCCTTGACCCGAGACAGGGCTAAGCCGGCTGTACCGTTTGGCGGTATTTACAGAATAATTGATTTTACCTTAAGCAATTGCGTAAACTCCGGAGTGCGCAAAATACACGTTCTTACGCAATATAAATCTATATCGTTAGCCAGGCATCTAAAAATGGGCTGGAATATATTTTCCAGTGAACTTGGAGAATATATCGATGTTATACCGGCTCAACAAAGAATTGGCCAACAATGGTATCAAGGCACCGCTGATTCAATCTACCAAAATATATACACCATCAAACAGGAGAAACCGGATTATGTTCTCGTGTTGGCCGGAGATCATGTATATAAAATGGATTATCGGCATATGCTCGCTTTTCATATCAAAAGGAAGGCTGATTTAACTATTAGCGTAGTAGAGATGGAAAAAGAAAAATCTCCCCATTTAGGAGTTGTTGAGGTAAACGGAGATTTTAAAGTTATGGCATTGGAAGAAAAACCTTTAATTCCCAAAACTATACCGTACGATCCCGAAAAAATATTTGCCTCTATGGGTATTTATATTTTTAATCGCCAGGTTCTCGAAGAAATTCTGGAAGAAGATGCGGCTAATAAGAATTCGAGCCATGATTTTGCCAGAGATATCATTCCATTGATGCTTAAAAAAGGACGCAATATCTATGCTTATGATTTTAAAGAACAAGATAAAGAAAAATCCAGATATTGGCGTGATATAGGAAATCTAGATGCTTATTACAAAGCCAATATGGAACTTGTTGATATAGAACCAATTTTCAATCTTTATGATAAAGACTGGCCCATAAGGACATATCAGGAGCAATTTCCCCCCGCTAAAACTGTTTTTTCTAGTCTTGGAGGAGCTAAACCACGTGCCGGACTAATGCTGGATTGTCTTACTTCGAGTGGTTGTATTGTTTCGGGCGGCAGAGTGGAGCGTTCGATTTTATCACCTAATGTCAGAATAAATAGTTTTTCTGTTATATGGGATTCAATTATTATGGAAGGCGTTAATATTGGGCGTCATGCCAAAATCCGCCATGCTATTATTGATAAAGACGTGCGCATACCGGCTGGAACAGAAATTGGTTACGACCATGAGGAAGATAAGAAAAGATTCATGGTAAGCGAGAATGGTGTGGTAGTGGTTGCTAAGGCGACTATTGTCAAAAAATAGTCAGTCAATTATTTACTTTGCCTTATTCTAAAAAACACCCAAAGGGGCACGGGTAGACCCCACCCTTTCCTTTTAATGGGGGGGGGTTAAGTAGAATTATTGGATAGTGGGCATTTTTGCATGTGGTGGATATTTTTAATCTAGGCTTTATTTTTCTTAAATTTGAAAGATAAAGCCGTTTTTTCGTTGCCTTTTAGCCACTTTTGTGCTAAAATTCAGAAATTGTATTAATAGAAATTAGAAGCCCTCAACCGAATGTTCTTTTGCAAGGAGATTTATTTGGCAACACACGGAGGAAACTATGCTTAAGAAAAGATATGTTTTGACTTTTCCGACTAATTTGTTGCATGAACCTACAACCTATCACCTGATAAAGGATTATGATTTAGTTGTTAATATTCTTCGCGCCAGAGTAAATCCAAACGAAGAAGGGCTATTGGTTTTGGAAGTAGAGGGCACAAAGTCGCAACTTGAGTCAGCTGTTAAATATTTACAGGATTTAGGTGTTGGACTTCAGCTTTTAGCTAGAGATATCAAGTGGAATGAAAAGGTATGCACCCATTGCACGGCCTGTATCGCTATGTGTCCCACAAATGCTTTTAAAGTTGATAAGAAGACCAGGAAAGTCACTTTTGACAAAAATAAGTGTATTGCCTGTGAATTATGCGTGAAAGCCTGCCCTTATGGTGCTATAGAAATAGAGTTTTAATAAAAAAGGAAATATATGGGATATACAATTGCTCAAAAGATATTGGCCAGCCACACACCCCATCTTAATTTGGGAAAAGATATGCCGGCCTATATTTGGGCCGATATAGATTTAGCGCTTGGTAATGATATAACCGCCCCCATTGCTATTAAGAAATTCAAAGAAGCTGGATTTAAAAAAGTTTTTGACAGAAAGAAAATTGCTCTTATTCCGGATCACTTTACACCTTCCAAGGATATAGAGAGCGCCAATCAGTGTAAGATTTTGGAGAACTTTGCCCGTGATAAGAAAATAGAGCATTATTACGAAGTCGGCCGTGTGGGCATAGAACATGCCTTTTTGCCTGAATTGGGTTTGGTTTTACCCGGAGACCTGGTTATAGGCGCTGATTCTCATACCTGTACCTATGGGGCCCTGGGTGCTTATGCTACCGGCGTTGGCTCAACTGATTTGGCAGTGGCTATGGCAACCGGCAAATGCTGGCTTAAAGTTCCGGAGACGATTAAATTTATACTCAAGGGCAAATTAAAAAAGTGGGTTTGCGGCAAAGACATAATTCTTTTTATTCTAGGCCAAATTGGCGTAGATGGTGCTTTAAATGCGGCCATGGAATTTTCTGGGCCGGTGATTGAAAACATCAGTATGGATGAACGTTTTACCATTTGCAATATGGCCATAGAAGGAGGCGCCAGAGCCGGACTTATTGAGCCGGACGCAAAAACTTTTCAGTATGTTAAAAAAACCGGACAAAAGCGCAAACCAAGAATTTTTAAATCGGACCCCGATGCCAAATATAAAAGTATTAAAGAATATGATTTATCACACATAGAGCCTCAGGTTAGCTTGCCATCCTCTCCGGCTAATGCAAAACCGGTCGGCAAGGTGAAAGGTGTGTATATAGATCAGGTAGTTATCGGTTCTTGCACCAATGGCAGGATGTATGATTTAAGAGCCGCCGCCCAGATTTTAAAAAA
>DAOVKU010000012.1 GCA_030631665.1 Candidatus Omnitrophota bacterium
CTGGCCATGACACCATTTACGTCTATAGACTTTAATTTCGACTGGGGTCAGCTTAACGATACCTATGTAGTAAATAGCGGTGTCGATGTTCTGGGTTCATCCTTAGACCATACGGATGGGGCTATTGGGGCAGACATTACTGTTATTCCTGAGCCGGGGAGTTTGGCGTTGTTAGGAGCAGGGCTGATGGGTATGGTGGGGTTAAAAAAAGGTAGGAATAAAAAAGATTTTTAGTTAGAATGTATTTGAGCAATTCTCTTCTATAAAAAGACAAAAAAGTCTTCTTGACAGAGATATTAAAGCGTGGTAAGCTATTACCCACGCGGGCAAAAAGCCTTGTTATTTTTTTCGCAAACTATGCCCACGAGGGCAAAAAGAGGTGAGTTAGATGAAAAAAGTTATGAGAAGTCTGGTGCTTATAATAATTGCTCTTTTAATTATACCAACTGCAACTTGTTGGGCAAACTTGATTCAAAATCCAGGTTTTGAATTAGGCACAGGCGCTGATGCAGACAATTGGAATCAATGGAGTGCTGAACGTTTGGATGAGTTTCCATATTCTCCCAGCAGCTGGTCATTGCATAGCTGGGCCTGGGATGGTACCGGAGATGCCGGTGCTTGGCAAGGTATTTCTGTAACTTCCGGAACAAAACTTTCTTTCACAGGTTATATTATGAGCCCGAGTGAAGGAGGCTACCACAAGGATCCTCTTGCAGGCGGGGCAGAAGCATTTTTTGAGATTGAATGGTGGCAAGGTAGTACTAAATTAGATAGCGTAAAGAGCGCTGCTTCTCTTATGGGAGCATCTGACTGGACATTGTATTCAGTTGCAGGCATCGCTCCTGAGGGTACCGATTCTGCCAGGTTTATATGTAAATTACAAAGTGCTTCCGGTTCCAGCGGTGATGTCTATTTTGATAACCTTGAAGCAGGAATAATTCCTGAGCCGGGCAGTTTGATTTTAATTGGTAGTTTAGCAATTGGTTTATTTGGATTAAAAAACCGATTCGGTAAATAATTGAAAGATAAAAGCATATTTTACAGAAGGGGGTAAGATAGATGAAAGGTATAGGCGTATTACTTATGGCAGCGGCAGTTGTAACTATTGTAGCTATGCCGGCAGCGGCTCAGGCGAATTTATTAGAGAATCCGGGTTTTGAAGCGGAAGGATATGATGGTGCAAACAGTACAGCTGGTTGGGATGTGTGGCTTGGTGAACGTTTAGATGAATTTCAACGAACCGGCAGCTGGTCACTACATGGCTGGGGTTTTGATGGTGACGGGGACGGCGGAGGTTGGCAGACTATTTCTGTAACTCCCGGGAGCAAAGTTCATTTCACAGGTTATCTCATGAGTCCAAGCGAAGGAGGTTTTCATAAGAGTCCTCTTGCAGGCGGGGCAGAAGCATTTCTTGAGATTGAATGGTTTCAAGGCGACACCAAACTAAGCAGTATAAAGAGCGACATTCTTAGGGGAGAATCTGATTGGGCTTTATATTCAGCTGCAGGCACCGCTCCTTCGGGCATTGATTCTGTCAGGTTTGTAGCCAAGATACAAAGTATTCCCGGTTCCAGCGGTGATGTCTATTTTGATGATTTAAAGGTAAAGGTTATAGAGGTATATTAAGCGGTTTATTTTTGGTTAGATAGTTTAATAATTGGTTTATCTGAGACAAAAAATATTTAAAAATAGAAAAAGAAAGGGGGTGAAGTAAATGAAATATATAGGTATATTGCTTATGGCAATAGCACTTATAGCGATGCCGGCAGTAGCCCAGGCGAACTTCTTGAGCAACCCAGGTTTTGAGTATGGCACAGGAGAAGACGCAGACGATTGGGAGGAATGGAGCTGGGCTCAGCGTAGAGATAGTTATGCACATGGTGACAGCACCTATTCTCTGCATGGTTGGGCAGCTTCTGGAACTGACAATCAGGGTGCATGGCAAAGCGTATCTGTAGCACCAGGGACTACATATTTCCTCACTGGTTATATTCTTAGTCCCAACGGAACTGGAAATGATCACAGTCCGCTTACAGGCGGAGCGAGTGCTTTTCTTTCCATTGAATGGGACGGAGGTCAATTAGACAGTGATGCAATTACAGCCACAACTGATGCAGTGTGGATACAAAAGCAAATTGCTAGCTGGACAGCTCCAGAGGGTATTACATCAGCGACTATTGTAACTAAGATACAGAGAGCAGATGGAAGCAGCGGGGATGTTTATTTTGACGACCTTGATTTTGATGTAGTTCCCGAACCTGCAAGCTTACTATTGCTTGGTACAGGTTTAGTCGGTTTATTTGGGCTTAGCAGAAAAAAGAGAGCTTAAGTAAGTATAAAATAAGATAAAAAAAGCAGAAGTTTTGGTTTTTTATTGTAATTACAATAAAAAGAGGTTCCCCTTCATTTTCCAAAACTTCTGCTTTTTGCTTTAAAGAAAAACTAAAATTAGCTTAACATTTAGCCATGGCAGGTGTTGATGATGCAAAACCGGTTATTTGTCAAATAAGCGGTATCCTGGTATAAAATATTTGGTTTTGCCGGTTGCGATGGTGTATACTTAGAGAAATTGTGAAAAAATATTTGTTGTGGATATTAATACTGGTAATATTATTAGCAAGCTCAGTTGCGGCTGAAGAACAAACCTGGGATTTAAGAAAAATCGCTGTGGATGTTTTTGCTTCTTCGCAAGAGGCAGACCTTCCCGCTAAGCTTGTTTTTGATAATATGCTGTGGACGCGTTGGTCTTCAAACTTCAATGATAATCAATGGATTTATGTCGACCTTGGAAAACGTTGTGAAATTACCGGGATAAAATTAATCTGGGAAGATGCCTATGCTAAAGAGTATAAACTTGAAGTTTCTGATGATTCAAAAGATTGGAAGGAAATAAAATACGTTAAAGAAGTCGGCGGCGAAGAAGAAATCTTTAAATTTCAAAATATCTATGGCAGATATGTCCGGTTATATTGTATAAAACGAGCTACTCAGTGGGGATTTTCATTATATGAGTTTATTATCTACGGGCCTCAAGAGGGTAAAGAGCCCTGTTACGGGGGATTAGTAACGCCTTATCCTACAGTTACCATTTTCGACCATAATTGGCAAGAGCTCAATAAATATTTTGATAAGAAACTTTCCAAAGACCCGCCATCCTCAAGCCAGCTTACAGACGATGAATTTTTAGATTTAATTCAAAGAAGAATATTTGATTTTTTCTGGTTTGAGGTTCATCCTGAAACACTTTTTGTGATAGATAGCCTTCATTGGAAGACGCACACCTCTAATGCAGCTATCGGCTACCAGCTCGGTGCTTATATTGTAGGTCATGCCAGAAAATATCGTTCCCGGGAAGAAATTTATCAAAGAGCAGAGGAATTACTTGATAATTGTTGGGATAATCCAGATGACCCGGATGATCTTTGCCTTGAACATCACCAGGGATGGACCTATCACTGGACAAATATTGAGACAGGAAAATGGGAGGGGCACGAACATGTTTGCACCCATGACTCAATAAACTATTTGTGCGCAGTTATGGCCGCCAAGTATTATTTTGCCGGAACAAGGGCAGGAGATATAGCGGCGAAAATTGTTGACTCGGTTGACTGGAAATGGATAATCCATGACGGTTTTAATAAGCGTCTCGTTTCAAATGTTTATGCTTATACCTATGACCCACTATGCGGAGGAGAAGTTATGTTTTATGATGGAATGAAATTTGATTATATCCTGCCCATCGGCGGCATAAAGAGCAATGTGCCGCCTTTTTATTGGGATAATTATGCCCAGACCTTTCCGTGGGATTTTTATAAAGGGCATTTCTGGAGAATAGAACGCCCGGCTCTCTGGATACATCAGTGGGATAATGTGTGGTTTGATTTTAGATATATGAAAGATGAATATGCGGATTATTATCAAAATTCCCTTGAGGCTGCGCTTGCCAACAGGCAGTGGTGTCTTGACAATAATTTATATGATGAGAATTTATGGGGAGTAAATCCCTCTATGGGCCCGGCTCCTGATGGCGGTATACTTTATGGAAGTTATGGAGCCCCTCCTGATGATCTGCCGTTTCAGACAGGCAATGATAATGACGGCACCATTACGCCCACCGCCGCCCTGCCCTGCATTATATTTACGCCCGAGGAGTCGATTAAGGTGGCACGCCATTTATATGACAAGTATAAGAATAAGATATGGCATCGTTATGGTTTTACGGATTCTCTCAATCCGGATAAAAATTGGTTCTCTAATGATTATCTAAGCATAGACCAGGGCCCTATAATTTTGAATATTGAAAATTACCGTTCCGGACTGCTTTGGAAATATTTTTCTAAAGAAAAGATAGTCTGGAATGGCCTGAATAAATGTAATTTTGTAGGAATAATTGATAATTTTGACCAATCAGAGCATTCGCCGTTATATGGAGAATGGCATGATTCCGATAAGGGAAAATACTATAAATATAGAAGATCGGATGATTATATAAAAGAAGGCAGATTTGCAATGGAAGTTAAATATAACCTGACCGAGCGGGGGAAAAATAAATATTTTGCCGTAAGAGCGGCTCGCCATGATTTTTCACCTTATAAATATTTGGTTTTCTGGACTCGCGGGCACGAAAGCTTCCTCCTTGATTTAGTAACTGCTGAGAAAAAGATTATCACGCTAAAACAGAAAACACAAGTTAAGTCATTTGATAACTGGGTCAGGCATTATTTTAAATTGCCTTCCAAAGAGATATGCGGCGCAGTTGGGGAAGTTAGATTTTCTGTTAAGGGAAAGGGCAAAGGATTATTCTATCTCGACGATGTTATTTTAACAAACCATATTAAAACTTCCGAGCCAAATTCAATGCTTGAAGATTTTGAAGATAATGTTGCCAAAGTTTCAAAATGCCTCTGGGCGTTTGATGACTCATATAATGCACAGGTTGTTTCGGATAAGGCCCATGACGGGTACAAGTCACTAAGAATAGATTTTGACAAAAAAGGAGATAAGCATAAATGGTCTTGTCTGACGGCAGAGGTAAATTTCTGTGATTGGCGCAAGTATCATTCAGTGGCTATGTGGGTTTACGGTGAAGCAGAAATTTTATTGAAGCTTAAAGATAAATTCGGACGCTCATTTGATGTTGAGACGCAAAGAGCCGCCAATAAAGATGGTTGGACTCATTTATTTTTTAATATCCAGGCAAACTTGAACCCCACTAATTGCTGGGAGCCAAGATATGATAAGGGGCATATTAAAGAAATGCTTATTTTTATTAATCCCGGAGAGACAAATAAAAAAGGAACAGTATATTTAGATTCCATTATGCTGAGTGAATAAAAATAAAAAATAAAAAAGGAAAAAGAAAATGACCGGTAGCCGTAACAAATTTTTCTTGATAAGCATAGTTATTATCCTTGGCTTTTTTTAGTCATTCCTTCCGCCACAGCAGAAAACAGCAAACTTCTTTCTAAGCAAGCAATAGAAAACGGCTGGTATTTTGAAACAAATGAGGTACAGGTTAAGATAACAGCCGTAACGCATAATACCTTTCGTATCATAGCTATTCCTCAAACTGCATCTTGGCCAAGTCTGCGAGGAACTTTCGTTGCACCAATTAAACGCCCTTCTGTAATGCTGGAGAGATTTGACGAAAAAGAAAAATTTGGCATTTCCACAGAAAGCGCAACCCTGGGAATTTTAAAAGATTCCCTTGAGATTTATTTAACCCAGGCAGGCGATGATATTAAGCTGGAAAGAGGCAAATTAATCTGGCATTCCAAAGAGCCATTCTATTGGGAGGTAACATTTTTGTCTCCCTTAAATGAGAGGATTTATGGCATTGGCAATCCGCAAATGGGACGTTCCGGCAGGTTGATGAAATCTTTTGCTCAGACTACCGTGGGCAATGGCGTGACTCAGGCACCTTTTTTCTTTAGTACAGCCGGTTATGGAATGTTAGTTGATTTTGAAAAAAAGGGGGCCCAGTGGAAAAGAAGCAGCGGCAGGCACTATTGGCGCGTACCTGACAAGGTGCTGGATTTTTATCTTTTCTTGGGCGATACGCCGTATCAAATATTGGATTCCTATACAGATTTAACAGGAAGACCGCCCATTCCGCCAATATGGTCATTCGGGTTTATGATGAGCAGGTGGGGATATAGCGGATGGGAAGATATTCGGCAAAAGTGGCATACATTCCGGCAGAAGAATATTCCGGTAGATGTATTTATCTATGATTATGACTGGTTTGTTAAAGATTGGCAGTGGAATGATAAAGCCTTTCCAAATCCAGAGGAGAACCTTAAAGAAGCTTCAAAGCTTGGTATAAAAATAGTAGGTATTCGCAAGCCCCGCGTGGAAGATAAAGAAAATTTTAGATTTGCAAAAAGCAAAGGTTGGATACTTGCTCATACAAAAAATGACCTGGATTTTTCTATACCTGAAGTTAGAAGTTGGTGGTGGGGAAAGCATGTTCCGGTTTTTAAGGACGGGATGGCTGGATGGTGGAATGATGAAGCCGAACAAACCATGACAGAATATCATTATATGATAGAAGCTGAACGCGATGGCATGTTGGCAGAAAAACCAAATAAACGAGTCTGGACGATTAACCGGGCTTTTTCTCCCGGAATGCAGCGGCTGGGTGCGGCTGTTTGGACAGGTGATATAAATTCCTCCTGGGAAGATCTTGAGAATCAGCCGGGGTCTTTATTAAACTATTCAATGACCGGCATGCCTTATGGCAGCCAGGATATAGGAGGATTTATAGGTTTGCCTTCCCCGGAAATGTATACTCGCTGGATTCAACAAGGAGTATTTGTGCCTGTGATGCGGGCGCATAGTCAACAGCATTCAGATCGTTGGCCATGGGCTTTCGGATTAGAGGCAGAGAAGGCAGTAAGAAAAGCCATAGAATTAAGGTATCGTTTAATTCCTTATTTTTATAGTTATGCACGAGAGGCAAGTCAGAATGGTGCCCCGCTAATGCGCCCTCTATTTTTTGAATTTCCCGGTGATCCGCAAACTTTTGAAATGGAAGATGAATGGTTAGTAGGTCGGGAAATTCTGGTTGCTCCTATTTTAAATCCGGGCGGAGCGAGGAAAGTTTATCTGCCGGCAGGAACCTGGTATGATTTTAGCAGCGGCAGGCCCATAGAGGGGCCGATTACCCTTTCAATAAAAGCCGAATTAGATGAAATCCCGGTTTATGTACGCGAAGGTTCAATTTTGCCGTTAGGGCCCATAATTCAGCATACCGGCGGGAAAGCCGAAATCCCATTGGATATTCATGTTTATCCGGGCAAAGACGCTAATTTCCTTCTTTATGAAGACGATGGAGAGACTTACGCCTATAGAAAAGGTCAGTATGGCGAGACTCTATTGCAATGGAAGCAGGCAGGTTATTCTTTAGCAATAAAGCCGTCAATAAGAGCATATAAAGGAGCTGGGACATATTTAATAAGCGGGATTTATATTCACAATGTAGATAAACCTTTGAAGGTTGCTTTAAATGGTAAAGACTTGCCCGAGATAAAGGATAAATTATCTAAAAAACCCGGATGGTTTTATGCTCCAGCCAGCCGCAAGCTTAGAATTGTGGCAGATGATTTGAACCTTAATCATAATGCCTTGCTTACGATTGATCCCGAAACGAGTAGGTTGTTATTAAATAGTGATTCTGCGGGATTAACCGCTCTTTTAGAGAAACGAAAAGGCCAATTGTGCAACACGGTTCTTTGGGCTTTGGCAGAAATTGGCGATAAGCAAAGCTTGGCTGTGCTTAAAGAGAGTGCTTTAAAGGATATGGACAGTACCAATCGTAAAGTGGCAATAGAGGCCATAAATGCTTATGGGATAGGCGATGCGGCATTCTTTAAGCAATGCCTTAAAGATTCATCCCCCCCAGTGCGTTTTTCTGCCATTAAAGCCTTGCAAGAATTAGGAGCCGAAGCAGATGTCTTTGAATATTTTCTTGGGGATTACGATGAAAGTGTTCAACTTATGGCCCATAAATCTTTAGAAGTTTTGGCGGCTAAGGGAGATTGTAAGGCAATAAATATTTTGATTAAAAAATTAAAGGCGGAAAAAGATATAAATAGAAAGGTTGAAATTATAAATGCGTTAGCTCCAAGTCATAATCAGGAAGTTATTTTTAATGAATTTAGGAAATTACTACAAACACCTCACCCTGTTATTCAAGAGTTAATTTTAAAGATGATTAAAGGATATGGTGTAACAGAAGGATATTTTGATTCTGTTGCTCAGCTGGCTTTTGATAAGAACAAGAAAATTGCAACACTTGCACAGGAAGCATTGCGCTCGTATCCAAAAAAGAAAGCAGAGAGATACTTTGGAACTCCAATTAGAACATGGAAGGCAATCGGCCCCTTTGACAATAGAGGAGGGCATGGCTTCGCAAAGGCTTATCCGCCGGAGAAAAAAGTGGATTTAAGAGCTTCTTGTCCGGGATTAACAGGTCAGGTTAAATGGAGGACAATTGGAGCGAATAATGAAGGGATTATTAACCTCTTAAAAATCTTTCCGGAAAAGCCGGAGGATGTATGTGCTTATGCTTTAGTTGTGATTGAAAGCAAGAGAGAGATGGAGGTTCAATTGTGGATGGGCAGTGATGATGATATAAAGGTGTGGTTAAATGGTAAGACGGTGTGGTCAAAAAAAATAGGCCGCATGCTTAAAAAAGACGAGGATAAAGTAAAAGTAAAGCTCAAAGAAGGAAACAATTTACTCTTAGTCAAAGTTTGCCAGGGCTGGGGGGCATGGGAATATATAGTTAGGCTGGTTGACCAATGCGGAAGATTAAATGAGGTATCATATTTTGTCCCCAAATAAAGCAAAGAGCGGCTTAGAATTGCCCCGTGAGCAAATTATGGTATATTAATTAGATATTGAGAGAAGAGGTTGAAAAAATGATAAGAAAATCACCAATAAAATTAATTTTTTTGTTGTTATTAATCTTATCTTGTTTGTCATATTTTGTGGTTGTCTTTGCAGAGGCTGCATCTACCGAAAAAATACCTATAGTTTCTGTAGAAGCATCTTCCTTTGAAACCGGCGAGCAGTTTAATCCCGAGAAAACCATAGATGGGGATTTTAAGACCCGCTGGGGCAGTAAATGGTCTGACCCCCAGTGGCTTGCAGTAGATTTGGGAGAAAAAAAGACAGTTGAAAAAGTTATTTTACATTGGGAAGATGCCTATGCCCAAATATATCAAGTACAGGTTTCTGTTGACGGCAAAAAATGGTACGTTGTTCATAGTGCTATTAAAGAGAAAAAAGGCAAAGATGAAATCTCTTTTGACCCTGTTTCAGTTCGTTTTTTGCGGATGTATGGCATCAAAAGGAAGACAGGCTGGGGTTATTCAGTATATGAGTTTGAGGTATTTTCGTCTTCATCAAAACCGGTGCCGTTATCTCAATTTAAAGCACTTTCGGAATTTAGATATAAACCCTCTGATTTAATGCCGGATGCTTATCATAAGGTTACGGCAGATTTATTACCGGAGGGAGTTTATCCAATATGGCTTACCAATCAGCAGGGATATTGGACAATTACCGGAACTGCAGATGGTTATTTTGAGAGCTTGATTTGCGAGGATGGAGCCATTGAGCTTTATCCAAGAGGATGGTCATTGATACCGTATTTGTATGTTAATGATCGTTTGATAACGCGGGCAGAGGCAGAAGTAACCCAGTCCTTAGAAGAAGATTATCTTCCTATTCCTTCGGTAAAGTGGGTTTATAAAGGGTTAACCTTTAAGCAAAAGATGTTTTCTTGTGAAGACAAAGGAAAGGCAGTTACATATATTTGGTATCAGTTAACAAATGCAGGATCCAGGGAAACAAAAGGTAAACTTTTTCTTACCTTAAGACCGTTTCAGGTTACGCCGTCATGGCAGGGCGAGGGAGGAATGACGGATCTTTTTAGCATTGAATTTGATAAAGGCTCCAGGCAAGACAATGTCCTGATTAACGGCAAGGATCTTCTTTGTTTTGTTGCCTCGCCGGATAAATTTGGAGCCCTGAGTTATTTAGAGGGCGACATTATGGATTTTATAGAAAAAGGAAAAATTCCGCCTCATAAAGTTGTCTATGATCCCTGGGGCAGCGCCACCGGTGTTTTAGAATATTACTTTAGGCTGGCTCCGGGAGAGAGTGTAGATTATTTATTTGCCGCGCCCGTAGAAGAAAAAGCCGATGGTTACACTATAACCCAAAGAGAGTTTTTTGAACAATTAGAAGCAACCCGTTCTTTTTGGAAAGAAAAGCTAAACCGGATAGAAATAAATATTCCGGATAAATATCTTATTAATGTCTTAAAATCAAATATTGCTTATATGTTAATAAACAAAGATGGCCCGGTAATTCAGCCCGGCTCAAGGCATTATGAACGTTCCTGGATTCGTGACGGCGCTGTTATGGGTATAGGCCTGATGAGAATGGGTTATTTAAAAGAGGCAAGGGAGTATATTGACTGGATAGCCAACCACCAGCTCTTTAACGGAGATGTCCCTTGCATGATAAATGCAGATGGTAGTATGTGGGACTGGGGCAAGACCTTGCCCGAGTACGACGGCCAGGGGGCATTTATTACTTTAATATCAGAATATTATAAGTTTACAAAGGACAAAGAGTTTTTAAACGAGAAGATGCCCAATGTTATAAAAGCTTTGGAGTTTCTTGAGTATTTGAGAAAAAAGAGGCTTACCGATGAATATAAGAATGGTCCTGAGGAAAAGAAAATTTTTTACGGCATTCTTCCAAATTCTGTAAGTCATGAAGGATACCCTGCTCCCGGCGTGCATTCATATTGGGATGATTTTTGGGCTTTAAAGGGCTGGAGAGAAGCGATAAGTATGGCCAAAGTTCTGGGTAGAGACGATTTACTTCCCTGGATGGAAAAAGAAGATAAAGATTTCAGGAAATGTTTTTATGATTCCATAAAATTAGTGCAGAAGCTTAAAAAAATTGATTATATTCCGGGATGTGCCGATTTGGGTGATTTTGACGCGTGTGCTACTGCCATTGCTGTCTGGCCCGCGGATGAATACAGGAATTTACCGTTGGAACAACTTGAGTTTACGTTTGATAAATATTATAATGATACTTTAATACCGAGAATGCGTGGTGAGTGTGACCCCGAGAAGGGTTATGTTTCTTATGAGATCAGGACAGCAACGGCATATCTTATTTTGGGCCACAAGAAAAAGGCGCTGAAGATGCTAGAGCATTTTTTGAGCGTTACAAGGCCTCGTGAGTGGAATCATTGGGCTGAGGTTGTATACGGCAACTACCGCCAGCCCGGCTATATAGGAGATATGCCTCATTCATGGGTTGGTTCAGATTATATAAATTTAATCAGGCCTATGTTTGTCTTTGAAGAAGGAGATAAATTAATTTTAGGCGCCGGAATTGATGAAAAATGGTTATTAGGTGAAGAAGGTGTCTCCATAAAGAATTTCCCTACTCATTTTGGCAAGATAAGCTACGCTATTAATAAAGATACTAATATCCTAAAAATTAAGGTTTGGGGAGATGCGTTTGCACCAGATGGTTTTGTATTTAAATCTCCTCTGGCAAAAAATATTAAAAGGGTCAAACTTAACGGCAAAGAGTGGTTGGAGTTTAACGACTCTGAAGTAAAGTTTGAAAAACTGCCGGCTGAGATAAAGGTTTATTATTGAAATAAAAAATGTTCCGGTGGCAACTAACAGTAGTTTTAAAAAGCATAAGGAAGGTGAAAAAAATGAGAGTTTCTAAGAGATTCTTTATTTTGCTGTTTGCGAGTGTAATTTTTATGCTCTGCGGCTTAAATGCAACAGCGGAAAATTATACTGAAAAAATTATTGATAACTTCGATACTTTGGAGGGTTGGCAGGTAATCGGAAAAGGTCTTAAGGTAAATAGCGAAAAAGGCTTTAAAGGAAACTGTATGTGTTTGGATTATTCTCTAAACGAACAAGAGCCATATGTTATCATTTCGAAAGAAAAGTCTTTTAAGCTCCCCGAAAATTACGAATTTACTTTTTATGTAAAAGGAACAGGCCCCGATAATAACTTAGAATTTAAATTAATAGATGAGGAAGGAAATACGTTCTGGAGAAAATTTGATAATTTCAAATTTTCTAATAAATGGCAAAAGATAGTGGTTTCTGCTTATGAGATTAGATTTGGCTGGGGGCCTTCGCCGAATAAAATATTAACTGAAGTTGGTAAAATAGAATTTGCTGTATCTTGCGGCTCAGGCGGCAAAGGGAAGGCATGTATTGATGACTTGAGCATAGCTGCTTTGCCTGTACCGAAGTCAATCATTGAAACTCTCGGGGATATAAAAGTTGAGGCCTCAAGTTATACGGGTGAAGAGCTTTCCCCGCCAAAGGCATTAGATGGCAACATAAAGACGAGATGGAGTAGTGATGCCAGCGACCCTCAATGGTTAATGGTGGATTTGGGAAAGAAGAAGGCTGTAGAAAAAATAGTTTTGTATTGGGAAGCTGCCTATGGCAAGGTGTATCAAATTCAGGGCTCCAATGACGGTAAAAATTGGTATATTCTTTCTACCATTACTGACGGCAGTGCCGGGCAGGATGTAGTTTCTTTTCGGCCTGTCTCGGTTCGTTTTCTGCGGATGTTTGGAATGGAAAGAGGTACGTCCTGGGGATATTCAATCTTTGAATTCAATCCGTATCTTAGCAGTGCACAGGTGATTTCACTTTCAGAATTTGAGAAGTTTGATTTAACTTCAACCATAGAGGCAATGGCAGAGTCAGCAAAAAAGGCCAAGAAACCAATAGATTATTATAAATTAAAGGCGAATGTTTCACCGGAAGGATATTATCCAAAGTGGATTAATAATAAACAGGCCTACTGGACGGTGGTAGGAACCGAAGACAGTCTCAGAGATAGTCTTATTACCGAAGGAGGCATGATTAGTTCGCGTACTGGAGGTTTTTCTTTAATGCCTTATTTATATATTAATAATAAACTGATCACCGCCGAAAATGCCAATGTAACACAAGCGCTGGAAGAGGATTATCTCCCAATTCCGAATGTAATATGGCAGTATCAGGCAATTAAGTTTGACCAGAAAATTTTTGCCTATGGCAAAGGTAACAAATTGGCTATTTATATCCGGTACAAACTTAAAAATGAAGGTCAAAAGAAGACAGAAGGAAAACTCTTTTTGGCTATAAGACCTTTTAGTGTCAATCCGCCCTGGATGCATTGCAAAGAAGCCAATATTTACAGCATAAAAAAAGATAAAAAGACAGGTGCTGTTATTATTAATAATGAAGACAGCTTTATGCCTTTATTAAAACCCGATTCTTTTGGTGCTGTTGCTTTCCAGCATGGGGATATTATTGATTCGATAGGCAAGGGAAAGCTTCCTCTTGAACAAAATGTTAGTGATAAATCAGGGTTTGCCTCCTGTGCTTTAGAGTATAATTTTGAACTTTCACCGCAGGCAGAGCAGGAGTTTTTATTTGTAATTCCGCTTAATAGGAAAGGAAAATTTGGAAAAATTTCAAAGAAGCAATTCTTTGCTAATTTAAAAAAGACAGAGAATCTCTGGCAGAAAGACTTAAACAGGATAAAAATAGAAATTCCTGAAAAAGAGTTAATAGATGTGATGAGGTCAAACTTGGCTTATCTCTTAATTAATAAAGACGGCCCTTCTATTCAGCCGGGTTCGAGAAATTACGATAAATCATGGATAAGAGATGGTTCAGTGATGGTAGCAGCTCTTCTAAGGACGGGTTATTTTAAAGAAGCGAAAGAATACATTGAATGGGTAGCTAAACATCAAAAGAAATCCGGTGAACTGCATTGTATATTACATACCGATGGAAGCATCCCCAATTTTTGTAAAGACTGGATAGAATGGGATGGCCAGGGTGCATTTGTATTTGCCGTAGCAGAATATTATAGGTTTACAAAAGATAAGAAATTTCTAAAGAAAATATTTCCTTCGGTTTTAAAGGCATTAGAGTTTTTAGAGGAATTAAGGGCTCAGATGCTTACCGATGAATATAAAGGGACATCTTGTTATGGAATTCTTCCAAGATCACACAGCCATGAAGGGTATCTTGGAAACCCCCAGCAAAGTTTATGGGATGATTACTGGGCATTAATAGGCTGGAAGGACGCCCAGGTAATTGCCCGGGCTTTGGGCAAAGAAGATTTGATACCCTGGATGAAAAGAGAAGAAGAAGGATTACGAGAGAACCTCCTTAAAGATATAAAATTGGTTCAGGCCGATAAAAATATCGCTTATATTCCTGCTTCAATTGGGTTAGCTGACTTTGACCCTACTTCAACGGCTATAGCTGTGTGGCCTTGCCTGGAGGGGCAGTATTTACCTCAGGATGAGCTGCTTTATACATTAGATAAATATTATGAAAAGACATTTTTACCCAGGTTAACCGAGGGGCTGCAGTCCGGTTATGTTCCTTATGAATTAAGGACGGCTAACGCTTATACAATATTAGGCCAAAAAAAGAAGGCCTTAAAGATGATAAGATATTTTCTTACCGATACCAGGCCCAGAGCCTGGAACCACTGGGCAGAAGTTGTGCTTCCCGGCTATCGTACGCCTCAGTATGTCGGCGATATGCCTCATTCCTGGATAGGCGCCATATATATAAATACTATCAGAAACCTCTTTGTCTATGAGGAAAGGGATAAATTAATCCTGGGCGCCGGGATTGATGAGAAATGGTTGTCAAGGCAAGAAGGTATTTCCATAAGTAACTTCCCCACTTACGATGGCGATATAAGTTATACTATAAAAAAAGACGGTAAAAGTTTAAAGATAAAAGTGTGGGGTAAGGCCGGGCCGAAAGAGGGGTTTGTCTTTAAGTCGCCCTTAAAGAATAAAATTAAAAGAGTAAATCTCGACGGAAAACAATGGCTGGAATTTAACGGCTCTGAAGTAAAGTTTGAAAAACTGCCGGCTGAGATAGAGGTTTATTATTCCAAATAAGAAATATAAAAGATAAATCTTAAGGCAATAAGGAAAGGAGACAAAGATAATAGATAACATAATAATTAAAGCAAATTTAATAACTTATAGTTTTTAAAAGAAAGAAGGTAAGCAATGAATTTTAACAAAAGTCCATTGTTGGCTATATGTTTAGTTTTTACTTTTTCAAGTTTTAGCTGGTGTGAGGCATTTAACGGTAGGTTGGTTTCTGTAGAGATTGTGGGGTCCGAATCTTCTTCGAATGAGAGCGAAGAATTTAGATCCGAAAAAGCTATCGACAACGATTTCTATTCTCGCTGGTCTTCAGAGCACACCGAAGAACCCCAATGGTTATTGCTTGATATGGGAAGGGATTATACAATTAATGCTGTAGCAATTGCATGGGAAGCCGCCACCGCCCGTATTTATAAAATTCAGACTTCTCTTGACGGCTCTAATTGGAAAGATGTCTATCAGGTTAATGATGGAGATTTTGGCATTGAAGTTATAAGTTTTCCAGCCACCAAGGCCAGATACGTGCGCATCTATTGCGTGGAACGCACTACAGAATATGGATATTCCATACATGAGATAAGGCTATATAAGAAGGGCAAAGTTATATAGAGATAGAAAAAGATTGGCAATGGTAGATTTCCGAAATTACTCATTGCCAATACTGCGAAAACCTGCCTGAAAGCGAACTCCCGCCCTTGACGCAAAAATGAATTAAATTTTTCTTATCTTTATGATATAATTTTTGATTGATGAAAGTTTGTCCGGCGGCAAGCTTTCCGAAATTCCAAAAAATGAAAAATTTCTTTTTAAATTCGGATTTAAATAAGAATTTTAAAGAACTATTAAAAAAGAAATAAAATTTCTCTATGCTATTCTCAAAAGAAAAAACTTATCTCTTAAACTATTTCCTCTCGACGCTCAGGGAAGAAAAAGATTGTGTATTTTTAAACACTCAGCGCATAGATAAGAAAAATTACCGCAGTTTTCTTTTTATTCGGCCCAAGGTAGTTGTTAGAGCAGATAGGAGCGATGAAGTGGTGCCTGCCTTAAAAAGAATAGAGGATTTTATAAATAAAGGTTTTTACGCCGCAGGTTATTTAAATTATGAGGCCGGCCTTTTCCTCGAAGACACGGGCATTAAAAATAAAAAATTTGATTTTCCGCTTCTCTGGTTCGGCATCTATACGCGTCCCCTTATTTTTAATCACAGAACTCTAAAATTTAGCGGAGATGCCGGCCATCTTAAATTACTAAAGAAAAACGCACACTTAGGCAAGCCGTATAAAATTACAAATCCTGAATTTTCTCTTGGGCCGCGACTATACAGCGAATGCATAAAAAAGATAAAAAAATATATAGAAATTGGCGATACTTACCAGGTCAATTTTACTTTTAAATATAAATTTGACTTTCATGGTTCAGCTCAGAAATTATTTCTGGACCTAAATTCCAAGCAATCTGTTTCTTATGCGGCTTTTGTAAAGCACAATTTGCTGGAAATACTTTCATTTTCTCCTGAGTTATTTTTCAGGAAAAAAAATAGCCGGATAACGGTTAAGCCCATGAAAGGCACTATTTCCAGGGGGCTGAATATAGAAGGCGATGAGCTGAAAAAGGCTTTACTTGACCACAGCCAAAAAGACAGGGCTGAAAACATTATGATTGTAGACCTTCTTCGCAGCGACCTTGGCAGGATATCGCAGACCGGTACGGTTAAACCAATTAGGATTTTTGAAGTTGAAAAATATGAAACGCTTTTTCAAATGACATCAAGCGTAAAATCCAGGCTTAAAAAAGATATAACGTTAATTCAATTTTTCAGGAGTCTTTTTCCTTCGGGTTCTGTTACGGGGGCTCCCAAGATAAAAACCATGCAGATCATAGAGAAATTAGAGAGAGAGCCGCGTAAAGTTTACACCGGCTCCATTGGTTTTATCTCTCCTTATAATAAAGAAGCCGTTTTTAATGTCGCCATCAGGACTATTCTTATAGATAAAAGGCGGAATAGAGGAGAGATGGGCATAGGCAGCGGTGTAATCTATGATTCACAAGCCCCTGCCGAATATGCAGAGTGTAAGCTCAAAGCAAACTTTCTGGTGGAAGAGAAGCTGGACTTTGCTCTTATCGAGACTATTCTTTGGAAAGGTAATTTTTTTCTCTTGCCCCTTCACTTAAAGCGGCTCCATAATTCAGCCGAATATTTCAACTTTAAGTTTGATAGAAAGAAAATCATTAAGGCCTTAAGGCAGCTGGCGGGGCAGTTAAAAAGAAAAAAGGCCTATCGCTTGCGCCTTTTACTTCAAAAAAATGGAAATATTAAAATTAAAACCGCTATTTTGAAACCGGAAAAAAACAAAATAATAAAAGTCACCTTTTCAAAAAAGAAAGTTAATTCCCGCAACCCCTTTATTTATCACAAGACCACTAATAGAAACATGCTGGATGAGGAATATTCAAAAAGCAACAAAAAGGGTTTTGATGAGATAGTTTTTACTAATGAAAAGGGCCAGATTACCGAAGGAGCTATTTCCAATATAATTATTAAGAAAAATGGTTTTTTCTATACTCCACCTGTTTCCTGCGGCTTGTTAAACGGAGTTTTCAGGCAATTTCTTCTTCAGAGAAAGAAAATTCCCTTAAAAGAAAAAGTTTTGTATAGAAAAGATTTGTTAGAAGCCAGCCACATTTATTTTATTAATTCTGTTAGAGGCATGAGGAAAGTTTCTTTATTAAAGGAGAAGTTGACATAAAAAAGGTGTTTGTCCCCTTTTTAGAGCTTGACATGAAAGGAGAGAAGTTGTAACCTTAAATTAAGATGAAAATAGCGGTAATATATTATTCAAGAACGGGAAAAACTAAAAAGATAGCCGAGGAACTGGCTTTGGTTTTTAGAGCCGAAACGGCAAGGGTTGTTGATAAAAAAGACCGGAAAGGCATAATCGGGTATTTTAAAGCAGCCAAAGATGCCTTTTTGAAAAAAGAAGTTGAAATAGAATCCTTATCCCTTAATCCCCGGGATTATGATTTAATTTTTATTGGTACACCGGTCTGGGCAAATGGTGTTACCCCTGCCATAAGAACCTATCTTAAGCATGCTAAAATAAAGAATAAAAAAATTGGTCTTTTCTGCACTACGCATATCTCAGGCACCGATACTTCCTTTAAGGAAATGATTTCTCTCCTGGAAGGAAATCAGATTGTGGCCAAGATAGGATTTACCGCTTTTGACCTGAGAAATTTTAACTCCGTAAAAGAACGCCTTAAAGAACTTAAGGAACAGATAATAAAAGAATAACAGAAAGCAGAGGTCAGAAGTCAGAAGCCAGAAGACAAAAAAATCTTTTATTTTCTGTCCTCTGTTATCTGTTCCCTGTCTTCTGTCAGGGATGAGGGCAAGATGGAAATAAAAAGCAATGATTTTGAGCATAATAAAATGATGGACGCAAAGTTTACCTGTCAGGGGCAGGACATGTCACCTCAATTAATTTTTGAAAATGTTCCCGAGGGAACAAAGAGCATGGCTTTAAGCGTAATTGACCCGGATGCACCGGGAGGGAATTTTATTCACTGGCTGATATATAATATTCCTGTCGGCATAAAGAAAATTTTACAGGGCGGCCCATTGCCTTCGGGAAGCATGGAAGTTATTAATGATTTTGGAAAAAGAGAATATGGAGGGCCATGTCCGCCCTCCGGCACACACCGGTATTTCTTTACTATTTATGCTCTGGATGCAAATAACCTTCACGGTTTAAACAAATCGAATTTTACAAGTGAAATTAAGCAACATATTATAGAAACAGCCGAAATTATAGGATTATATAAGAAAAGATAAGATTAGGATTAAGAATAGTGTATGAGGTAGAACCATCGCATATAGCAAGCCCTGCCTGTCGGGAAACACAGAGTTGATGAGCCGAGGGATGAAAATTACAATTGATACGGATATATGTGTAGGTTGCGGCTTTTGTAACGAAATTTGCCCGCAGGTATTTTTTATACAAGGTGAAGGGGCAATTGCTGTTACCAATCTTATGTCATCCGAAAATCTGGAATCAGCCAAAGAGGCAGCTGAGAAATGCCCTGTGGATGCCATTAGAATTGAATAATTCATGCTCGCCTTTGTGTAGTTTTTCAGTATTTTGCTAACAATAAAATATTGAAGAAAATAAGGAGTAACAAAACTGTATTTTTCGCTTGATTGCAATTTTACTCTTCGGGCACACAAAAAGTGCCTAAAAACGCAAAACTCATCCACCTATGGCGGACTCAAACAGTTGCATTTTTTATACGGCGCCTTTTTGTTAAAATTGCAAAAATCGCTCAAAACACATTTTGTTACTGAAATTGTGAAGTTGTACACTTTGGCGGACCTGTCCATTTTTGGTGGGAAGTTCTTGGTAAATTTTTCAGCAAGAGCTAATCAAGGGATTGGAAATGACTTGACAGGGGGATAAAATTTCTTTATAATTAAATCAATATCTAGTATTAATTGTGCAACTGGCGCACATGGAGTAAACCATGAGGAAGCACAAAAGTAAAAAAACTGCCGACCGCCTGGGTAGAAACCTACCCAGGATTTTTTTATTTTGACGAGGAGAAAAAAATGAGATTTAAAAAATGTAAAGAGGAATTAAAAAAGGTTTTAAAAAGTTATGCTTATAAAAGGCAAGCTTTAATATCTTGTCTTCATGTTACAGAAGAAAAATGTGGATATATTCCGGAAGAGATAATTTCATTTTTAGCTAAAGAATTAGACTTACCAAGGGTGGAAGTTTATAGTATAGTTACTTTTTATTCTATGTTTACCCTCGAAAAACAGGCAAAATATATGATTAGAATTTGCGCATCTTTACCTTGCTATCTAAAGGGGTCAGATAAAATTCTAAAAGTTTTAGAACAAGAGTTGGGTATTAAAGAAAATCAAACTACGCCGGATGGAAAATTCGGCATAGAAGCTGTTTCTTGTTTAGGGCATTGCGATAATGCGCCGGTAGCGATGATTAATGATAAGATTCATGAAAATTTAACCCCTCAGAAACTAAAAAAGATAATTCAAGATTTAAAAAACTCTAGTGAAAAATTAAAGGAAGAGATTAAAATTTAAGTTTATAATCTTTTCTTAGGAGAAAATAATGGAAATAATTTTAAAAAATATTAATAAAGCCGGTTATTCTTCGAGTATAAAAAGTTATCTTAAAGAAGGAGGATACCAGGCCTTAGAAAAAGCCTTAAATATGTCTTCTGAAGATATAATTAAGGAGATTAAAAAATCCAAATTAGTAGGTAGGGGCGGAGCGGCATTTCCGACAGGACTGAAATGGGAATTTGCTTATAAAGCAAAGGAACACCCAAAGTATGTGGTTTGCAATGCTGACGAAGGCGAACCGGGAACTTTTAAAGACAGAATAATCTTAGAAAACGACCCTCATCTTTTGCTGGAAGCAATGATTATTTGCGCTCTTACAATAGGTGCGAAAACAGGTTATATTTACATTAGAGGAGAATATTTCAAGCCGCATGAAGTCTTAAAGGGCGCAATAGAGGAGGCGAAAAAAAATAATTTTTTAGGAAAGAATATTCTTGGCTCTAATTTTTCCTTTACAATCAATCTTTATAGAGGAGCAGGAGCCTATGTTTGCGGAGAAGAAACGGCTCTATTAGATTCTTTAGAAGGCAAAAAAGGTCAATCCCGTGTCAAGCCCCCATTTCCTACATTTGTCGGATTTGAGAATAAACCGACAGTCTTAAATAATGTAGAAACATTTGCAAATATTCCACAAATTTTAGCAAATGGCGGAGATTGGTTCTCTAAAATTGGCTCTCCTCGATCTCCCGGGACAAAATTATATTGTCTTTCCGGAGATGTTAATAAGCCAGGCGTATATGAACTTCCAACAGATATAACTCTTAAAGAGATAATAGAAAAATATGGCCTGGGCGTTAAAGGAAAGCTCAAGGCGGTTTTGCCGGGCGGGGTTTCCAGTAATCTGCTGACCAATAAGGAGTTAAATGTAACTATGGATTATCCCAGCGTTCAGGAGGCTGGCAGCATGTTAGGCTCAGGAGCGGTGGTAGTTATAAATGACCGCCATTGTATAGTAGATTTAGCTAAAAGATGCGCTGAATTTTTTGATTATGAATCTTGCGGGAAATGCACTCCCTGCCGTGAGGGCACTAAACGAGTTCGAGAAATTCTTGTAGGCATTACTCGAGGTTGTGGCGAGTTTTCCGATTTAGAACTTTTAGGAGAGTTACAGGAGGTATTGTATGATACTTCCCGCTGTGGATTGGGGCAGGCAGCGCTTAATGCGGTCAAGTCTGCCATAGATAAGTTCCCAATGGAATTCAAAAAACATATTCTAAATAAAAAATGCGGAGTAAACATTTGTCCGATGAGAGAAGTCAATGGCTAAAATGATTAATTTAAACATAGACGGTAAAAAAATACAGACTCCTAAGGGAACAACAATATTTGAGGTAGCAAAGAAAGCGAATATTAACATTCCTCATTTATGTTATCACGAAGACTTATCTATTTATGGGGCTTGTAGGATTTGCGTAGTAGAAATAGAAGGAAGGCCTCGCTTAGAGCCTTCTTGTGCCACGGTAGTTGAAGAAGGGATGATAGTAGAAACAAACACTCATCGTGTAAGGCGAGCGCGCAAAATGATTGTTGAACTACTTTTAGCTAATCATCCCGAAGATTGCCTTACCTGCGAGAGAAATCAAATCTGTGAACTGAGAAAGCTTGCTTATGATTTGGGGATAAGAGAATTAAGGTTTGAAAAGGGAAGAAAGTATCATTATGAGCTCGACCTCTCATCTCCGGCTATTATAAGAGACCCAAATAAATGTATTCAGTGTAGTAGATGCATAAGAGTGTGTTCTGAAATTCAGTCGGTGGGAGCTATTGACTTTGTTGATAGAGGAGGAAGAACCCAGGTCTTAACTTTTTTTAATAAAGGGCTGAATAATGTAGAATGTACTAATTGCGGTCAGTGTATTCTTGCTTGTCCCACAGGTGCATTACGAGAGAAAACTGTGGTGGATGAAGTGTGGGAGGCAATTTCTGACCCCAAAAAATTTACTGTAGTTCAAACTGCTCCGGCAGTAAGAGCCGCTATTGGAGAAGAATTTGGTATGCCGGCCGGCAGCTTGGTAACAGGCAAAATGGCCGCGGCCCTGAGGATGTTAAGCTTTGATAAAGTTTTTGATACGCAGTTTGCCGCAGATTTAACAATTATGGAAGAGGCAAGTGAGCTGGTAAAAAGAATAAAAAACAAGGGAGTGCTTCCGATGATTACCTCTTGTTCTCCCGGATGGATAAAATACATTGAGCACTTTTTCCCCAAGTACTTAGAACATATTTCCACTTGCAAGTCTCCGCAGCAGATGTTTGGGGCAATAGCTAAAACATATTATGCTGACAAAATAGGGGTGAGGCCGAAGGATATGTATGTGGTTTCTATTATGCCTTGCACAGCCAAGAAATATGAGGCCGTTCGTCCGGAAATGAAAAATTCTGGAATCCAAGACGTAGATGCAGTGCTAACTACGCGGGAAGCAGCCCGGATGATTAAAGAAGTAGGAATAGATTTTGTTAATTTGCCGGAAGAAGATTTTGATACACCCATGGGCATATCGACAGGTGCAGCCACAATTTTTGGCGCCACTGGCGGAGTGATGGAGGCGGCACTGCGAACTGCTTATGAGGTAGTTACAGGAAAGACCCTGGAAGAAATAGAATTTAAACAGGTGCGTGGCATGGAAGGGATAAAAGAAGCTGAGGTAGATTTGGATGGTTTAAAATTGAAAGTGGCAGCAGCCCATGGATTATCTAATGCCAAAATTCTATTAGAGGAAGTTCAAAAGGGAAAATCTCCTTATCATTTTATTGAAATAATGGCCTGTCCAGGAGGTTGCCTGGGAGGGGGAGGGCAACCCATGCCTACCAATACGAAAGTAAGAAAAGCGCGGGCTGCCAGTTTATATCGTGAAGATAGAGGTAAACCCACAAGGAAATCTCATAAGAACCCCGCTATTGTCGAGCTCTATAAGGAGTTTTTAGGCAAGCCATTAGGTGAGAAATCACACCACCTTCTGCATACTACTTATACCAAAAGAACCAGATATTAAAAAAACCAGATATTAAAAAATGAGCCACTTAGTAAGCATAACAATAGATGGCCGGAAGATTGAGATTCCCGCAGGCTGGACTATTTTAAAAGCGGCGAAGAAAATTGGAATAAACATTCCCACCCTTTGTTATCATCCGGATCTTGAAGTGAATGGGATTTGCCGAATTTGTGTAGTAGAAATAAAAGGAAATCCGGCTTTAGAATGTGCTTGCAGCACGACAGTGGAAGAAGGAATGCAAATTCTTACCCACACAAAAAGAGTGCTTAATGCACGAAAGATGAATTTAGAACTCATACTTTCTTCTCACCCCACAGACTGTCTTAAATGTATTAAGAATGGAAATTGCGAATTGCAGGATTTAGCAGAACAGCTGGGCGTGAGAGATGTGCGGTTTCCAAACGAAACAAAACAAGAACATAAAGATAATACTTCCATAGCATTGAATATTGATCCTGAAAAATGCATTGCATGTGAAAGGTGTGTCTATATATGTAATGAGATTCAACAAGTAGGGGCATTAGCAATGCTCGAAAGAGGTTCTAAAGTTTATGCCGGCGCAAATCCAAATTTATTTTACAGCCCCTGTGTTAAATGCGGACAATGCGTTTCTTATTGTCCAACAGGTGCCATTTATGAAGAGGAACATACCGGGGAAGTTTGGGAGGCGCTTGAAGACTCAGAAAAAATAGTCGTTTCTCAGATTGCTCCTTCGGTAAGAGTTGCCCTGGGTGAAGAATTTGGTTTGCCCCCGGGTGCTTCTGTTACTAAAAAGATTTATACTGCCCTGAGGCTGCTTGGTGTCAATTATGTTTTTGATACTAACTTCGGTGCTGATTTAACAATTATAGAAGAGGCCTCAGAATTTGTAAAAAGATATAGAAAAGAAAAAAACAGGCTCCCTCTCATTACAAGTTGCTGCCCTGCCTGGGTTGACTATTTAGAAAAATTTTGCCCTGAGTTTATTGACAACTTTTCTTCTGCGAAATCTCCTCATCAAATGTTAGGTGTAATGGTTAAGACTTACTGGGCGCAGAAAATGAATATTCCAAAAGAAAAGCTCTTTATGCTTTCAATAATGCCCTGCACAGCCAAGAAATATGAGATACTTCGCTGTTATGATATGTTTGCCTCGGGAGTTCAGGACGTAGATATTACAATTACTACGAGAGAATTTGCAAGATTACTCAAGCAAGCCGGCATTGATTTAGTTAATCTTCCCGAAAGTGAAGCAGATGTTCCTTTGGGTATCTATTCCGGGGCGGGATTGATTTTTGGTGCTACAGGCGGGGTAATGGAAGCGGCATTGAGGAGCGCTTATGAGTTTATTAGCGGGAAAGAATTGTCAAAAGTTGATTTTAAATCCGTTCGTGGCTTAAAAGGCGTGAAAGAAGCAGAGATTGAACTAGATGGTGAAAAAATAAGAGTTGCTGTTGCTCATGGACTCGGCAATGTAAAATATGTCCTTGATCGCGTGAAGGAAGGAAAAAAGAAGAACAAGCTCGCATACCATTTTATAGAAGTTATGGCTTGTCCGGGAGGCTGTGTTGGCGGAGGCGGTCAACCCTATGGAGGATTAGAGATAAGGGAAAAAAGAGCAAAGGCTCTTTATGAAGAAGACAAAGAACTTCCTATTCGCCAATCCCACAAGAATCCCTATATTCAACAATTATACAAGGAGTATTTAGGTAAACCTTTGGAAGGTAAAGCGCATAAGCTTCTTCATACGCGCTATTACAAACGACCGCTTTATGGAGGGGATGAATTCAGTTGTCCTTATAAAGATAAATTAAAAGTAACAAAAGGTTAATTAATGGATAAATTAGGAATGCAAAGATTAAATAGTAAAAAATTTTCGTCTGTCGACGGACAGGGAAATTATAACTTATCCTCTTCTGATTGGATGAAAGGCATTGTTAAAGAGAATGAGATTGCTCGGTTTATGAAAAATGGAAGGGATTTTATTAACGATGAAGAGATAGAGAAATTATTAAAGAAAGATAGAAATCCTGAGCCAAAGAGAGTAAAGGATATTATTCAAAAGTCGCTGAGCATTAAAAGATTAGAGCCTGATGAGACAGCTACGCTTTTAAATGTGCGGGATGAAGAGCTTTGGGAGGAGATTTTTGAGGTCGCAGGCAAGATAAAAAGAAAAGTTTATGATAATCGTATCGTAACCTTTGCTCCGCTTTATTGTAGCAACTTTTGCGTAAATAGCTGCCTTTATTGCGCCTTTAAAAAAGAAAATACTAAAGAGATAAGAAGAA
>DAOVKU010000099.1 GCA_030631665.1 Candidatus Omnitrophota bacterium
AGCGTTAAAGATGAAGATGGCAAGACTATTCTTTTGGAGGGGAAAATGGACGAAGATAGCGAATTTATTTTTATTAAGCCACAAAATCCCTACAAAGTTGTTTTTGATGCTGGGCCTGGGCATGCGGTTGAGATAGATGGAGAGGAGATAACTGAGTAAAAAATTTTAATCTAAAAGTTAGTTACGTCTAACATTTAAAAAGGAGGAAGTAAAAATGAAGAAAAAAGTATTAACTTCGTTAATATCGTTAGCCCTGGTTTTAGCATTGAATGTTCCTGCATTCGCACATTTTCAATTGATTTATACTGATGAAAGTGCTCTGGAGAAAGGAAAAGAAATCAACCTTAAGTTGGTGTTTACACATCCTTTTGAAGCTGGACATACTATGGATATCGGAAAAGATGAAAAAGGTAAAATGCATTCGCCAAAAGCCTTTGGGGTTATGCATAAGGGAAAGAAAAAAGACTTACTCGGCATTCTTAAGCCTATTGATTTTACAAGCCTAAGTAATACCGGCAAGGCCTTAGAGGCCACTTATAAACTCAGAGGTATGGGCGATTTTATTTTCTATTTTGATCCTGCTCCCTACTATGAAGGTTCTGAAGATATCTATATCGAGCATGTTACTAAAATGATAGTCAATGTAGCTGGTGCGCCGACTGATTGGGATGCTGAAGTGGGCCTGCCAGTTGAGATTGTTCCGCTGGATAAACCATATGCGCTATGGGTTGGAAATGTTTTTCGCGGCGTTGTTAAATGTAAAGGAAAACCTGTGCCTGATATTGAGATAGAAGTAGAGTACATGAATCACGACATCAAAGGCAATGCCTTTGCGAAAAGAGCAAAAGTCAAAGCACCTCAGGATGCATTTATTACCCAGACTATCAAGGCAGATTCAAACGGTGTATTTACCTTTGGCATCCCCAGGGCAGGATGGTGGGGATTTGCTGCTTTAGGCGCAGGGGGAGAGCGAACATATAAAGGCAAGGAGCTCTCTTTAGACGCTGTTATCTGGGTTCAGGCAAAGGAGATGAAGTAGTCTTTTTATAGTTTGGGAAGAAAAGGGCGTCCTTTTGGGGAAAATGCTTAATATGCTTAATATTGAATTGGAAAAGAGGAATTAATTTTGAAGAAAAATGTAATTTTAGCTCAAAGTGAGAAAATCGGGAATATTCAAAGATGTTGTAATGGAGTAGTTCATATTCATTGTAAGGGGATTTCGCTTCGTTTTACAGAAGATACTTTTTTAGATTTTGCTTCTATGATTAAGAAAGCCTTTTTTTGCTTAATAGATGAGGGTTTGTCGGAATTGATGGAAGAACAGAATTGATTATGAATGCGAATGAGAATATAGACCAGAAAATTTCAGGTGAAATAATCAAATCTATCCAGCAAATAAACTGTGGAGAGGTGGTGATAACGATACATGATTCAAAAATTGTTCAGATTTATAAATCGGTATTTAATAATTAGTAATAAATAGTTATATGAGTTTTTAATGAAAATAAAGGAGATTATTATGAAAAATAGCATTTTAGTTTTAACTGTTGTTTTGGGAGTGATGTTTGGCTTTAGCAGCATAGCTCTGGCAGGCCGCCCTCTATGCACCGATGATGCCGGCACAGTAGGGCCGGGACATGTTGAGGTTGAGTTGGGATGGGAATATGCCAAACAGCCTAATGATGATAGAGAAAATGCACTCACCCTGGGTTTGACCACCGGTATAATCTGGGATAGATTAGATCTGGGAGTGGAAACTCCGTATCTGTGGTTGAATGTTAATGAAGGAAACAATGTAGATGGTATCGGAGATTTGCTAGTAAGATTTAAATTAAGATTTATTGATGAAACCGATAATTTTCCGGCTTTAGCAGTAACTCTTGGCGGAAAGACTACTACCGGAAACAGTGAGAAGGGACTTGGTACCGGCGAGGTCGATTTTGTAGCAAACTTCATTGCCACTAAAGAAATAGGACGAGTAACTCTGCACGGAAATGTGGGCCATAATGCTACAGGGGACGTTGCGGAAGAGCAGGAATTTAACCTGGTAAATCTTAGTCTGGCCGGAGAATTTTCAGTTAATGAGCAGTTTACTCTGGTAAGTGAAATTTATGCAGAAATTGCTACTGAAGATATCGACGAAGAAAACCCGCTTGATATACTGGTAGGAGCTACTTATGAACTACCCATTGGCACAGTTTTAGATTTTGGTGTTGCCGCAGGCCTTACCGACGGCTCTCCTGATTATAGAATAACTCTTGGTATGACGCACGAGTTTTAATTTAATAATTAGATTTTAATTGTGCGGGACTGTGCGAGGTTTAACCTCGCACAGTTGTAAAAACATTTGATTTAAGCGCTCCTTTATGTTATTATCAATAAAACCATCACTTACAGAATGATAGTGAATGTAAGTGATGAGGCTGAATTGACCCCGAAACTTCGGGGTTAATTCCGACATATCCGCCTGAGGCGGATGTCGTCATTAAAGGAGTATAAAACTATGCCAGAAGAAAAAAAGGAACAAACCAAGCCAGAAGAAAAAAAACCGGCTAAGGAAGCGCAAAAGCAGCCACAGCAGACAGAACAAGTGAAACCATCACCGCAGGCCAAAGCTCAAGCTTCGCCTCAGGAGAAATCTCAAGAGAAGCCCCAGGCCAAGGAAGAACCGCCTAAAGAGGCTAAACCACAGCCGCAAGCCAAACCAGAGGCGGCTGGGAAAAAACCTGCTGAAGAAAAAAAGGCTGCACCTGCCGCAGGCGAAAAAAAAGAGAAGCGCCAGAAGAAGATAAATAAAATGACGCTTGAGGAAATCGAAACCGCACTTGAAAAAACTAAGGAGAAAATGAGTAATTTAACCTCTCGTTATGCTCATGCACTCCTGCATAGAAAGCAGGAATTAACCACTAAAGAATAAAAAAGAAGAGTCTCTTTAAAAAATAAAGATATACCTGTCCGCTTAGGCGGACAGGTTTTTTCTTGACAAAATTAGTTAGGTATGCTAATATTTAGGCATGCTAAATAATTCTGCTTCTGTTAATAAGGTTGCCGATGAGATGTCTAAGTTGATTCCAAAACTTATGAGAGGAATCAAAACCGGTATTTTCAGGCATGCACACATAACACACGGTCAAATTGTTATCCTGATGAATCTTTATGGAACAGGAGAAAACAAGGTCGGTACACTGGCCAAGGCCCTTGGTGTATCTGCTCCTACTGTGAGCGGTATTATAGAGCGTATGGTGAAACAGGGATATGTGCAACGCATAGCCAGCTTGGAAGACAGACGTTGTGTCATTATTAGTTTGAGGCCCAAGGGAGAGAGGATAATAAAGGATCTTCAAAAAGTTATCAGAAAGCGCTGGAGCCAGATTTTGATCTATCTTAGTCCTTCCGAGCGCCTCAGTTATGTGCGCTTGATAAAAAAGATTGTTGAAGCCATTGAAAAGTCGAGAGAATAAAAAATAGAACTCTTAGACCCCTCCTTTAAAGGAATTAGGAAGGTCTACCTGTGCCCTCGGGGGTATCCCCGTGGATTGTAGATTTAATAAAATGATTAAAAAGATATTTTGTTTAAATTTAGTTTTCATTTTTAGTATAGTTCAAATAGGTTTTGCCATGGGCCGGCGTTCGCCACAGCAAATTGAAAGACGAGGTTTTGACAAGCAAGCTTTTATAGAATCCGCTAAAAGCGAAAGGGTTTTAAGAATTGGTTTGGTCGACTGCGTTGCTTACAGCTTAAAGAATAACTCAGAAGTTAAAATAGAACGCATCCAACCAAAACTCAGGGCAGATGATGAAAGAATAGCCGGAGCAGAATTTGAACCGACCTTTTCTCTTAATTACAATATAAAAGATACCAAAAACATTTCTCAGTATTCAGAATATTTCACTCCGGATGTTTCCACCTCGCGCACCACGAATTTTAACGTCGGGATAGGAGGGAAAATTGTTACCGGCACCGAATATAATATAGATTTTTTAAATAAAAAATATAAGAGCAATGCCTCCCGCCTTTATGAAAAACTAAATCCTTATTATACCGCAGAGCCAAAGATAACCATAACCCAGCCGCTTTTTAGAGGTTTTGGAATACTGGTTAATAGAGCTGATATTATTATTAGCCGGAATACTAAAGAGATGAGCGAAGACGATTTTAAGAACATGGTTATGGATACTATAACTAAAACCCAAACTGCTTATTATGATTATATTTATTTCCTTGAGCAGTACGCAATAGCTGAATTATATTTAGAACGTGCCCAGAAATTATTAGAAATAAATAAAGCCCGCTATGCCAAGGGCCTGGTGAGTTCGGTGGATTTACTGGAAACAGAAGCCGCGGTTGCCGAAAGAGAAAAGGCCGTGATTACCAGTGAGTTTGATGTCGAGACGGCTGAAGATGACTTAAAGTATATTACTAATCTGATAGATGACCCTGAAGTTTGGAATGCCAGCCTGGAGTTGATAGATAAGCCTAAGTTTATTATCCAGGAAATAAATTTGGTACAGGCCATAGAAGTGGCTTTTGAATTCAGGCCTGATTATCATTCGGCAAAGATAGATTTAGAGAATCGGGATATCAAAGTAAAGGTAGCCAGAAATGCCCTTTTGCCAACCGTGGATTTTGTAGGCAGTTATGGGGTAGATGGCCTGGGCCCGAAGTATAAAGATGCCCTGAACGCAGTCGATACTAACTATAAAGACTGGAGCGCCGGTGTTAAATTTAGTTACCCCTGGGGCTCAGGCGACCGCGCCCGCTACGACCAGCGAAAGTTAGAAAGAAATCAGGCCTTAATTGCTTTTGACAGATTAGGGCAGAAGATTATTTTGGGCATAAGAGAGAGGGTGAGGGATGTAGGCATCCAACAGCGTCAGGTTGAAGTTGCCACCATTGCCAGAGAGA
>DAOVKU010000094.1 GCA_030631665.1 Candidatus Omnitrophota bacterium
CAACTTTTTAATATTTCAATTCTACATATTTCTTCCACTTTCTCTCCAAATCTTCTGTTCCTTGTGGAAGTTTTCTCTGGTAAACATGTTTTAATATATCATCAGCGGATTTACCTTTCTTGGTATAAATTAAAAATTTAGTAAAGAAGGAAGGCAGATATTCTTCTTTTAAATAGGTAACCACGCTTTCAGATTGACAGTAAAAAAGCCAATTTTCTCGTTCATCTTCAGGATAACTATCCATTTGAAATAATTGCTTCAATTTAATATATTCATCTTCTCGCAAGGCTTTTTTGATAAATCTCTTCCGCTCAAATCTCTTTTTGGTATCTTTTTCTTCATACTGCGCCAGTCCTTCATCTAACCAGAGAGGAATTTTTTGTTTTCCCATAAGTTTATGAAAAAGCAGGTGGGTTAATTCGTGTGGCAAGGTTCCTTCCAGTAAACTCCGAGTAGTGACTGCCCCTTCGTAAGCAGACAGACTGAACGGGGGACGACAGTGCGCACATGCCGCAGACCACTCTTGACACCCTGAGTTTTTAACATAGTCTTCTTTGGTTTTAAACAAATATACCAAACACTTATTTTCACTTTCCCATGGACGAAAATGGACTACGCCGAAATGGCGCAAAATCCTGCTATAATAATACTCTAATCTCCAGCTAAACTTATCAGCCAGCTCCGCGTTATCATGATAAATAATAAAATGCCCTCTGCTTAATTTCTGAGTCAGGCCTTTATTTTGCGCCTGCGACAGGCCAATATCAAAATACAGAAATGAGATAAGACCAATGCATAAAATTAAAAATGCCTTTTTCATTCTAAAGTGTTTAGATTTACTGCAAAGGAAGGCTAATAGTTTTTCTTTACATACCTAACCCAGCTGCTTTCCAATTGTTCTATATTCTGGATGTGCGGATAGTAAACAAAAGATAAGCTCTGGTTAATATCCTCGCTTTTTCTTACCAACCTTCTGGAAAAAGAAAGAAATTTATCTCCTCCATAAGTAACGATTAAAAATTCTACTACGCTGGGAGCCTGTTGATAAAGTAAATCTATTTTCTGTGAATCTTCCGGGTATCTTATTAAAGCAGTTAATGTCTCGAGTCTCATATATGAGTTATCGTTAACGGCTTGCTTTACTGCCTTTTTGTAATGCGCTCCTTTTTCCATAAAAACAGCCATTCCTTCATTTAACCATAGAGGTATTTTGACCTGCGCAGACATTCCCAATCCACCCACAAATTCGCGAAAGATAGCGTGGGTCAATTCATGAGGAAAAGTATGTTCAAATAAACCCCTGGTCAAAAAAACACACACCATAGGGCCTCTAACGGTTGTCTTTGGATAATGAACTCCTGCTGACCACTCAGGAAAATAAGAATCGAATTTTTTAAGTGTCTTTTTATACTGCTTTCTATCTTTATAAACATAAATTTTACACTTTTCCGACAGTGTTCCGCCATACTTTAATGCCTTACGAAGCCTTCTGTAGTATTTTTCCGCTTCCTCCGAAACTCGCTTGACATCCGTTCTTGAAGGAGCCCATACCAAAAAGTTCATTGACCGCTCAGGGCCAAAGAGACCATAACTTAATATATCAATGTCATCGGGATGCGCAAGTTGGGAAGGAAAAAAAATACAAAGAATAAGGACAGGCCAAAGCAGGCTTTTTAAGTAATAACGCATTTACAAATTTATTCTTCTTCCAGTATCTTCACCGGTGTTCCATAAATAAAAAGATAACCCCCGAAGCTGACAAATCTTACAAAAATCACAGCATCGGCATTTATCTTCTCTGCCTTCTCTTTTAATTTTTCAATAAGCTTATCTTCCTCGGTGCTGGTAATTTTGCAAGTGATAATGCCGCTTCTGGCGATTTTATAATCTTCTTTAATATCACCTGTGGTCACTATTATTCCAGCGCTTTTGGTTTTGCCTTTGACCTGGGGAAGAGGTAAAACTAAAAACGAAACTATAATAAAAATTACTAAAGGAAGTATTATTCTTTTCATAAACTCTATTTTTTATAAAATTAACAACGGCTTGCTATAATTTTTCTCCTTCAGGAGAAATCAAGGTAACTGTCAGAAATATCATTAAATTTGTCTTCTCCACGCTGGTATATTTGTCCCTGAAGAAAAAACCCACCAAAGGAATGTCTCCTAATATAGGAACCTTCTTGATGTTTTCTACTTCTTTGCTTTCAATTAAGCCTCCCAGAATTACAGTCTCTCCGCTTCTGATGGTTATCTTGCTTTTAATCTGCTTTTTTGATATTACAGGATAATCTAACCTGCCCCCAAGCTGCGCATAGGCTTCAGAATCAACTACCGGGATACTTTTAACTACGTGTTCCACTGTAGGTTTAATTTCCAGGGTAATCATTTGATTTCTTTCACTCACAATAGGCAAAACATCCAGCACTATACCCGGTTCTTTTTCTTCCACAGTATATTTTTCAAAAAATATAGGCGATTGAGGATTGCCTATATTTTCCCGCGAGCAATTCGAAGCATAGGGTATTTTCTCAATCATTTGAATAACAGCGTGTTGCCCGGAGACTGTAGTTATTTTAGGAGCAAAGAGTAAATTGGCCTTATTGCCCTCTTCCAGGGCTTTTAAATATGCGTAAAGAAAACCTCCGGCGACATTAAGTCTGCCAATTTCCAAATCCACTCCCCCCTCAGCGTCCTGGAGGTTAAGTCCTTCATAAATATCACCTTCCGGCTTCTCGCCCATATCAAATCTTGTTCCTGACCAAGCCGGGCCAATATATTTGTCAGGGACATAGTTATCTATTTTACCATCACCGTCACTATCAATACCTCTCCATGTATAACCCCTGGCTCCGGGGGTACCGGGAGGACCAGAACCTATAAAAAAGGTAGTTTCTTTTTTTCTTCGTGCCCGGTCAAGACCATATTCCCATTGCGATCCTCCGCTGGCAGATGGCTTTTCTTGCCACTCCCATACTTCATTCAATGTCCAATTACCTGTTTCATCCACATCCCATTGATATAGTTCTACCCATTCTCCTTCTCCCTTAGCCCATATATCCTGGTCGGCTGTCCATCGCTGCTGGCGTCTGGCATCCATTTTTTCTCCCAGCCATTCAATGCCCAGTTCAGTTAAATCTCCTCTTTTTACTTCTACAAACCTGGCTTCGATAGTTACCTGCCTTGGCGGAACATCCCAGATTTTTATCAATTTTTTAATGATTCTGTGATTGGTGGGCGTGTCGGTGACAATTAAAAACCCGGTAGCTTCATCAAATACCATCTTTCTGTTTTTTTGAGAAGGGAGAGATTCCTGCAAGTATTGGGTAATGCCTTCAGGGTAAACAATGCCTGTTTCAAACAGAAATGAAATTACCAAAACCATAACCAGTAAATTTAAGAATTTTAAAAAAATCTTTCCAGTCATTTTCTTTTAATTTTAAAGCGAGTGCAATAAAAAACTATCGTATTCTTTCGCCTTCGGGTGTAATTATAGTAGCGGTAATAAATATTACCAAATTTTTCTTATTATGTTCTGTATATTTATATCGAAATAAATAACCCAATAAAGGTATGTGGCCTAAAACAGGGATCTTTTTTTCAATCTTCCTGTCTTCGTCTCTTATCAGTCCACCCAAAACTATGGTTGCTCCGTTTTGAATATAAACCGTAGCGTTCGCATTTCTAACAGCCACCGCAGGCCAGCCCATTTCTTCCGAAACAAGTTTCCTTCCCGGCTCTAATATGGTTTCTTCTATTTTTCCTATGCCCGGGGCCACCCCCAACGCGCCAACAACCTCCTGGCTTCTTCCTGCGGTAGAACCACTCTCGTGCAAGGCGGAAACCGGTGCCTGGTATAATAAATCTACTATCTCCGGTTCAATTTCCAAGCGGATAATATCGCTGGCCCCGCTCACAAACGGAGTTACTTCGAGTTTAATGCCGATCACTTTTTCATCAAGCGTAAAATTATATTTTAGACGCGGCCAGTCGGCAGAGCCCACGTTTTCCGCGGTTACATCTTTAATATAAGGAATGATTCTGGTTAATTGAATATTAGCCGGCTCACCGGATAGAGTGGTAACTCTGGGAGAAGAAAGGAGATTTGCCTTTCCGTCTTCTTCTAAGAGATGAATATAAGCTCGCAAATAACTGCCGTCGAACGTAGTCTTTGAAATTAATAAATCGAGGCCGTATTTGGATACAAAGGGCAAGCTCATATTAATTCCACCCGGTAATATGTTGACATTATTGAGATTGCTTTTGTTATTATCTTTAGGTAAGGGCGCAAGTGTATCTCCAGAGGTAAAATAAGACACCTGTTCCCAATCAGCCGGCCTATTTATATACTCTTGAGGGCCCATTGCAGCATAAGGCGACCAAGCCTGTTTTGGCTGGCGGTTGCCCCGGGTATCCTCTCCTTGCAAATTAGCCTTGTACCAGTACCAATCAATTCCTTTTTCCTCTAAAAAGCCGGTTTTTACTTCAATTATTTTGGCTTCAATCGTTACCTGACGAGGGCCTATATCTATGGCTTTAAGTATTTTTTTTATAATCTTATGATTGGAAGGGGTATCTGTAATAGTCAACATGCCGGCGGCTTCGCTTAAAACAATCTTTCTTCCTTCCTGAGGAGGTAAAATCTGCTCCAGATAATCTTTAATATCGCCTTCCTGGGCAGTCAATCCCGCCGACAAAAAAAACACACTTAATAACCCTGCTGATACTAATAATATTTTTATTTTCATTATAATCTTTTTTTATTAAGCTGCTGCCTTACCACTCTTCTGCGCCTTCGCTGCTTCCTTCTATGCTGACACTTCTGGTCTTTTTAACTCCATACTTAAGTTTATAAACCCTGGTTACCAGGTCCTCTTTGGTCAGTGTATTCTTATCAGATATCCAAATATAAGTAGGTTCGACTTTATAGCCTAAGCCCGTGGCTTTAAGTGATAATTCAAGGAGGTCTAAGAGAGGTATGGGGTTGACGGTGGTAAAGGTAATTCTTATTGCTCCCTCACCGGCTACCTTAGTAAGCGCTGACTCATCAAGAACAATAGTAACGCCGGTCATATTCATTAACTGTCTTATTACGTCCCTGATGTCAGCATCAGTCAAGCTTAAAGCCGGAACTGTTATGCTCTTCATCTGCTCAATAAGCTTTGCCTTGGCCTCGGTTTCTTCCCTATCTTTTTTTTCTTCCGGCGTTTCTATCTCTTTTTCTTCTTTGTGTTTGCGTCTTGGCGGCGGCAAATAGGCTTCATCAACTTCCAGCATCATTCTGGCCTCCTGAGCTTTTTTGAGTAACTCGGTAGCTATTTTTTTATTCTCCAGCTCTCTTAATCTCTGCGTCGCCTCCTGCTGTCTAGTTTTCAATTCGCTTTTTTCCTTTTGCTCTGGCTTCTCTACTTTTTTAACTTCCGCTTTTAACTC
>DAOVKU010000118.1 GCA_030631665.1 Candidatus Omnitrophota bacterium
AAGGATAAAAACATTAAAAAGCTCTGGGGTTATTGGAAATAAAATAATACTCGATTCATCAAAGAGCGTTTTTCCAAAAATACAGATTGGCGATAAGGGGCCTCTTTTTCAAGGAGATTTTGGCATATTCAAAAAGCGTGGATTAAAAGTAAAGATAGTAGAAGGACAGGTATATGTTTCTATATCAATTGCTGATTCCAATGGAAATCTTATAGCTGAAATAAAAGACAATGAATGGAAAATCAATCCAAAATTTTCATTCGACAAAAATTATTCGATGAATGCATTTGAAGTAAGAGACAATTATGGAAACATCGTACTTCAAATACAATTAAAAGAAAACATACTGCAATTTCAGGGCATCTTATATGATCCAACAAAAAAATTATACTGGTTAGTTGCACAACACGAAAGAGACGGCCGTATGGATGCTGTCTTCGAAATACAAAATAAGATTGAAGAATTCAAACACTCGATAAAACCAATATTTAAATATCCAAGTGATCAACATCTTAGAGAATTTATTGTAAAAAAATAACGGCACTGGGTTTTGAAATGTGAACCTGGCTCCTCTGATAGACCTTAGAAGAAATAGTAGGAAAATTTTGCGAGATGTTTTAGAGGGCGTTATGATATCGAAAATAACTTGACAAAATATACCAAATATGGTATACTTTAAATGGAGACAGAATGGAGAAAGGCTTGAACTTTATCGGCTCTTCCCGGAAAGATATTAGAGCGTTTCCCGAAGAAGTAAAACATGACATTGGATATGCACTTTTTGAGGCTCAAGAGGGTAAGAAGCCAGCAGCTGCCAAACCGTTAAAAGGATTCGGCGGTGCCGGAGTATTAGAGATTATCGAAAATTTTGATAGGAACGCTTATCGTGCAGTTTACACCGTAAGTTTTAAGAAGGTAATATA
Source organism: Candidatus Omnitrophota bacterium (assembly GCA_030631665.1). Lineage (GTDB taxonomy): Bacteria > Omnitrophota > Gorgyraeia > DAOVKU01 > DAOVKU01 > DAOVKU01. Next base: position 924 of record DAOVKU010000118.1, read on the forward strand.
TGTTTTGCATTGCTTCCAAAAGAAATCAAAACACGGCATTAAAACTTCGCAGCGGGATATTAACTTGATTAAAAAGCGATTGAAAGTAGCAAAAGAGGATTATGAAGTAAATTACGAGTGAGGTGAATCGATATGAAAACAAAAGAAAAAGTTTACAGAGGAAGCGGAAATGTATTTGCAGACATAGGAGCTGCTTATCCTGGAAGAACCTTGGCTCGTGCCCAGATAATGTTTCGCATAGCGGAGATTATCATCAAAGAACGACATCTCACACAAAAAGAAGCCTCAGAATTACTTGATATTCCCCAATCAAAGATTTCTTGTCTTGTAAATGGTAAACTCAGTATGTTTTCCATAGACCTTCTTTTAGTGTTGTTAAATAAGTTGGATCGGGATGTAGAGATTATTATAAAACCAAAAACAAAAGAAGAAAAAGTTGCTTCAACACATGTTTTAGTTGCTGCCTAAAGATTCTATTTAAAAACGTAACATGTCCCTTGTCCCTTGTCCCTTGGAGACGCTTTCCAACCCAATCGGGAAAGTGTCCCCTGGCGCCAACCAAGGTAACTATTAATAGTAGTAGCTCCTCCACCAGAAGCCATTTCGGTAATAATAATAATTTGACAAATAAAATAAGCCCCAGTTTCTTATCCAGGAGCCATAATATGGCTGCCAACCGTAATAATTGTCGTAACGGGAGTAGTAGTTCAGATAAACCTTTGCATTCTGGTCTCGTTTGACTTCAGCCTTTCTTTGTTCTAAAAGCCATTCGTCCTTGTCGGAAATTTCCCGGTCAGCGCTTCGCCGGCTGGCCTTCTGGATTTCCGGGCTGATTTCAGGGGGAGAGGCAATAGTTTCTCCCAGCGCTTTCCATCCCGGTGGCGGAACATTCAATGATTTGGAAATCCGCCTGCATTCTCTGGCCTTTTCCATTTCGGCTATCTTTCGGTAGCAGCTTTCTATCCTTGCCAATCCTTCGGTATTTTCTATCGTCTTGGCAATCAGAAATGCCCGGTCATAATACTTGATGGCCTGGCGAGGCATTCCTAAATCGACCAAGCCCTTTCCAGCTTCTATAAGTCCCCGCCAGTCCTCGTCTTTAGTGGAAAAATCAGCCGCCTGCTTAAATGCCCTGGCGGTTTTTTGTTTGGTGGCCAATTTTGCCTGAACGCTGTTGTAGGCATAACCGCACGCTATACAAGCCCGCCAGTCTTTCTGCCGCTTGGCAAATGCAAACGCCTTGTCAAACAAAACTATGGCTTGCTCATCTTCGTTGAGGGCCAGCAGGCCATAACCGCTGTCTATACAACCCTGCCAGTTTTTGATTTTTTTTGCAAACTGCCCGGCTTTTTTAAACCATTCAAGCGCTAAGTCTTTATCCGGCTCGCTGGCGGCGGAATACGCCCTGCCTAACGCATCGTACATCTTAATTTCCCGGTCATTGCCGTAAGAATTCGATAAAGGCAAAAATATGAACATTCCCGCAACGACCAATAACAGAATTTTTTTAATAAAATTTAATATCATTTCATCGCCCTCCTCAATCTAAAATTAACATAAAAAAGCAGAACTGTCAACGATTTCCCTTGATTTTTATTTAAGATATGGTATGCTAAGTGGTGCTATCGCAAGGAGGGACAAGCTATGCGGCTTAAAGGCAGAATAGTTAATATTTTGTTGGTCTTGCTGACGGTTATTATTGTCGGCATTACAGGATATATGGTCATTGAAAAATGGACGTTCCTCGAAGCTGCTTATATGACGGTGATAACTTTGACCTCGGTAGGTTTTAACGAAGTTCATCCCCTGTCGACTCCCGGCAGGGTCTTCACCATATTTCTGATTTTGGGCGGAGTAGGAGCGTTGTTTTATGGAATAGGCCTGATTGCCGAATTTATTGCCGAAGGAGGTTTGAAACAGATATTAAGGAGGAGAAAGATGGATAAGTTAATCAACCGATTAGACGACCATTATATAATATGCGGGGCGCGCGACGCCGGCCGGTCTGCCATCGATGAGTTTGTAAAGACTAAAAGTAACTTTATAGTTATCGAACCGGATATTGAACAGATTAAAATGATTGATGATTCGGACAACCTGCCCTATATGGAGGATGATCCGACAAAAGACGACGCCCTCTTAAAGGCGGGTATTAAAAAAGCGAAGGGGTTAATAAGCGCGTTGTCCAATGACAAAGATAATCTGTTTGTGGTATTATCCGCCCGTGAACTCAATCCCCGGCTGCGGATTGTAGCCCAGGCAATTGAGGAAGAGTCAGAACCTAAGCTTTTAAAGGCCGGTGCCAACTCGGTTATTTTGCCGAATGTTATCGGAGGTCTAAGAATGGCCTCGGAAATGCTCAGGCCGGTAGTGGTTGCCTTTCTGGACATTATGATTCGCGGCAGAGGAATGACCTTGAGAGTGGAGGAAGCCGAAATTTTATCGGGTTCCAGCTTTATCGGAAAAACCCTCGGGGAGGCAGAAGTGCCCCGGAGGACAGGCCTGATAGTCGTGGCTATCAAGGATAGC
>DAOVKU010000047.1 GCA_030631665.1 Candidatus Omnitrophota bacterium
GCACATTGACCTGGCGGGCTAAAAGGATATGTTCTCTGGTCTGGGGCATCGGGCCGTCTGAGGCGGAAACCACCAGGACTGCTCCGTCCATTTGCGCTGCCCCGGTAATCATATTCTTGATGTAGTCGGCATGCCCCGGGCAGTCGATGTGGGCGTAGTGGCGCTTTTCCGTCTGGTATTCTACGTGGCTGATAGCGATAGTTAAACCGCGTTCTTTTTCCTCAGGGGCATTGTCAATAGAGTCGTAGCTTCTTATATCAGCGAAGCCTTTCTTGTTTAGATACATGGTTATTGCCGAAGTCAAAGTGGTTTTGCCATGGTCGACATGGCCGATGGTGCCGATATTTATATGGGGTTTAGTGCGCTGAAAAACTTCTTTAGCCATTTTTGCCTCCTTTTGAGTTCGTAGTACGCTCGCCCTTCGGGCTCGCTGGTAGTTCATAGTTCATAGACTGAAATTTTAAAACTTTGTTTTTACTCCGAACTACGAACTCATAACTACGAACTAATCCTTTATTTTCCGATGATTTTCAACAATGGAGCCCTCGACCGGGATTGAACCGGTGACCTCGTCCTTACCAAGGACGCGCTCTGCCAACTGAGCTACAAGGGCCAAGCTCACAAATCTCCTAATCATTATGATAAAACCCTTGCGGTCCTTCCGTTACCATTATGCTCCAAGGCGCGGTCATTTAACCACTTATCTAAAGTATCCTTGGGGAATCTCCAGCATTTACCCATTTTTACTGCCGGAATTTCGCCCGCTCTTGCCTTCCTGTAAATGGTATCAGGAACCATATTTAGGTATTTTGCTACCTCATTAACATTCATAATTCTGCCCATATTAACCACCTCCTGGTTATCTCTTCCTCGACGAGCTCGTCCGCTAACAATCGAATTGGGCAGGTATTTAAATTGTGCTTAGGTGAGATGATAAAACAAGACTATATCATAAGTTCAAGGTCTTGTCAAGTGCTTTTTTGTATTTTTTTATGGTTTTCAAGACAAAGCAACAGGCGTGCCAAAATTCGGTTGGCGGGTTTGCGGGTTAACCGGACAACTCGCCAACTGGCAAACTGGCTAACAAAATTGGAGCGGGTGAGGAGAATCGAACTCCCGTGTATAGCTTGGAAGGCTATCGTTCTACCATTGAACTACACCCGCCTATACCTTGCTTCGGCGGGCAAGCCAGCTTATGCGCGGCCTGCTATCCATAGCTTTTAAATATTTTAAAAAGCGAAGGATGGTGGGCAGGGAAGGATTCGAACCTCCGAAGGCATCGCCAGCAGATTTACAGTCTGCCCTCGTTGACCACTTGAGTACCTGCCCCAAATAATTTAATAGAAAGTAAACTGCAGTTAATAAATAAGGAGTAAAAAACTTTCTACTATAGTCTTATTTAATTTGTGGAGCCCAGGATAGGAATCGAACCTACAACCTGAGGTTTACAAAACCCCTGCTCTACCGTTGAGCTACCTGGGCGGGTTTTTGCCTATCTATTTTAGCTTAATAAATTTAACACACAGGAGTTTTGTTGTCAACGGGAAAAAGATAAAAACACATTAGAATATAAAAACACAAAATATCAGTTAAAATTTTATGTACGAGGTTAAACCTCGCGCAGTGTGTGGCTTTTAATTTCTTCTATACTCTCTACTTAATTTTTCTAAAGGCAATTGGTAAATAGTCAATCAAATCACCGGCAATTAAACTTAACTGGCCTTTATCTTTAATGGCTAAATCGCCTGTTAAGCCGTGCACGTAAGCGCCGAGTTTAGCAGCTTCAAATTCTTTTATCCCCTGAGCCAAAAAAGAACCAATTATTCCGGTAAGAACGTCTCCTGCCCCAGCGCTAGCCATTCCGGAGTTGCCGGTATTATTGACATAAAAATTTTTTTTCTTGCAAACCAGTGTTTCGTAGCCTTTAAGGACAAGAGTAAGATTATAATTATTGGCAAAACTTTTTGTTAAATTAGTTCTGTTTTTTTGAACAAGAGAAGTTTTTTTCTTTATAAGCCTGCCCATTTCGGCCGGATGCGGTGTTAAAACTATAGGTCCTTGCACCTTCTTTAAAATAGATACGTGTCCATCAATGGCATTGATGGCATCAGCATCAATTACCATGGGTATATTCAATTCAGTTATAATTTTACGGATAAGTCTCTGGGTCTCTTTTTGTCTTGAAAGACCGGGGCCAATAGCAAACGCACTACAACTTTTAGAAAAGTTTTTAATATCTAAAAAAGAACGTAAGCTTAAAGTTTCATCTTTAGTTTCAATTAATGGTTTTTTTATAATTTCAGTAAGTTTTACTTCCATAATCTCAAGCAAGCTTTTAGGCGTCCCCAGCGTTACCACACCGCAACCGCTCCTTAAAGCAGCCATGCAAGTCAAAGCAGCTGCCCCGGTCATACCCGGAGAACCGGCTACAACAAACAGATGCCCAAAACTGCCTTTATGAGAATTTTGGGGGCGATTAAAAAGAATGTTCCGTGTAGATAGAGAAATATTAATCATTATGTATTTTTTTACCAGAATACAACTTGCCACAGCAAAATTTTTTGAGTGAGACATGCTGATAACAATCTCACTTAATTTTCTCCTCTCGTATAACTTTTTGAAATTTCCTTTTAGTTCAATCCGTGGCTTCCCATCTTTATCATTTGAAACTTCTATAGAGTTGAGATTGGCAGCATTCCCCCAGCCATTACTAAAAGCTTTTACAGTAGCCTCTTTGGCAGCAAAGCGGCCGGCTAAATGCTGATAAGGAAATCTTTTTTTAAATGAATAACTTATTTCTTTGGGAGTAAAAATTTTTTTAAGAAAATTATTTCCCCACTTCTTATGGGCTTCTCTCATCTGTTTAATTTCAATTATATCAATACCTGAACCTTTAATCATCTTATTTTCATTCTCTGCTTCATTTCCCTCACTGCTTGAGGCAAACCTACAAAAACCGCGCGCGAAATTATTGAATGGCCTATGTTAAGTTCCTCTATGAAATCTATCTTCAGAATATCTATTACATTTTCGTAATTGAGTCCGTGCCCTGCATTTACTATAAGACCTTTGTGATGGGCATAGGTGGCGGCTTTAGAAATTTTTTCTAATTCTAACTTTTGTCTTTTTGGATCCGTGGCATTAGCGTATTGACCAGTATGAATTTCAATAGCATCAGCACCGGCCTTTTTGGAAGCATCTATCTGTTTTAGCTGGGGATTTATAAAAAGACTGGTAAGGATTTTTTTTCTCTTTAAGGTGCTAATTGTCTTCTTAATTTTTGAGTACTTAGCTACTACATCCAGGCCGCCTTCTGTAGTAATCTCCTGTCTTTTTTCCGGAACAAGAGTTGCTTGATCGGGTATTATGTCTTGTGCTACTGCGACTATTTCGATGCTGGTGGACATCTCAAGATTCAACTTTACATGGATTATTTTTCTTAAAAGTTCGACATCTCTTTTTTGTATATGCCGCTTGTCCTCGCGTAAATGCACTGTTATTGACTGTGCTCCGGCCAATTCACACAGCACAGCAGCGAAAACCGGATCGGGTTCAAAAGTCTTTCTGGCCTCTCTTAAAGTTGCGATGTGATCTACATTAACTCCGAGTTTAATCATAGCCCTTTCATAATTTTTTCAGAAATTTTTTCAGCCGGCACTTCAAAACCTCTTATAACTACCCGACAGGCAGAAGGATTAACCTGTTTACTGACAGTTTCTATGTTTTCAGGCAACAAAATCTTCACCGGCAAACTATAAATACCCTCGCCGCTAACATCACTAATATCGACCAGGGCCTTTAAATCACTTTTTTTGACTCTCTCAATTTGATCTTTCTCTCCCCGAAGAAGAACATCTACTTCCTTAGGTGAAACACTAAGTTGATAATTAGCTAAAAGCAGCTTTTCCCTGTTGGCCACCAGCCTAATAGGAATATCTTCAAATGTCTCCTGTATCAATACGCTGGTAATTTCACCATGAATGTAAAACCACAAGACGGTGGCTAAAATCAAAGCAAAAAGCTTAAAACCAAGGTTATTTAGTATCCATCTCTTCATAAAGCTCCTTTAGCATTTCATCTTGCCCCGCTCTTCTTTTTTGCTGAGAATATAAACCCTTCAAAAGCTTCATAAGTTTTTTATCATCAAGATTTCTTATTATTTTTCCGCCAAGTGCAAGTGACATTATGCCAGTTTCTTCGCTGACGATAATAACAATGGCATCAGTCTCTTCTGTCAGGCCAATAGCTGCCCTGTGCCTTGTTCCAAGCGTCTTGCTGACTTTAGGATTATCTGTTAATGGAAAAAGGCAACCAGCTGCTATAACTCTGTCTTCTCTAATGATAATTCCTCCATCATGTAAAGGCGTGTTGGGCATAAAAATAGTGGTAATAAGCTCTGAAGTCACTTTGGCATCAAGTGGAACGCCGCTCTCTACATATAATTTCAAACCAATTTCTTTCTCAAAGGCTATTAATGCCCCTATTTTCTTTCTGGCTAAGGCCGCTGCACCCCTTACAACTTCATATATTACTTTTTCTTCCTTAGCAAACAAACTGAACAATGGACTTTGCCCCAATCTTGCGAGCCCCCTCCTTAACTCCGGTTGGAAAATTATTAAAAAAGCGATAACAAAAAAAGTAAACACATGGCGCAAAATCCAGTTAATTACATCCAATCCTGATTTCTGGGTAACAAAAAAAGCTACTATTAAAATCAGAAGTCCTTTTAAAACTTGCTCGGTACGTGTGCCCCTGATAAAAAGAAGCAATACATAAATGGCATACCACAGTATTAAAATTTCAACAAAAGGCTTCCATATTTTTAAGGCTACTTCGAGCATTTAGGGCTCCTTAAAATTTCATCTATAATTCTAACAGCTTGTTTTGCATAAGCCACGTCGTGAACACGCACTATATCTGCGCCTCTTAAAACGCAAGCGCACACACTAGCTATCGTGCCATATAATCTCCTACCAATGGGCAAGCGTAAGGTTTCCCCAATAAAGGATTTCCTTGAAGGACCTATTAAAACAGGAAAACCAAGACTCCTTAGTTGGGATAAATTTTTAATTATGGATAAATTATGTTTAACTGTTTTGCCAAAACCCAAACCGGGATCAACCACAATATTTTTTTCGCTAATTCCTGCATTAAGGGCAAGATCGATGCTTTGAGAAAGAGAATCAATTATGTCGCCCATTAAATCTTTATAATAAGGTTTTCTTTGCATAGAGCGAGGTGTTCCTTTTATATGCATGAGCACCACGCCAACCTTAAATTTAGCAGCCAATTTCGCCAGCCGCTTGTCCCGCTTTAAACCGTAAATATCGTTTAAAACAGAGGCGCCTTCTTCTAAAGCCGCTTTAGCTACCTTAAATTTATATGTATCAATTGATATAGGAATTTTTATCCTGCGGCGCAATCTTTTTATAATCGGAAGAACCCGATGTATCTCTTCTTTAAAATTAATTTCTTTTGCGCCCGGCCTTGTAGATTGACCGCCTATATCAATTATATCCGCCCCATCTCTTTCTAATTGAAGAGCGCGCTCAAAAGCTTTCTCTTCATCAAAAAATTGACCGCCATCTGAGAAAGAATCCGGGGTAACATTTAATACCCCCATTATATAGGTTTTTCGATTTAAATTCAATCTGAAATTGCGACATCTAAGTTCTAAAAATTTTTTTTGATAGTTTCGGAGGAGTTTTTCTATTCTGTAAGAAATTCCGAAGAAGGCAGATGGTTGTTTTTTTAATTTAAGAATTAAATTTTTAATCTGAGGAAGGTTACCAATAACAAGACAGTCGGATTTTTTATCTTTAGCAGAAACCACTCCTTTTGAAACAGCTACTTCCCCGCCCACAGAAAGCATTTCTTGTTTGAGTATATTGCAGATAGTAAAAGGAATGTCTTTTAAATATAAAATTCGCAATATGGCCTTGGGGGCCATTATATTAAAGCTTGTTTTATAAGCACCGATTTCGGCTAAAAGCTTTTTAGCTTCAGCGAGACTTCTTATCTGTATTACTCTGTCTTTCATCCACTCCTATTGCGACTATCCTTCTTACTTCTTCTTCTCCTATTACCTCTTTTTCTTTTAAGCTTTCTGCTAATTTTTTCAATTTGTCTTCTGTTTTGGAAAGCAAATCTTTTGCTCTTTTATAACATTCATCTATTATTTTTTTAACTTCTCTGTCTATCTCCTGAGCGGTAAAATCGCTGTAGTTTCTTTCTTCCGTTGTATCTCTTCCGAGAAAAATCTGTTCTTTCCTGTGTCCGAAAGTAAGATGTCCCAATTTTTCACTCATACCAAATTCGCAAACCATTCGTCGTGCGATGCGCGTTGCCGTCTCAAGGTCATTTTGTGCACCGGTACTTACCTCATTAAATATCAATTCCTCGCTTGCGCGCCCCCCTAAAAACACAATCAATTGACCCAGCAGTTCTTTTTTGGTAACAATGTAACGGTCTTCAATAGGCAACTGCATGGTGTAGCCTAAAGCAGCTGCCCCCCTGGGAATAATGGAAACTTTATGAAGCGGATCCACCCCTTCCACCAAAAGCGAAAGTAAGGCATGGCCTGCTTCATGATAGGCAACAATATTTTTTTCATACTCACTGATAACGCGACTTCTTCTTTCGGGCCCCGCTATTACTCTTTCAATAGCCGCTTCCATTTCAGGCATCTCTACTTTTTCTTTATTGTGACGCGCTGCAAGCAAAGCTGCTTCATTGGCAAGGCTGGCTATATCAGCACCGGAAAAACCGGGTGTCTGGCGGGCTATGGAATGAAGATTAACCTTCTTATCGAGCTTGATGTTTCTGGTGTGAACTTTTAAAATTGCTTCCCTGCCATTGATGTCCGGTTTGTCAACTACAATGTGTCTATCAAATCTTCCCGGCCTGAGCAAAGCCGGATCAAGGACATCCGGTCTGTTGGTGGCTGCTATAAGAATAACACCTTCCTGGGTGTCAAAGCCATCCATTTCAGAAAGCAGTTGATTTAAAGTTTGTTCGCGCTCATCGTGCCCTCCGCCAATACCTGCAAAGCGCTGGCGACCAACAGCATCTATTTCATCTATAAAAATAATTGCACCCTTTCCTCCCAAATGCGCGGTTTTCTTAGCTTGTTCAAAGAGATCGCGAACCCGGGAAGCACCAACACCTACAAACATTTCTACAAAATCCGAACCGCTTATACTAAAAAATGGCACTTCGGCCTCTCCGCTAACAGCTTTGGCTAACATGGTTTTGCCCGTGCCGGGAGCCCCAACTAAAAGTATACCCTTGGGAATCTTACCTCCCAGGCGTTGAAATTTCTTTGGATCTTTTAAAAACTCAATAACTTCTTTCAACTCATTCTTGGCTTCATCAACTCCAGCTACATCATCAAAGGTAACCTTTGCCTTGCCTACAGAGAGCTTTGCCTTGCTTTTACCAAATGATAAAAGCCTGCCTCCGCCTTGAGAAGCACCACGATAAATCAAAAACCAGAAAAAGACAAAGAAAAGAACCAACGGTCCCAGGCTAAACAGAAGGTTTGTCCAGAAAGTCCTGGCGGGCTCAATATCAAAATCTCTCACATTTTCCCTCAAAAGCCTCAAGAGATCCTGGTCATCCTCCGGGATATTAACTGTGTATGCGCTGCCATTTGATAATTTTCCTTCTATGATGTCTTCTTTTTTCACAGCGTTCTTAATTTGATGAGTCTCAGTATTACCTAAAACCATCTGGTAAAATTCATTGTAAGAAAGTCGCTGGGGCCTAGGCCCTGAAAAATTATGCATAATAAGCATAAGAGCAAAAATTAAAAACAACCATAGAAAAATGCCCTTATTTGGACCTTTTATTCCCTTTAGATTTAAACTTGGTTTTCCTTTAATTTGTTTTTTCATTTATAAATCACCTTTATTTATCATAGTTATTATAGCAAAAAAATCCCAGTTGAGCAACTATAGTCAGTTTTTGGATTAAACTCTATAAATTAAAATTTCTTTTATTTATTCTGAGAATGTTGGGGTTTTGGTAAAATAATCTTTTACAACATCAAAGCCGGCTTTGGGCTCTCTCTCTGCACTCATAATACCCCAGTGTTCTTCGATATGCCTATCCTGTACCTGCGGATTACCAGCCTTCCACCACTCATCCGCCCATTCAAAAATAATCACGCCGGCTGTTTTTCTATCTAAGGCTTCGAGCTGAATTTTTAAAGCATTATCCTGTGTGTCTTTTTTTATAAAAGTACTAAAACCCGTTTCAGTGATAAAAACCGGCTTCTTATATTTTTTGGAAAGCTTCACCAATTCTTCAACATTCTCCTGGGCCGCATTCTCGCCACTCCAGGTATATCCATGACCGCCTATATAAGCATTTACGCCAATACAATCCAAAAAATCAAAGCCGATATCATAACCCTTTACTTTTAAAACATTGGCAGCTGTTATGGGGTGGTGCTTATCTACGGCCTTAATGGCGTCATAGATCTCTTTTAAAAAATCATTTACCTGTCGCTTCCCGTATCTTTTAACTATATTACCTGAAGCATCCCATTCAAAGGGGACATCGTTCCAGATAGACCACATAAGTATACATGATCTATCCTTGTGTTTAAGTACATTATTAATAGCTGTCTCCTTTAAAGTAATTAATTGTCCGGCGTGGGTATAATCAGTATAACCGGTAGGATAAACTACGGTTTCAATTACGAATAATCCATATTTTTCAGCCAAATCAAGAAGTTTATCAGGCAAGGGCTCATAAGTCCTTATAGTATTTATGCCTATTTCCTTCATGGCCTTAAAATCCTTTTCAAAAGTTTCAAGCGGAATTTGCTCAAAACCCGCCGCCCCTTCCGGATAACCGGGGAAACTTATGCCATAGGCAACACCTTTAATAAAAAATGGTTTTCCGTTAACAATAATATTTTTTTCGTCAACTGTTATTTTTGCTATGCCCTTACCAATTATACTTTCTATCTTCCTATCTTTTATAACTTTAATTACCGCTTCTTTTTCTTCTCCTTTTTCCTTAATCGCAGTTAACTTTTCTTTTTTAATCCATTTGCCTTCATATAAAACAAGTTCTTTTGCCTTTTGTTCCTTAATAAATTTTTTCCGTTTTTCTTCGGCTTTTTTTCTTTCTAATTCCGCTTTTTTAATTTCGCGCTCCACTTTGAGTGCTTGGGATTTCGACAAAGGTCTAATTTTAACAACTGTATTTTTATCGAGCGTAACTGTCCCGGTAACCAACTTTACTTTCACGAAACTCACATTTTCATCAACTAAAATACCCTCCAGGAAACGATTGTTTGCTAAAAAAACACTTACGGCCTCGACGGGAATTTGCCCTTTTAATTTGCTGACATCTCTGGCAAGCAACTCTTTTTCCCTTGAAATTTCATCTATTTCCTCTCTTAAAGAAAAAATGAAAGTCTGAGATTTTTCGAGTTTTGCTTTAATTTCTTTTAACTTTTTTTCCGAAACCTTTGCTTTTGAAAATTCTGAAATTTTTCTTTCAAGCGCCAAATGCTCATTCTGAAGCCTAACTAATCGTTCTTCTGCCTCTTCTTTGACAACATCGATCTCATCTAACTGCCTTTCTAATACTTCTCTGTCTTTCTGGAGAACAATTATCCTTTGCTGTGCAGCCTGTTTTGCTTTTTTCTCCCGGAAAACCCTGTATCCGGTAAAACAAACTGCCAGGATAAGTATAAGTACCGCGATGGCAATCAGTTTCGGTTTCCATATCAGCGCCCTGGCATAACTGATTATTTTCTTTCTTTCTTTTTCTGAAATAATCTCATAGGAAATACCAAGCAAATATTTATTTGGATAAGATTCCTTTGTTTTTTCAATCCATCTTACCTGGCCAAAAGCACCTATGGGCTTTGTGGAAAAGGGTACTTCTATCACCAAAGAAAGCTTAACCTCTCCCTTTTGCAGTTTTGCGGCAAGTTCATCTTTTAAATTGTTTACTTCAAGGCACATACCACCCCTACCAACATCCCTGGTAAAGGCCTGCCTTGTTTCGGTAAGGGGAGTTTTATCCTCCCGGCTGACAATCCTGAAATGAACAGGAAAGACAGTCGGCAATCTTATAAACTTTCGCTTTTCTTTTCCCTCTTCTTGTCTCATCATTTTTTTCTATATATTTTTGACTTCCAATTTCAAAATATGATTTGTCTTTTGTGTTATTTTAACCTCATCTGAGATACGGTTGCCCACTATCCAGATAATTTTCTGATTGTCTTCGACAATAGGGATTCTATCTCTCGCCAAGCTTGAGATTTTTTCATCTATAAAAAATTTTTTTAAAGTTTTCTTGCCCCGCATCCCCAGGGGCCTAAATATATCCTTTTCCTTTCTTGTGCGAACAAAAAGAGATCCCTTTATCTTATCTGCATCAAAAAATTCTACCCACCTCGACTTTTTTTCAGGTCTTGAAATGTTACCTAAAGCCTCGGCTAAAATTTTTATACCCAGCTCACGCACATTTGTTGAACCCGGACAACTTATCTTTTTTCTTTTTTTTAATAATGCTCTCTTTGTGGGAACTTTTTTTTCAAAGACCAAATTCCGATATACTTTTCTGGCAACGATGTTATCCGGCAAAGACAGTTGTTTACCGCTTTGTAATTCAAATGCTAATTTCCCAAGCGCAAACCAGTTCTCTAAAGTAAACTGTCTTAAATTACCTTTTACTTCCAAAACGGCTCTTTTTAAAACATGAGTTTTGATTATCTGTGTAAGACCTTTTAATTTTTCCAGACGCAGATATACACGCGTGCCTTTTCTATATATAGCTTTTTTTGCCTCCGGCTCTGCCTCCGCCTCTAAAAATTCGTAGCCTTCTTTTATGTTGTGAATGGTCCTAAGGATGATTTCCTTAATTTTCGGATTATATTCCTTTTGCAAAAAGGGTATTAAAGAAAATCTTATTCTGTTTCTTAAATATTTGCGGCTTCGATTAGTTTTATCAATTCTAAATTTAAGCTTTTTCTTCTTTAAAAATGCCTTTATGTCCCGCCTTGAAATTTCTATTAAAGGCCTGATTAACTCAAAATGCCCTTCTTTTCTTTTTGGAGCTATGCCACTTAATCCCTTTAGCCCTGCTCCACGAAAAAGACGCATTAAAAAAGTTTCAATCTGGTCATCTAAATTGTGGCCAAGGGCAATTTTGCCTGCCTTATTGTCTGCGGCTACTTTCTTTAAAAAATTGAATCTGGCGAATCTTCCGGCTTCTTCCAGAGATAATTTGTTTGTTTTCGCAAATTCAGGAACGTTGCCCTTTCCTTCTGTCACCGCCAGGCCTAATCCACAACTTATCTTTTTAACAAACTCGATATCCTGCTCTGCCTCTTTGCCTCTAATTAAATGATTGAAGGTAGCAACGTGTAAATAGAGATTGAGTTTTTGCTTAAGAGTATTTAATAAAACTAACAAACACACCGAATCGGGGCCGCCGGAAACAGCAACAATGATTCTGTCGCCTCTATTTAGAAGGTTATATCTAGAAATTGTGTTTTTGAATTTTTGCTCCAAACGCATAATTCTATTTAGTCCACAGTCCATAGCCTGACGAGCACAGGTAGTCCATAATCTATAGTTTTTTCTGTGGACTGCGGACTATTGTTTATGGACTATAGACAATTGGTGGCGGTGGGCCGATTCGAACGGCCGACACGCCGGGTATGAGCCGACTGCTCTAACCAACTGAGCTACACCGCCGCTTCAGATTTCAATTCCTCCAAGCCTTCTTTGCACCAACCCTTATCCAGCCATTGACAACCCTTGCATATACTATCAAGGTCTTCGCCACTAAAGTTCTGTGCAATTTTTTTGTAAACCACCCGGCTTTTAATTACTAAAGGAGATTTCATTTTTAATTTTGAAAGAAC
>DAOVKU010000025.1 GCA_030631665.1 Candidatus Omnitrophota bacterium
ATCAAGAGCAACTATAGCCTCAATGGCCTTTTTGTCTTTTTCTCTGGCTACGCTTTCTTCTTCGTAATGAGTTAAATCGCTGGAGGCAATTACTAATATCTTTTTCGGACTTTCTTTAACTGCCAGTGCTATAGAATTAGCAATGATATCTAAATTTTTTAAATTGTGGGCAGCAAGAACCATGGGAACAATTTTAATTTTAGGATTTATATATTGAAGAAACGGCAATTGTATTTCAATAGAGTGTTCACCGCGTTGAGCTTCGAAATCCTCGTCTAAAATTTCAGCATTTTTAGAAATCTGTGCAGTTATTTCTTCGTCTATGCTTACATCTCCCAGTGGAGTGCGCCAGATACCGCTTTTCATAAGACTGTAATTGCTCCCCAAGCCGGTATGATTTGGCCCTATAATAACGGCTGTTTCTATCTTCTTAGAACATACCGAATAAAGACTGCCGGCAACTTTACCAGAATACATATAACCTGCATGTGGCACCACAGCTGCCTTCATATCCCGGACAGCCTCACCATCTTTAAAAAAGCCCTTAAGCATCTTGAGCAAAGAAGTTTTATCACCCGGATAAAACTGGCCGGCCATCACCGGTTCTCTAATCATTGCAAAACCTCCTTTTTTAATGACCCCGAATCGTCGGGGGGAATTAAATCCCGAATGAAGTTTCTTCATAGAAGTATCTCCTTCGGGATAAATTCGGCCAGACAATTTATGTTTCCCCTGAAATCTATAAGATTTCGGGGACTTAATCCTGGAAATTCTTCGAATTTCTCAGGGCGCTTCGCTCCACAAATTATGGCTTCACTTAAATTCCAGTCTCTTTTTTTATTATACATCTTTATAAGTGTGGCTGCAATAAGAACTTAAAAAGCCCACTCTTTCCTTTTCAAGGCAGTATCCCGAAGAATCCCATAAGAAAAAACTTTATTTGGGACAACCTTAACCTATATTAAAACTCGAAACCCGAAATATGGAACAAATACATTGCACAGCCTCCTCTGCTCATACTTGCCTGCAAACACGAAATCCGAAACACAAAATATAATGACCGACTTTATAAACTGTTTAGAATTATACTTCTAGTGGCCTAAAACAACTACTGTAGCCGATTTCTTAAAATATTTCTCGGCAATTTTTCTTATATCCTGAGCACTAACCTGTTTTATATGATTAGGATACTTATCATAAAAATCATATCCAAAACCATATAGTTCATCCAAGCTGCAAGTAAAAGAGAAATTAGTATTTGCCTGCAGCCCTCTCAAATACTCACCGATAATTGCCTGCTTTGCACGTTCGAGTTCTTCTGTCGGAACATCGCTTTTTTTTAAGAGAGCTATCTCTTTCTCAATAGATGCAATTATTTCTTCTGTATGATCTTTAGTTGTAGCTACGTAAATTGTATAAAAACCTTTATCTAATCCATAAGTATTAAAGGCGCCCAGCGTATAAGAAAAACCTTTTTGGATTCTTATGCTTTTATAAAGCCTGGCGCCGGAACCAGAAATTATTTTTGTTAAAACCTCTAACGCATATTTATCATTGCTCTTAACACTCATGGTCTTAAAACCCACTAAAACCATGGATTGTTTTTTGGGAAGATACTTTGTTATTTTTTCTTTGCTTAATAAACTTGTGCCTTCGGATAACTGTGGGGATTGAAATTTTGTTCCTTTTTTTGCCAAGGCGAAAGAAATCTTTTTTAAATAAGGCATGATTTGCGCACAATCGAAATTTCCAAAAACACCGACAACAATTTGGGAGGGAATAAGGTGTTTCTGATAATAATCCATTACATCTTTTCTTTCCAAAAGCTCTACTGATTTAAGGCTGCCCAGCTTAGCATAATAAAAGGGACAGTTTTTTGCATAAAGGGATTCCTTTAACGTCAAATAGCCCAGTCTAAAGATATCGGCGTGTTGTTTTTCAATGGCAGCTTTTATAATTCGTTTTTGTTTTTCTAATTGGGTAGAAGGAAATGTCGCTTCAAGCACTATTTCTTCTATCAATTTAAATGCGTCTTTAGCATATTCGCAGGGGAGCTCAACAGAAAAACCAAAACTGTTATTCCCGCTATAAGTTGTATAAAATGCTCCCCGACTTGATAGAAAATCATCTATTCTATCTTTGTTATAACTCTTTGTGCCTTCAAAAAACAAACTGGCAGTTAAATTAGATATCCCCCAAAATGGCTCAACTTCACTCCCCAGCCCACCAAGATAAGTTACTCTGAAAGTAAGAAGCGGGGTATTCCTATCTTCTTTTAAAATTACCCTCAGGCCCCCAGGCAGAGTTTTTAGAAGCGGTTTATCCATAGGGATAGACCTTCCTGATTCCCCTGAAGGAGGGGTCTTATCCACAGGGATAGACCTTCCTAATTCCTTTGAAGGAAGGGTCTTATCGACCTGGGAAAATTGCTCTTTATATTTCTCTTGCTTGCCTTTTTCAGACAGAACAACCACAGTTAAATTTGAATTCTTAA
Organism: Candidatus Omnitrophota bacterium; assembly: GCA_030631665.1. Classification (GTDB taxonomy): domain Bacteria; phylum Omnitrophota; class Gorgyraeia; order DAOVKU01; family DAOVKU01; genus DAOVKU01. Next base: position 2,495 of record DAOVKU010000025.1, read on the forward strand.
AGTACCTGGAAGCCGCTTTCTTTAACTGAGCTACATTTAAACTTCCTATCGATTTTAAGTAAGCGGCAGAAAAATTGCTGTCTCCTACCAGTGCATAATCAATAGCTATCTGTTTGGCCAGGCCTTCATTCGTCTCAAGTCTCTTATAATAATCAGTCAAAAAATAATTTCTTGCCTTAGAAAGTTGAGCATGACTCACTCCTTTTGTTCCTAAATTATTCATTATTTTGTTTACCGACCGTATAACCTCTTCAGTAGCGCGGGGCTCACAATCTACAGTGATAACAAACAGTCCCTTATGCTCTGGTGTATAGTTATAGGCATTCACTTCCAGGGCAATTTTCTTCTTCTCAACTAGTTCGGTTTCTAAAATTGAACCGGGCATGCCGGCGCAAATTACACTCAAGGAATCCAAAGCAAAAAGGTCTTTATTGAAAATATCAACACCTTGATAAGCAAAAACTATTTTACTAACAGGAATTGGAAAATCTACATCTTTTCTGCGAAACGAAACCTGGCGTGGCTCTGTGATAGATATTTCTTGGGGCAATCCCTTTCTTTTATACGCTCCGAACTTTTTCTTAACCAATTTTTCCGCTTTAATGGAATTAACATCTCCCACTATGGCCAAAACCATGTTATCCGGGCAGTAATATCGCTTGTAAAAATTATAGAGATCATCCCGACTTAAACGTGCAAATAAATCCCTATATCCAATAATGGGATATCGGTAGGGGCTTTTTTGATAGGCGGTTAAAAATAATTCTCGCGTTAACCTTCTAGGCGGCTCATCCAAATTCAAATTAATTTCATTTAAGATAACCAGTCTTTCTTTTTCTACATCTTGAACCATAAATTCTGAATTAAAAACCATATCTGTTAAAATCTCAAGAGCTTCATCAAAATGTTGCCTTAAAACACTAAGATACACGGCAGTATAATCAAAAGTGGTATAGGCGTTAATATAACCTCCCATAGCGCTAAACTCCTGGTTAATTTGCTCCTCTGTATATTTAGCACTTCCTTTAAAAAGCATATGTTCGACAAAATGAGCCGTACCTGCGGCAGAAAATTCAATTGGATAAGCAGCGCCGGCTTTTATTATCAACACAAGGCTCACCATGGGAGTATGGCATTTTTCTACTGTTATCAACTCAAGGCCATTTTCTAGAAGCGTAGAACGGGAATTTATTTTGAAATCTTCCCGGCAAGAAGCTTTTTTGGGAGAGAAAAAAGAAAGAAAAATTAAACTAACAAGGAGAAAAACTAAAATGAAAATTATACTTTCATATTTTTTCGTTTTGGAAATCATGCGCAGCCTTTATCATTTACCAGTCTGTCTCATATTTTTTAACTTACCATAGCAAATAAGAGTATCGCCTTCCTTCAAAATATCACTGGCTTTTGGGGTTGGTATGATATGATTATTGCGCTCAATGGCAAGAATTAAAATATCTCTTTGTCTAAAAGTTGATTTGGCTAAAGTCTTATCTATATCTGGAGAATTTTTCTCTAATAAAATCTCGGCCACGCCAAAATTTTCGGCCAGGTGAAGTATTTCCTCTATCTTTCTTTTTTTAAGCCTTGTGCGCCGCTCAAGTAAAGTTTCGATTCCTTTCTGGAATTTTCTCATAAAGGCTTTATTTCTGGCCAAGCCATAACAAAACATCAAAATAATCAACAGGACACTTAACTGAACAAGTGCAGGAATAAATTCATGCTTGCTAAAAAGTGCATTGATTATGAAAGAAACGAGCAGTGCCCAAAGAACAAAACCCATAAAAATCAAACCCATAATAATTCGCCGCCGCTGGGAATGAATAACAACATCTTCGGCTTCCTTAGTTGTAAAACCTGTACCTGTAAAAGCTGAAAGAGACTGAAAACGAGCAGTCCTTATATCAAGGCCGGTCATTTTAAGAGCCACCGCTCCAATCTCAACTACTATTACCAATAGCAAAATAGGTAAAACAATTATTAGAAGTTCCAATTCTCTTTTTACCCCTTATTTTTTCTTTTTTGCAAACATTTCCGTTTTCGCCTTTTCTTTTCACTTGGCTTTTCGTAGTGTTCGCGCTCCTTAAGATTTTGCAATACACCATCTTCTTCGAGTTTTCTTTTTAGCCTGCGAAGCGCCTTCCCCAAATCTTCTTGTTTGCGGATTTCTATTTTAGGCATACAAAATCACCCTTTCTCCGAAATTTAATTTTATCAAGAATTGTAAATTTACTTTTTCCACATCGAAAATAATTTTTCCCTAAAACTTCTTTTCCTTTTTAAATATTTTTTCCTCTCTTCTATTAAAAACTTTATCTTAAATATTGCCGCTTGAGCCGCTTCTTCTCCTTTTTTTATACACTCTCCAGTTAAAGAAAACTGCGCCCAACTTACCTCTTTAACCTGCGGCTTAATTACAAAATCCGCCTCTTTCAAGCTAAAGCGGTTTAATTCGCATTGAGTAATCAAGTCCGTCTGAAAAATTATTTCCATTCCATTTGTAAACTTACGAGGCCTGATCGACTCAGCTACATCTACGGCGATAACAAAATCGGCGCCCTTGGTTCTGCAAGCGCTGATAGGTGTAAGGCTTACTGTGCCTCCATCAACCAAAATTCTATCTCCTTTTTGAATCGGGCTAAAAACACCCGGGATAGCGCTGGATGCTAATAAAGCCTCTTTGAGGCTGCCATCGGAAAGTATTGCTTCCAGGCCTGTATTTAAGTCACAAGCTATTGCAAAAAACGGCAATTTTAACTCTTCAAATTTTCTTTCGCCCACCAAATCATTTATGAGTATTCCTATTTTAGAAATATCAAGGAGCCATTTTTTGATAGCTTTCATATTCCACAAGTATAAGTCTTTTACGAAAGTAACCAGCCCTTCAATCAAAATGCGCTTTTCTTCTTGGGGAGTAGGCGCAGACAATTTTTCGAGGTCTAAAATCTCTTTAGAGCGAACCAATTCTAATATTTTTTTCCTAACCCCTTCTATGTCTTTATCCAGGCAATAAGCGCCTCCTATAATAGAACCCATGCTGGTTCCGGTGACAAGGTCAACTTCTATACCATTTTTTTTAAAAACCTCCAGAACGCCTATGTGGGCCATGCCCCTAACACCACCACCGCCTAAAGCCAGACCAACTTTCATAAAACAAACCCTCATTTTAATCTAAATAATAAAAATAAACGTGCCAACTTCCGTCATTTTAGATATTAAATAAAATATCTACCAAGATTGCTAAAGCTTTCGAAGTCTTAAAATAAATTAAAAAAACAAAAACTTACCTATTCTGGCAAAAAACTATTTTATTCCTTAGCTATTGCTAAACTTATTACTCCTGCCAAAATTAGAATTATTCCAAGGGCACCTTTTATCAATACCAGTAAATTCTGCCACCAACCTACAATAGCCCAAGTTCCCAAAACAAGCAGTATGAGCCCTAATATAATTTTTAAACTTGCCTTTCCTGCCTTCTTAGCTTTTCCCTCTGCCATATTCTTTCCTCCTTTTATTAATAAATAAACTTATTCCTAAATCCCAAAATACATGTTAATCCACAGGGATAATACCTTCCTGGTTCCTGCAAAGAAGGGCATAACTAAATCAAATGTAGTATAAATTTTTTTATTGCCAATTTTAAATTCTAACCAGTTCAATGTCTCCAATACAAGCTAACTTTTCCTTAACAATAACTACCATCCCTAAAATCTCCTTATGGGCGGCAAAACTATTCAGGATTTTGTCAATATTATATTCGCTTTTAATGCTGTTGCCGAGTGCCGTAGCAAAAGCATCTGCTAAACATGCCGACTTTGCTATCACACAGCATGCATCAGCTATACCAAAACTCAATGAATGCCCAACTGTTCTACTGGAAGTGCAAATTCCAAGCGGTGAATCTTCCGGCTTTATTTCTATAGCTATTTTCTTACCCAGCCTAGACGCACCGGAATATATCTGAACAAGTCTTTTTTTTGATGTATTAAGATAAATATCCCCGCCGTTTTCGACAATAATCTCGGGGCTTTTTTCTCGCAATTCCTTGCCGACAAATTCAGCCAATGCACCTGCCACGGCCGCCATGGGCCCAACGCCGGCTTTAAGGGAAGCGGCTTGCATAACTTGAACTATCTTTGGTGCTTCAATATCAACTTCGAGTGGTTCCAGGCTTTTTAAAAAAGAGAAGTGAAGCTGAATATATTTCTGTATTTGATAACGCAAAAAACGGGTAAACCTAAAAGCAATCTTTGATAAATCACAATTGGCCCGAATAAAAATATCTGTTTCGCCTATTTTAACTTCAAATTTAAAAAGATCTTTGGCGTTAAGCCGCTGGCGATAAAATCTTGGTTCAAACATAAATAAATTAATTTAAAAATTCAAAGGAAATAAAAATTTGAAATGGCATTTCCTTCATGGTCAACTCTTTTGGGAATGGCTTAAAAGGAGATGCCTCCTTTACAGATTGAATAGCTGCATAACGAAGATAAGCATTATTTACGCTAAAATCATCGACAACAGAAATTTCTTTTAAGGTTCCGTTACGGCAAAGAGTAAAATTAACCAGAATTTCACCTTCCCGGAAATGGTGAGGATATAAAATAGCCTCCTTTATCCTCTTTCTTAAATATCGATAATAATCGTAAAACTCCGGCGTTTTTTGAGATAAAATATTCTTTTTATTTCCAAAGTCCTGATCAATTTTCTTTACAATAACTTTCTTTTTTCTCTTTTTTAGTACAATCTCTTCTTTTATGCTCTCGAGTTTTTCTTCTTTTTTCAGATAACTTTTGGCCACTTTTAATTCTAACGGCCTTTTATTGATTTCGGATTTAAAAGTTGCGGCCTGCGAACTCATTAAATTGTCTGCCGAAGATCTTTGTTCTAAATAAGTTACTTCTATAGTATTATCGGCCATCATGGGATGAAAATTTGCTGGTTTTAATAAAAGGGCACCATGAGATATAAGCGAAGCGGCAAAAGCTATTTTAAAAACCTTGTCACAAAATATAAAATCTTTCATTTCTTAAAATATATCACAAACTTAAGCTAAATACAACCTCAGCAAGAAGTAAAATCAAATTAATAAATAAACATTTTGCTCTTATCTGCTCTTAAAATCTATAGGCGCCGGAAAGACTGATTGCGGTTTCATCTATAAATCCACCTTCTACATTGAAGCGCCAATGGTCGCCAATTTCATATCCAAGGCCTACAAATACCCCAACTTTATTTTTAGCCTTCATTTTATAGCAAACTGTTTCTGACTTAACAGTCATTTTTAAATCAGAATATCTAGCTCCCACATAAGGCATTAGGTTTTTAAATTCCTTTGCCAAATAACAAGCAAAATGCCACTGAAGAATAGTTGGCTTTTGTAAAGTGGTTGTTTCAACACCGGTAGTTAAATTTTCGCAGATGGTATCATCTTTACTGCTATATCTTCCAAATTGAGCATCTGCACCCAGAAGCCAGGTTTTCGTAAATTCGTAAGTGCCTTTCGTGCCCACTGTAAATGTAAAGTTAGCTTTGCCATCCATAGTATAATCTCTCGTTTTTTTACCCAAATTATTAGTTACGTCATAGCCGGCTCCAAAATTAGCTACACCTAATTTTACATACATATCCAAATTTTCCCAGAATCCAAAATTATATTTTGCCATTACGCGATATAAATGTTCGATTTTTGCATTTTCAACTTCTTCTCCGGATGCCAAATTTAAACCATCATCATATTTTAAATCTTTTTCAAATATATATTCACCCACTAACCCAACGGAGTATTTACCAAAACCCTGGGTTTTGGGACCATCTATAGAACTAGCTTCTACCCTGGGCAAAAATATCAAAATACTTATCAATGTTAACCATGCCAACCAAAAGTACTTTTTCACCTCATACCTCCCCTTTTATTATAAATAATTTTTAACGCCATGTACAACTTTTTTAATATATTCATTAAAGTGAAACTGATAATTTTTGAACGACTTGCAATTTTAGCAAAGCAGCTTGAGTAAGTTAGGCTGCCCGGCGCTTTTATGTGCCGGGATGGCGAGGACTGTTTGAGTCCGCCTGGGCGGACGAGTTTCGCAGCCACCTAAATTGCGAAAGACCTTTGCGTTAAAAAATTGCACTGGAGTGAAAAAATTCATCAGTTTCACCTAAAAGTCACACATCACGTTAATTTTTAAAACTCTATCCCTTTTCTGGCAGGAACACCTTTTTGATAAGGGTGTTTTAAATTTTTAATTTCACTTATATAATCAGCCAATACTAAAATGCTTTTTGGTGGACGGGGACATCCGGTTAATACAACTTCTATTTTGGGTGCCTTTGTTTTTAATAAATCTATTAATTTCCTTTTCGAAATAAGATTTTCATCTATAGCTGCAAGCACTTCATCTAAAATTACCAACTTTTTCTTCTTTGTTTTTAAGACTATTTCGATTTTTTTTAAAAATTCATTTAATTCTATTTTCAATTTTTTCTTATAAGATTTCCTTTTATCTTCCTTGATAAAAAAAGGATGTTGCCTGGTAAAACAAAATTTTTTAAAATTTTTCAGCTTTGCCAATGATATCATTTCACCGTGCCCTAAAGGCGATTTGAAGAAAAAAAATAGATAAACTTTCTCATTCCAACCAGCTGCCCGCAAAGCCAAACCGCATGCGGCTGTAGTTTTACCCTTTCCATCGCCGTAATAAATATGCACCAGGCCTCTCTCTCGCATCATGCCTGCCTCTTTTTTATTTAAAAAAAGATTATAATACCTTTAGTTAATAAAATTACAATTAAACCCGCTATCATTACCCCTGCGAATATTGATAAAAAAGCTAACCTAAAAGGTATTTTAAAAAGTGTGGCGGCTATGCATCCGGTCCAGGCCCCGGTAATCGGCAACGGTATGCAGACAAACAAAAGAAGGCCTAAGGCTTCAAATCTCTCAACAAGTTTTGCTCTTTTACGTGTGCGCAAAAAAAGCCAGTCAAAAAATTTGGCCAACAATCCGAACTTGCGCAACTTATTAGAAATGGGTTCAAATAATAAAAGTAGCGGCGCCACAGGGGCCATATTACCTAAAACGGCAATTAAATATGTTTTTAAGATGGGCTGCTTCATAGCTAAAAGTCCCAAAGGAATAGCTCCTCTTAATTCTGAAACAGGAAGTGCGGAAACTATAAATATAATAAATCCGGGTGATATATTTTTCCCAGCCAAAATTCTAAAAAGAGTTTCGATCATCTTTATGCCATCCAAATTTCCCAATCAAGGGAACAAATACGCAACCACAAATTCTCTCTTCTTCCATACTGCCCACGCTCTTGCGCGCCCGAATTAAAGTCTGTCCGAAAGTACCTCCTATAGGAATGACTATTCTGCCCCCTTCTGATAATTGTTCGATTAAAGGAAAAGGTATATGGGGAGCCCCTGCCGTTACCACAATGGCCTGGTAGGGTAAATGCTGCGGCCAACCACAAGTTCCATCTCCAACATGAAAAAATATATTTTTATAACCCAATTTTTTAAGGGTAGCCTGGGCACGTTCGCTAAGTTCGGAAAATCTCTCAATAGTAAAAACCTTTTTTGCAATTTCAGCTAAAATAGCTACTTGATACCCGGAACCCGTTCCGATTTCCAAAACACAATCATCTTCCCTCAATTCTAGAGCTTGAGTCATTAGCGCTACCATAAAAGGTTGTGAAATAGTTTGACCTTCACCGATAGGTAACGGATAATCGCCGTAAGCATCCTGGCGGTTTTTTTTGGGTATAAATTCCTCTCTGGGTACCTTTCGGAAGGCCTTGATAACCCGCGAGTCACAAATATGACGGGAAATTAACTGTGTCTGCACCATTTGCTGTCTTTGTTCTTCATAAGTCATTTTTTTAATACAAAATTTATTAATAATCTTATAAATCTAAAAGTGTCAACTAAAGGATTTATGTTGCTCTTTTGATCTTTGTAAACAGTAGATATTTCAACAGAATCGATTTTAAAATTCTGTTTAGCAGCTTTGAAAAGAATCTCGGACTCCATTTCGTATTTTGAAGTTTCTATTTTCACCCTTTCTAGTACGTTACGTTTCAGGAGACGGTAACCACACTGGCTATCCGGAATATATTGCTTAGTAACCTTTGAAATAATAAAGGACATGATTTTATTGGTTAGCTTCCTCACGGTGGGCATATTGTGTGTATATTCCATTCTATTGCCAATAACTATATCGGCCTTTTTTTGGTGAACCGCTTTCAAAAAATCTGGAATAAATCGCGGGTCATGCTGTGCATCTGCATCCATAACTATTACATATTCAAAATCAGTATTTTTTAAAATGTAGTCAAAGCCGTTTTTTAAAGATTCGCCCTTGCCTTTATTTGTCTCATGTGAAATAATCTTAACTTTTAATTCCTTGATAATCAGGGCGGTATTATCAGTTGAACCATCATCAACAACTATGACATCATCTGTAAAAGCTCTTATCTTTTCTATTAATGGCTTAATGGTTTTAGCGCCATTAAAAACGGGAATCAAAATGCAAAACTTCAAATAATTTCCTCTTCTTTTTCTTCTTCTTTTTTACCTGCCCACATGCGATGAATCATTAGCCATTGCGTACAATATGTACTAATATATTTCTCTAAAATTTTTAGTATTTTTCTATTCATTTTCTTCATATTTTCATCTGTTGATCCTGTTGCCGGAGGGTAAATAGGATCTTCGATAAAAAAACTAAAAGAATTATCTTTTTCCCTAATTAAAAAAAGGCAAACAATGGGGCAACCTGCTTTCAGACTAAAAAAAGCAGGGCCCTTAGGAATGAGGGCGGGATGAGAAAAAAAATCCATTTCTATTCCGTGATGACTGAAATCTCTATCTCCAAGAAGCGCTAATGCCTCACCTGCTTTCAATCTTTCAAAAACCTTTTTCACAGAGGAGGCTGCCGGAGGTACGGTCTTTATTCTATGTGCTTCTCTCTGCTTTTTAAAAAATAAATCAATCCCTTTATGCTTGTGGGTAAGAGCGATTCCATTTAATTCTATGCCAAGTTCAGACATTATTGCAGCCCCCAATTCCCAATTGCCAAGATGGGAGCTCAACAAAATAACGCCTTTGTTTTTAAAGGATTCAATAATTTTAAAATTTTTGAAATTTATTTTTTCCTTAATATATTGTTTGTTTAGTTTTTGTAATCTAAAAAATTCAAATAGATATTTGCCAAAATTAACAAAAACCTCTTTGGCAAGCGGCTTCAGTTTCTTCTCATCATTTTGTCTCAGAATTACTTTTAAGTTATCTAAAACTTTGGCTCTATCTTTGTAGTTTAAACAAAACAAGACCGCTCCTATTCTTTCGGTCAGCCAATATCCCCAATTAAGCGGCAAGCTCAAAGCTAAAAATTGTCCAATTTTATACAGAAAATAATATCCCATTTTTGAATTTGGTCTTTATTAAAAAATTACGAAGACCCTCCCGTTTCCCATGAAGGAAGGATCTAATCCACGGGGATAGACCTTCCTAGTTCCCTTAAGGATGGGTCTTATCCACAGGGATAGACCTTACTAATTCCACTTAAGGAAGGGTCTAATTAAAATACTTTATCATTATACAAAAATCATTTGAAAAAATCAATAAAAAATGCGCCGATCTGGCGCATTTTAAATAACTTACAGACTTAAAACTTTTTTCATTAACCTTCCAGTTCCAATACTTTTTTAATTCGCTTTAAGGCCATCTTCAGCCTTTCTTCGGGCTCAACCAAAGCAAATCTCACAAAACCCTCTCCGTATTCCCCGAAACCCGTTCCCGGAGCCACAACAACACCAGCTTCCTCAACCAAGAACTTGGCAAACTCCATTGAAGTCAAAGCGCTGTATTTGAGTGGAACATGCGCCCAGACATAAAATGTAGCTTTGGGTTTATGAACTTTCCATCCCACCTTCTCCATTCCATCAACAAAAACATCACGCCGCCTGCGATAAATTTCAATCGCTTTTTTAACAGGTGTTTGGTCTCCTCTAAGAGCCTTAACAGCTGCCATCTGAATAGCCCGGAAAATTCCAAAATCCATGTAACTCTTTGTCTTGGCAATAGATTTCAAAATATATTTATTTCCGACAACAAATCCTACTCTCCAACCAGCCATGCTGTAAGATTTAGAAAGCGTGTGAAATTCTATTGCCTTTTCCTTTGAATCTTTCACTTGCAAAATACTGGGAGCCTTATATCCATCAAAAACTATATCCGAATAAGCTAAATCATTAGTAACTATAATGTTCTTATCCTTAGCCCAGTTCATGACTTTTTTAAAAAAATCTAAATCAACTACAGCTGTGGTTGGATTGTGGGGATAACCAAGACATAAAATTTTTGACATTCGAATAATATCGCTGCTTAAACAAGTTAAATCTGGCTTATAGCCGTTTTCTTCCGAAAGGGGAATATTATATAATATTCCCCCGGACATAATTACGCCGTTGAAGTGAACAGGATAAGCCGGACTAGGAACCAGGACTATGTCGTCATGATTTAAAAAAGTCAGATACAGCTTTGATATTCCCTCTTTTGAGCCCACTAAAGGCAAAACTTCTTCTTTAGGGTCAAGGTCAACATTAAAACGAGTTTTATACCAATCCGCTATAGCCTCTTTAAAAGCCATTTCTGCTTTACCATTAGGCCTTGAATAGCGCTGATTGCCGGGCACTTTTGCCTGTTTGCAAAGTTCATCTACAATGTGTTTAGGCGTTGGCAAATCGGGTGAACCCATACCCAGATCTATCACATCCACACCTTTACTTATGGCCTTTTCTTTTAAATCATCAATTATGGTAAATAAATAAAGGGGTAAACGTTTTAATCTATTTGCTTCTTGCATTATATTTCAGTACCTTCATTAAATTCAGCCGGCGGATTTAGATTCGCACTTCGTCATTTCATTCCTCAGCACTGCGATTCTTAGCTTTGCTAAGAATCTTGCTCACGCTCCCTAAGTCTGAACTTCATTTATAGTTGCTATTGCTTCACCAACTTTTGCTGTTTCGCCCTCTTTAGCATAAATTTCTGTCAAAGTTCCTGATGCAGGCGCCGGTACATTAAAAGTTGCTTTTTCCGTCACCATCTCAACTAAATCATCGCCTTTTTCAACTTGATCACCTTTCTCGCAATGCCAAAAACTAACTACGGCTTCTGTTACACCATCTCCCAACTCTGGTAAAATTACATCTGTCATTTTCTGATTTTCCTCCCTGCTTAAATGAAAATTAAAATCTTGAGAAATCTAAACACGAAGTCCGGCATTTAACTTGCGGTATCCATTTAAATCCACTATCTTTTTCTTAAGCCAATCCGGATTTTTCATTATTAAAAATGGTAGTCAAATACCTTTATAAACTCCTTTTGTAAAATTCTTTTAACCTGATCTATGTTTTTTTTGTGGCCCGAAACTTCCGAGAGACTTGTCATCACACGCGCCTCTAAACCGCAAGGTTTTATATATTTAAAAAAGGCTAAATCGTTATTTACATTCAAGGCTATCCCATGATAACTAAACCAACCACTTACTCCTATTCCTAGTGAACAAATCTTCTTATTTCTTGTCCACACACCTCTTTTGGTTGGTCCGGCATATGACTCTATATTATAAAACAACAGGGTATTAATTACAACCTTTTCCAAGTCTCTCATGAATAAACGAATATCTCTGCTTCTCTTTTTTAAATCAAAGATGGGATAGGCTATTAGTTGTCCCGGCGCATGAAAAGTAACATCTCCGCCGCGGTCGATTTTAACAAAATCTATGCCTTTTTCTTTTATCTGTTCTGGTTTACAAAGTAGATTTTCTTCTTTTGCCCCACGGCCCAAAGTAATTACTGGTTCATGCTCACAAAATATCAAAACATCATTTCCGCCATTATATTTTCTATGGGCAACCAAATCCTTTTGAAATTGCCAAGCTTTCACAAAATCGGTTAAACCTAAATCGATAAAAGTTATATGGGTCATGATATTTTAATTTAAAAATACAACTACACTATCAAGGCAAAATTTTATCTAAAAAAAGATGTCAATAGAAATTACCTTACATTTTGGTAGGAGCGCTTGTGCCAAGAAGCAAAAGACCGTTGGCAAGCACCTGGCGCACGCAATCTATAAGAAGAAGCCTGGCTCCGGTCAACTGGGGCTTGTCAGACTGAATAACTCTATGTTTTTGATAAAAACCATGAAAAAGACTAGCTAGCTTCCGCAAATAAAGAGTTAGTGTATAAGGTTCCAATGTGCGGGATATATTAATTAAAGTGGCTGGAAATAATCTTAAAACCCTTATTATCTCTAACTCCTGAGGTTCGTTAAGGTAATTTAGGTCGACTTTGCTCAGTCTAATACTCTCCTTTCGGCCAAATTCTATGATACTGCATATTCTAGCATGAGCATATTGAAGATAATATACAGGATTCTCTAGGGTTTTTTTTCTAGCTAACTCAAGATCAAAATCCAGGTGCGAGTCTGTTCTTCTCATTAAAAAGAAAAATTTGGCTGCGTCTTTCCCTACTTGCTCAATTACCTGACGCAAAGTCACAAATTCGCCATCGCGTGTAGACATCTTAACAACCTTGCCGGATAAAAAGAGGGTGCATAACTGAACTACAATTACATGTAAAATTTCTTCCTGCATACCTAAAGCGGAACAGGCGGCTTTAAGCCTTGGAATATAGCCATGATGATCGGGCCCCCAGATATTAATCAGCCACTCAAAACCCCTTTCTTTCTTTTGTTCATGATAAGCAATATCGGGAGTAATATATGTATAAGAACCATCATTTTTTACCAATACACGGTCTTTATCATCTCCAAAAAAGGTCGATTTAAACCATACAGCCCCATCTTTCTCGTAGAGATAATTCTTCTTTTTAAGATAAGCTAAAACTTTTTTCTCTTTTTTGTGCTTTGTGAGCTCTGATTGATAAAACCAGATGTCAAAATTTACGCCAAAAAGCTCAAGGTCATCTTTAATAAGAGCAAGGATATGGGTAAGCGCATATTTAGAAAAGAAAGATATATTTTTTTCCCTCAAAGTTTGTGGTTTATACTTGACAAGAAGTTGTTTTGCAATTTCGTAAATATACTGACCACGATATCCTCCTTCAGGAAACTGAAAATCAATTTGCCCCATTAATTCTAAACAACGTGCTTTCGTGGACTGCCCTAGAAGGTCGATTTGCTTTCCTTTATCATTAACGTAATATTCTTTTTTGACGGCAAAATTTAAAAATCTAAGTATGTTAGCCAGCGCTCCTCCCACAGCCGCCTGACGACCGTGCGCCACGCTTAAGGGGCCTGTGGGATTGGCGCTTACAAATTCCAACAAAACTTTTTTTCTTTTGCCTTTATTTTGGCATCCATAAAACTTGCCCGCTTTTTTTATCCCTGATAGAATTTTATAATAAGCATCCTTGCTTAAAAAGAAATTTATAAAACCACCTTTTACCTCTATTTTGTCTATATTTTTTTCAAGGGCGGAGGATTTGAGTAATGTCCTCAAATTGCTTAAGAGAGAAGTAGCTATTTCCTCTACTTTCTTATGAGCGTGGCGAGAGATTTTTAAAGCTATATTAGTTGAGATATCACCGAGTTTCGAATTCGATGGCATCTCGAGCTCTATGGGGGGAATATCTTTAAGGGTTAATTCCTCTTTTGTCTTTTTAAGCGCTTTTTTGATGAGTTTCAGAAGTTCTGTTTCCAATTGAATAACCGAATGGTTTGGGGATTTAAAATTTTATCTTTCTCAAAAAGACCATTTTGCGAATGCAATCCATGTAGACTAAATTTTTCTTCGATATTAGGCGGCTCAAGAAATGTAACTTCAGTGGCAGGCGGTTCATGTTTACTTTGGAATAAAAAAAGAAATTTCTCGAAAATCTTACTCTAAAACTTATCTTAGACCTATTCTATTGCTTGTAGTCCAAGTATTTCATGGGAGCATCAGCCCACAGTTTTTCCAAATTATAAAAATCTCTTATATCCTTTTTGAAAACATGAACTACGACATCTCCACAATCCAAAAGAATCCATAAAGCCTGCACATAACCTTCCCGGTGCCAAATCCGATAATTTCTCTCCGCTAATTTTTCTTGAATATTATCGGCAATTGCCTTTACCCTTCTATCGGAAGGAGCGCTGCAAATGACAAAAAAATCAGTAATGTTGGATGTCTTCCTCATATCCAATATTACAATTTCGTCGCCTTTCAACTCCCCTGCTGCTTTGGCTATAAGCAAGGCCTTTTGTCTCGCCTTAATTCTTGTCTCCCTCTCTAAGTTCTTTAAGACCCTTCCTTCAAAAAAATTAGTAAGGTCTACCTGTGCCCGCCTGTGCCCGTGAGGGTATAGGGGCATCCCTGTGGATAATAGTGTTATTTATTACCCATAATACGAAACATGGAAGTACCGCAAGTTGGACATTTACCCTTCATTGCCTTTCTGCCATTTTTCATAGTAACTTCTTTGGGTTCGTTCATTTCTTTTTTAGCTTTACACTTTACACAATATGCCTCTACCATATCTAACCTCCTTTTTTAATTTCAATCTTGTTTAATTCTATCATATAACTAATTGAATGTCAATCTCTTTAACAAATTCTGTTAGGAAAAGGCTATTTTTCATACAAAAACAAAAATTATTAAAAATTCTGAAAATTTCCTAAAAAATCCTTGCTCATCTTTTCTTAATATATAATCTCTATACTCTTTTTGCTTTTATAGAAGGATCTTTCTGTTGGAACTAAAATAGTCGAAAAATTACAAAAAGCTATTTATTAGTTTACTTATCTGTGTTGCGGCTTGGGGCTTAGCTATTTTAAGAGCATTATTGTGCATAGTTTTCAAAGATGAATTATTATTTATCAATTCAACAAGTTTCAGAGCGACATCCCCAGGATCAGAGGCCGCCACAGCTGCATTTTTATCGAGAAGATACCTAAAATTACCGGACTCCTGCCCACCTACTCCCTTGGTAATAATCATCGGCAGGCCAAAACAAAGTGCCTCGCTAATAGTTAATCCGCCGGGTTTGGTAACTAACAGATCGCTGATTCCTAACAACTGAGCTATATTTTCTGTATAGCTAAACAGCTTTAGAGGTTTTTTTATCTCATTAAGTTGTTTGTGTATATTTTTATAAAGCTTTTCGTTTTTTCCGGCAACGACAACCATGGTAATATCTTTTTTTATCTTATCAAGATTCATAATAATCTCCGTTAGAGGACCAATACCATAACTACCGCCCATAATTAATACGCAAAATGACTCATTCTCAATCCCGAATTTCTCCCTCAATATCCGGCGATTGGGAAGTTGGCTGAATTCAAGCCCAACTGGAATGCCGGATATTTTGATTTTTTCTTCAGGCACACCTCTCTGTACAAGTTTTTCTTTCATGCGCAAAGTGGCTACGCAATAAACATCTACATTTTCATAAATCCAATAAGCATGGACATCATAATCAGTAATAACAGCTACTAGCTTAAAAGAAAAACCCATTTCCTGTTTAAGTGTTGCTAGAAAACCACAAGGTAGCGCCTGGGTACAAACCGCTACACTGGCCGGGAAAAAAGCAAAGAGTTTTTCAAATTTATCTAAGGTATTTTTATTAATTAGCTCTTTGAGTTTAGTAATTCGTTTTTCAATGCTAACATTATCCCATAAAAAATCGTAAAAGCTGCTTAAATTGGTTACTATGCTCATGTAAATTTTATGAGCTGGTTTTTGTAGGCGGGGGTAGGAAAATTTCAGGGCTTCAATATCCATAGTTTCGATATTCGGTGCCTGCAGAAAGAGAGCTTCTTTGATGGCCTGCGCTGCTTTCTGATGTCCTGAATTTAACGAAGCATACAACAATAGAACTTTTTTATTCTTGCTTATAAGGGTCATTTCTGCAATTTACCTAACCTCTATTTTTCAAATAAGAAGCAGTCAATTATTTTTTAAAATAAAGTTTTTTTTCCAATATAAACTTCCTGACTGACTCAGGAACCATATAACGAATACTTTCGCCTCGTTTAATCTTTTCTCTGATTTGACTGGATGAAATTTCGATAGTCTCCATTTCAAATTTTTCGATTTCTTTCGGCAAAGAGGAGGGGATTTTAAAATTTTTTCTGGTAACCACAATAAATCTGGCCAGTTTAAAAATTTCTTCTTTTTTTTTCCATAAATGTATATTTTTCAAAACGTCTGAACCAGCTATAAAAAACAATTGGGCTTTATTTTTAAAAAATTCTTTAAAAATTTTGAGGGTTTCAAAGGTATAGGAGGTACCACCTCTTTCAATTTCTACTCTTGAAGATTCAAAATACGGATTATCCTTAATAGATAAATCAACCATGTGCAATCTAGTTTCGGCATCAGCTAAATCCTGTTGTTTTTTTAAAGGAGGTATGTTAGTAGGCACAAAGATAACTTTATCCAGATTCTTGGCTCCCCTCAAGTTCTGGGCTAAAATTAAATGTCCTATATGAGGAGGATTAAAACTACCGCCG
>DAOVKU010000002.1 GCA_030631665.1 Candidatus Omnitrophota bacterium
CTGGCCAAAAAGACTGCTTTCTGGCGGGATTTAAATATTCAGTCCTTTAAGTATACAGCTTTTTTGGGCAGCAGCCTGCCTCCGGTTGGTTACGCCACCGGCAAAGATATTTTTCTAGGTAAGTTTAATAGTGAAGAGAATCCCCAGACCGTAAAAGAGGGAAAGATAATAAAGAACGGCCTTTGCTCCGGCGAGGACGGTGTGGGTGTTTTAATCCATACACTTAAACTCTTACCCGGAAAATCAAAAGAATTTGCTGTTGTTCTCGGCCAAACAGAAAACAAGCAAAAAGCAAAAAAGCTTCTTTTGAAATATAAAAATCTCTCCACTACCACTAAAGAATTAGAAAGGGTTAAGAAGTTGTGGCGCAACCGCATCTTAAATAATATTATAATTGATACACCCGACAAAGATTTTAATCTGATGATGAATATTTGGGTTAAGTATCAGCTTTATATTTGTAACCTCTGGTCTCGTTCGCCTTCTTTCTTTCACGAGGGCTCAGGCGGCAGGGGTTATCGTGATTCCTGTCAGGATGCAGACGGCATTATGTCTATTAATACAGATTATGCCCGTCGAAAGATTGAAACCATTGTTTCTCTTATCCGGCGCGATGGTACTACCGCCCCGGGCTGGTCAGATACCACCGGTCCAGGCAAACACCGCCCCAACAAAGACCATCCCGTGTGGCTGACTCACACCATAGCTTCTTATATTAAGGAGACCGGTGATAAAAAATTTCTTCTTAAGAAGTTTCCTTATCTTAAAGACAGGTGGATAGGAGGTTGGAATATAGATCAGAACTGGAAAGGAGGAACTGTCAAAGATGGCCAGGGGACTCTTTTTGAGCATTTAGAGAGGAATCTGAATTTTACCTTTAAAGATGTAGGTAAACGGGGCCTGCCTTTAATCGGCCACGCCGACTGGAATGACGGCATAGATGCTGCTGGTATAAAATTAAAAGGCGAAAGTGTCTGGTTGGCACAGGCCCTGGTGCGTTCTTATAAGACACTGGCTGAACTGGCCGGTTTAATAGGAAAAAATAAAAAGGCCGGAGAGTTTCTAAAAAGAGCTGGTATTATGAAAGACAGAATTAACAAAGTAGGCTGGGATGGAAACTGGTACGTAAGGGGTTTTACCGATTATAACACCATTTATGGTTCAGCTAAGAACGGGGAAGGAAAAATTTTCTTAAATACCCAAAGTTGGGCTGTTTTAGCAGGCGTAGCGGATAAAGAAAAAGAGAAAAAACTCCTGAAGAACGTGGATAAATATTTAGATGGCAAACATGGTTACGCCCTTTTTTATCCTGCTTATTCAAACTATGACCATAAATTAGGCCGGATGACCATGTTCTCTGAAGGCACAAAAGAAAATGCGGCTGTCTTCTGTCACGCCGCCACCTTTATGATTGCCGCTGATTGTGTAGCCGGAAGAGGAAATAAAGCCTATCAAAGCATGAGAAAAATTATGCCCAATGTTCAGGAAAATTATGACCTTTATAAAACGGAGCCCTATGTTTATGCTGAATATTTAGTGGGACCCGAACATCCTTATCTTTATGGTGAAGGCGCTTTTACCTGGGTAACCGGTACTGCCGGCTGGACTTTTATGGCTGCTACCGAGTATTTAGTGGGCGTGAAAAGAGATTACGATGGCTTGAGAATCGATCCCTGTATCCCCTCTCACTGGAAAAAAGTCAGGATTAAGAGGCCTTTTAGAGGCGCAATTTATGATATTGAAATAGATAATCGCAATGGCGTAGAAAAAGGAATCAGGCAGATTTATCTTGATGGCAAGAAGCTGGAAGGTAATCTTATTAAGCCAAAACCAAAGGGCAAGACCTATCAAGTAAAAGTAATTATGGGTTGACAACTCCCCTCATGTCTAATGACATGGAAGTTGTCAATTTCCGGTATATTTTCTGCGTAAGTTATTCTCAAACCGTTGACATGTTCAAACTTATGTGCTAAAGTAGGATAAAAAGGTTATAAAGATGCTTGATAATGGACGCATAATCGCTGAGACCCTAAAGAATTTAGGTATTATAAATGACTTACAGGTTAGCGAGGCTCTAAAAGTTCAAGCTGACACCAAGGAACGTCTCAGCCAAGTCTTATCAAAGTTAGGTTATATCTCAAATGAGAATTTAGCTAAATCCCTCCTTCCTCAATTCGGAATTATCCCTTTAGAAATTTCAAAATATGACTTTGAAGCGGACTTGATAGCTAAAATTTCGCCTGAGTTAACAAAATGTCATCGCCTTATTCCTTTAGAGAAAACAGACTCCACGCTTAAAGTAATTACCGATGACCCCTTTAATTTTTTGGCTCTCAGCAATCTGGAAAAATTTTGTGGAGAGCATTTAGAACTTGAATTAACCACTAAGGAAGAATTTGATAAGGCCTTTGAAGGAATTTACGGCAAGAAGAAAGTCAATGAAAGAGATATAGATATAATGGTTGATAAAATCGGCAAACAGACTTTGTCTGTCGGAGAAGAGGCTATTTTAACGCAAGAAAAAGTGCCCAAAGAAGAAGCACCTATTATAAGACTGGTCAGTCTTTTAATAACGGAAGCTGTTAAAAACAGGGCTTCTGATATACACATTGAACCGCTGGAGAAAAAGCTTCGCGTCCGCTATAGAATTGATGGTGTCCTGCACGAAGTGCCGGGTCCACCTCAGAAATTGCGTGGTTCGGTTATTAGCCGCATCAAACTTATGGCTGGCCTTGATATTGCCGAAAAGAGACTTCCCCAAGATGGCCGAATTAGGATTGGTCTTTTAGGAAAAAAGCTTGATTTGAGAGTTTCGACCTTGCCTGGTATTTACGGAGAAAGCACTGTCTTGAGAATACTCGATAAATCGTCGCTTTTGATAGATTTAAGTGAGCTTGGTTTTTCATCGGAAGACCAACAGAAGTTTGAAGAACTTATTGCCATGCCTAATGGTATGATTTTGGTAACCGGCCCAACAGGTAGTGGAAAAACTACCACTCTTTATGCTGCCTTAAATAAGATAAATCAACCTAATAGAAAGATAATTACCATTGAGGATCCTGTAGAATATCAAATTTCAGGCATAAATCAAGTTCAGATTAAACCCCAGATAGGACTTACTTTTGCCAGCGGATTGCGGTCGATGTTAAGACAAGCACCTGATGTTATCCTGGTTGGAGAAATAAGGGATTTTGAGACTGCAACCATAGCTATTCAGGCTTCTTTGACCGGTCATTTGATTTTTTCTACACTTCATACCAACGATGCTGCGGGTGCAGTAACCAGATTGAGTGATATGGGCGTAAAGCCTTACCTGGTAGCTTCTACTGTACAGGCAGTTTTAGCACAGCGATTGATCAGGACTATATGCCAAGCTTGCAAAAAACCATATCAACCCACAGAAGATGAATTGGCTGCATTTGACCTCAAAGAAAAGGATGTCAAAAATATTACTTTTTATCACGGGACAGGATGCAGCGAATGCAGTCATACAGGCTATAAGGGGAGAATGGCTATGTTTGAACTTTTAATAGTAAGTGACCTTTTAAGAGAATTATTTTTTGAAAAGGTCTCCAGCAGTGTTATTAAAGATAAAGCCTGTGAGGCGGGCATGCGCACTTTAAGAAGAGATGGCATAAAAAAAGTATTTGCAGGTATAACCACTTTTGCCGAGGTAGTAAGAGTTACTCAGAGCGATATAGAATAATGACGAATTTAAATAAATTGTTAGAGATTTGTATTGAAGAAAACGCTTCTGACCTCCATTTAACCGTTGGGAAACCGCCGACTTTAAGAGTGGATGGCAGGCTTAAATTAATAGAGGAAATTCCCCTTTCGGCAGAAGAAACTGAAGCTCTAGTTAAGGATATTACACCACAGGACCATTTAAAAAAAATAGAGGAAGTGGGCGGGGATGATTTTGGTTTTACTTTTAAGGAGAAAGTAGCCAGGTTCAGGGCTTCAATTTATAAACAAAAGGGTTTTTACGGACTTGCCCTGCGTTTAATTCCTTCCGAGCTGTTAACCTTTGAAGAAATTGGCTTGCCGGATATTATTAAAGATTTAATGTTTCGGCCAAGGGGGTTGGTACTTGTTACCGGGCCTACCGGTTGCGGAAAAACGACTACCCTGGCTTCTATGACTGATTTCATAAATGTAAACAGGGATTGCCATATTATCACCATTGAAGATCCCATTGAGTATTTTCATGAGCACAAAAAATCCATTATTACCCAGCGTGAAGTTGGCCGGGATGTGTCTTCCTTTACAGAAGCTATTGTCAGGGGCCTTCGTTCAAATCCGGATGTTATCCTGGTAGGCGAAATGAGAGACCTGGCGACAATGAAGGCCGCCATTATGGCCGCTGAAACCGGGCATCTGGTTTTTGCTACCCTGCATACCAACAGTGCCGCCCAGACAGTTGATAGGATAATAAATGTTTTCCCCCCCAGCGAGCAGGAGCAGATTAGAATTCAGCTGTCAACTTCTATCCTGGCTATTCTTTGCCAGCAACTTTTAATAAAGACTGGTGAAAAGGGAAGGATGGCGGCTTTTGAATTGATGTTTACCACGTCTTCTATTCAGAGCTTGATCAGAGATAAAAAAAATTTTAGAATTACTTCTGAGATACAAACAGGTGCCAAACTTGGCATGAAAACCTTTGATACTTCTTTATATGAACTTGTCAAAAAAGGCATAATTTCAAACCAGACAGCTTTAGAGAAAGCCTTTGACCCGGAAACACTCATAGCCAGATTGGAATCTGAAGAAAAAGGGGACAGACACCTTTTTAAGCATTAAAAATAATGAAGGAAATAAAACATAAACTCATCGGACAGATTTTAAAAGAACAAGGTTTAATTAGCCAGAAGCAATTAGACCAGGCGCTTGCAGAACAGAAAGTGGCCGAAAAACCCCTGGGCAGGGTTTTGGTTGATATGGATTTTATTACAGAGCAGGACCTTCTCAAGGTGCTTGGTATACAGACCGGCATGAAAGTAATAGATATTAAAAATAAGGATATTCCCAAGGAAGCGGTAGAAAAAGTTTCTGCTTCCATAGCTAAGATTTATAATGTTATGCCTGTTAGTTTTGAAGGCAATACTTTGACTGTTGCTGTTTCCGATCCGCTTAATATAAACATACTGGATGATTTGATATTTATGCTTGGGGTTAATGTCAAAGGCGTTATTGCCAGCGAAAAAGATATTCAGGAAAAAACTAACAAATATTATGCAGGTAAAGGTGACTCTATTGGTGAAATAGTGGACGAAATTGAGACCAAAATACCGCAGATTACCACAGCAGTTAAAGGCAAGGACGCTAGCAGTCTCCAGGAATTAGCCAGTCAGGCCCCGGTGGTAAAATTGCTTAACCTGGTGCTCTTGCAGGCCATAAAAGATAAGGCCAGTGATATCCACTTTGAACCATTCGAGGATGTCTTTAAGATTAGATACAGGGTGGATGGGATTTTATATGAAATTACTCATCCGCCAAAATCGTTGAGTCTGGCTGTTAGTTCCAGGATAAAGGTTATGGCAAATCTTGATATTGCTGAAACAAGATTGCCCCAGGATGGTCGCATTATGATGAATATCGCCGGCCATAGTGTTGATTTGCGTGTTTCGACCTTACCGACTGTTTTTGGAGAAAGCGTGGTTATGAGGGTTCTTGACAGGAGCGTGGTTAGTTTGTCAATTGATGAAATTGGTATGCTTGATGATACAAAAAAGAGATTGCTTAGCCTAATTAGTAAACCCAATGGGATTATTCTGTCAACCGGCCCCACCGGATGCGGCAAAACCACCACCCTTTATTCCTGCCTGAGGATTATTAATAAAATAGATTATACAATTATTACCACCGAAGACCCTGTTGAATATGATATTCCGGGTATTATTCAGGTGAACATAAAACCGAAGATAAATCTAACCTTTGCTACCTGCCTGCGTCATATCCTGCGACAGGACCCGGACATTATTATGGTGGGCGAAATTAGAGACCCGGAGACAGCACAGATAAGTATTCAAGCCTCTTTAACCGGACATCTTGTTTTTTCTACTTTACATACCAATGACGCTCCCGGTTCTATTACCAGGTTGATAGATATGGGAGTCGAACCTTTTTTAATAACCTCTACCCTGGAAGCTGTAATTGCCCAGAGACTTGTCAGAACCATTTGTCCGGATTGCAAAACAGAATACACGCCTGACGAAAAAGAATTATCTCAACTTGACCTGACACCCAGGGACGTAGAGGGTAAGAAATTTTATTACGGTAAAGGTTGTAAGAAATGCAACGGCATTGGCTGTCGAGGCAGGACCGGAATATTTGAAATCTTGATGATAGACGATAATATAAGACCTATTATTATTGAGCGTTCTTCAACAGCCGCCATAAGAGAAGCGGCTCGAGAAGGAGGAATGAGAACTTTAAGAGAAGACGGACTTGCTAAAATCTATGATGGGATAACGACTATTGCAGAAGTAATTAGAGAAACACAGGGATACGCATAAGAAATTGTCAGCTAAGGCATGCAGTCAAAGTTGACAGATGAAAATTGAAAGTTAAGAGAGGAATTAAATGTTAGTTTTTCAGTATCGGGCAGTGGATAAGACAGGAGGAAAAAAAGAGGGCACGATTGAAGCTAAAGATGCAACTGATGCCGTAAATCGTATCAAGAATCTTGGTTATTATCCTACGCATATAACAGAAAGCAAAAAACCGATTAGAAAAGAGCGTGAAGAAAAAAGAACTACTGGTAGAAAGAAAAAATCTGCACTCACAGGTTACCTGAAAATTCCTTTTTTAGGAATTGGCACGGTAAAGAGCAAAGAAGTAGTTCTTTTTACCAGACAACTATCTACCTTAATAGATGCAGATTTACCACTTGTTAGAAGTCTGATTGTGCTTAGAGATCAGTTAAAACCCTGTGCTATGAAGGATGTAATCACTCAGCTGGCAAAGGATGTTGAGTCAGGCAGTACCCTTTCTGAATCCATGTCTCGCTTTCCGCGTGTTTTTTCCAAACTTTACTTGAATATGATCAGGGCCGGTGAGGTAGGCGGTGTTTTGGAAGTTGTTCTTGAAAGATTAGCAGATTTTAGCGAGAAGTCCCAGCGCCTGGCTAGCCGTATTCGTTCAGCCCTGGCTTATCCCGCCTTCGTGGTATTAATTGCACTTTCGGTTTTGGCGTTTTTGATAACTTTTATCGTGCCCCGTTTTATGGAAATATTTACCGAACTTGGAAGCGAGCTGCCGGTTTTAACGATGATGCTTTTGAATTTGAGTTCTTTATTCAAAAGCAAATGGTATATTGGTATAGGCATAATAGTAGGTTTGGTTTTAGGTTTTAAATTACTTTATCGAAACCAGAAAGCAAAAATTTTTGTAGATAATTTTAAATTAAAAGTACCTGTTGTCGGCCTCTTGATTCGCAAAGTTTCCGTGGCGCGATTTACCCGCACACTGGGCACTTTAATTTCAAGCGGTGTGCCCATCTTACAAGCTTTAAACATTACCAGAGATACTGCAGGTAATGAAGTTATCGCCCGGGCCATTATGAGAGTCCACGATTCTATAAAAGAAGGTGAGTCCATTGCAAAGCCTCTTCAGGCCAGCGGAGTTTTTCCGCTCATGGTTGTTAATATGATAGATGTAGGAGAGGAAACAGGTTCTCTTGATAACATGCTGATTAAAATAGCCGATACTTACGATGAAGAAATTGACACCACCGTCAGCGCCTTAACGTCTTTACTTGAACCTCTGTTAATAGTCTTTATGGGTGTTATTGTCGGTTTTATTGTGGTGGCTATGTTCCTACCCCTGGTAAGTCTAATGGGCGCCTTAGGCGCAGGTTAATTATCTAGATTAATTGCCATAGACAAAAAAATGCTTTATTCTTACTGTTTTTTCCCCTTGACAAAAATAGGTACAGCTGGTATATTTGAAGGGCTTCAAATTTTAAAAGAGAGAAAGGGGTTTTAAATTGAGAAAAAAAATTATTTTTTTAATAGTCTTAATTCTCGGCTGTTTGAATATTACAGGCCTCATTGGAGCCCAAGATCAGGAGACTTATCTCTATGTTCTTAACCCACAGGAACCCAACTTAAAAACGTGGCCTACCGGTTGGGGCAATGAACCGGATGAAGTTTCTGCCAGGATTTCTGATGGAAATGTGGTTGTTAGAGGCATTCGGGAAGAGCAGAGTTTCGGGGCGCTTCATAAAAATATATGTGTTGATTTTGAAAAGTACTCCTATCTTGAAATTGAAGTTAGCCGGGCTGCCAACTGTTGGTATATAATTTTTAGTGGTCCTGAATTTGAAAATGGTTTTATAAGAATTCAGAAAGACACCGAAAAAACAGGAAAATTTAAATACAACCTCTGGAATTATCCCCAGCTCAGGAACAAAATGGAATTTGATATTCAAATTGGAGTGAGCGCTCCCGGGAAAAGCGGACAGAAAGATGTGGAAATGGTTTTCGGAAACCTGCGTTTTGTTGATACAGGGCGCCGGCGTCCTTTAAAAGGACCGAAATTGATTAGGCGCAATTTACCCCAGCCTATACTGAATGCCAATTACGATTTACCCAAGCCGCAGATTTCCAGAATTGTTTTTCTATCTTCACACAAGCAGGCTCCAGGGAAAGATTTTTATAAACCTAAGAAAAATATTTTTGAGATTTTCGCAAGACGCGAATTGCCTGTTGAAACTCCAATTTCCAGACCGGTTTTTAATGATACAGGCAAAGAAACAATAAGCATTGAAAGCGATTGTTATAAGCTTATTTTCAGCAAGAAAAATGGCGCATTTCTGGGCATTAAAGATAAAGTAAAAAATGAAATTATATCTGTAGGTTCTGTGGATGGAATTTTATGGCGTCTTAATTTTCATAAAAGAAAAAGCATAAGCAATAAAGATTTTGATTCTGATTCAAAAGAGAGGCCTTTTAAATATAAATGGAAAAAGTCAAAAAAGCAGCTTTTGTTTTCTTATGAAGATAAAACCACAGATTTTAAGTTTACAATAACTATTTGCGCCTCAAAGGAAAACTATATAGATTTTAAGACAGAGATTAAAAATACCTACGAGCAGCCCATTATTTTAGTTAATTTTCCCAAAGGGCTTACTTTTAAACTTGAGAAATTGAAACGTTTTATTTATCCTTTCCGAGGCGGTCTGGCTTTTAAGCCAGGTTTTTTTTTAGAAAGGCGTTATATATCTGAGTCACAATATCTTTTTAGCGATTATATAGCAGTAGAATTTGAGAATAGCAATTTATCTTTATATACCATACAAAATCCCAAGTGCTGGACACAGGCTACCATGAGCGCTGGCTATGATTCATATCAGGGAGGAGCGGGGTTTTATACTTATGCCCAGGCGACCTACATTAAAAGTAGTTCACGCTGGCGCAGCCCTGTCATTAGGATGCGCATTGGAGAGCCAACGGAAGAAAGCATACAGCATTATATAGAAGATAACGCCCTGAATAAAATACCCGATCTTAATAAAAGAATTAGTAAGGATTTATTTTATAAATTATCTAAATCGGTTTTATTAAAATTTGACTTTGTCTGGATAGGTCAAAGTTTTAAAGAGGTGAAAGAGTTTATTGAAAAATTACCTTCGCCTACCCTTATTCACCCGGTAACTTTCTGGGACAAGGGATTCGATAAAAATTATCCTGATTACCTGCCGCCCAATGAAGATTTTGGAAGCCAGGAAGATTTAAGAGAGTTGGTTGAAGCAGCACGTGAATTGGGTGATTTGGTAATGCCCTATACCAACCCTACCTGGTGGAATGAAAGCGTAACTTTAGAAAAACTGGGAAAAGAAAATATTGCTGTTATAAAACTCGATGGCCAGATTCACGGTGAGTGCTACTGGGGAGTAAACTGGGGCATAATTACCAGCCCCCATCATCCGCAGGTTATCAAGAGAACCCAGCAGACCGTCCGTGAATTTAAATATGACATACCTTGTGATATCCTTTTTGAAGACCAGCTGGGCTCCAGACCCTGGCAGTATGATTTAAATCCAAGAGCGAGGGGAGTAAATTTTTATAAACAGGGTTTGATAGATTTTGCTCGAAGGGATTCGAAGCAAATCCCTGTTATGTGCGAAGGCGGATTTGACGGGTTGATGCCATACGTGATTGCTTTTTCTGATTTATCGGTTAACAATGCTCTTCCGCCGGATGAGACTTTTAATAGTTGGTATGGCAAAGGTAACTGGGAAGTATTTCCCTATGCTTTATATGTAGCGCATAATAAAAATGGTTTTTATCAGCACAATCTTGCACATGAAGTTTTTACTAATTCAAAAGAACAGCTTACCTGGAATATGGCCTATGGGCATAATTTAAATCAGGGTTATTGGCCGGCTGCCTGGGAGAAAGAGCAGAAAAAATGGTTCTATATTGATGATGCCTTCCAGAAAGCTGTGGCCTGCCGTTTCTTTGGGAAGAAATTAACTGATTTTCAAAGGATGGGCAAGGAGATTACTTTTAGCCGTTTTGAAGACATAGGTATAGTTGCGAACCATTCCAAAGTCACGCCATATGAGATAGAAGGTTTTCTCTTACCGCCGGGCGGTTTTCTCGCCAAATCACAAGATGACAGTTTAGTAGCCGGTATATTCGATGTTTTTAATCACGACCTTTTAGCTGATGAGCACTTTATTATTGTAGAGAAAGAACCGGACAAAATCATAGTCAAGCAACCCGATGCAAAGAAGACTTTAATCAGTCTTAAGCGGCCGGACGCCTGGGATATGGCTGATAGGATTAATGTAATTTGTGGGGGCCAACAGGTGCCGACGGCTGTGTCTGAAGACAAAATAACTTTCCTTTATGATTCTGCAGAAATTAATAGTAAGTATATATTAAATTATGATCCTTTAATAGATGATATAGAGCTGATTATTAAGCCTGAAAAAAATTATGTAAGGCCGCAAGAAAAAGTTAAGGTTTCTGTCATTGCTAAAAACCTAAGCATTATGCCTATTAAAGAAGGGAAATTGGCTTTGAGCGCCTGGTTGGTTCATTCCGATGGGCCTGTTCCCGGTATGTGGGGAGGATATTCGCAGGACAAAGCCGACATTACCCAGGTAAGTGAGATTTTTAAAGCCATAGACATAGATTCTCAGGTTTTGGCTGATTTTAATATTGTTATTCCCGAAAAGGCAGGAGAGGGGGATATAATTTGGCTTAAAGGTGAAATAATATATACCCAGGATTCCATAAGAAAGATGAAGCAGATTCAGAATAAAGTAAACGTAATATCTCAACCAATAAAAATTCAAATTAGACCAAAAGAAATTATTATCTATCCTGAAGTTAAAGAGCAACTTGAAATCAAAATAAAAAACAATCAGGCTAAAACCCTGAAGGGAAATATTGAATTAGATACCGATTTACCTGCAGGTATTCTGGAAAAAGAAAGCATTTCTTTTTATCTTAAGCCATTGGAAGAAAAAACCATTTTTGTAGGCGTGCGGGTTCCTGCTTCCGAAGTAGATGAAGATTATCAATTAATTGCTAAGGTTAAATTAGATGGGAGAATGTATTCTTCAAGCACATGTTTGATTAAAGTCAGCTTGGGGATGCCGGAGATAGGCCTTGGGCCGCAAAATGTTTTGTTTTTAAGCAGGAAGCAGCCCCTTAATGTTACCGTCCAAGCTCATGGGGGGCTGCCGCTTAAAGGGTGGTTGAATATTGAAGTGCCGGAAGGGTGGCAGATAATGCCTGAGAAGCAGGAAGTAAATCTATTGGCCGGCAAACATAAGAAGTTTGATTTTACCATAAAGCCCACTTCGAAAATCGATACAAATATAATTGCAAAAATATCGACAGATGAAACTGAGATAAAACGCCAAGAGGCCTTTAAAGTCATAGGTGAGAGAGGAGAGGCGGTTTTAATTGAAGCAGATATAAATCAGGATGGTTATACAGATTTTGTGCTTGCCAACAAACTAGTGGAAGTTCACGTAACTGAGGCCATTGGCGGCAGAATTTTATCCTTCTTTCTTAAAGAAGATGCCCATAATCAGCTTTACAATGCCTATTGGCAACTGCCGAAAACTAAAGAGGCAAAGGCGTGGATTGAATACGGTGGAATAAATGACTGGTTTCCCAAAGAGTGGCCGGGCGAGGTCTGGGCAAATACCTGGGAATATGAAATAAAACAAAAAGGGCCGAAGGAAGTATCACTAAAGATGTGGACGCAGACACCTGATAAATTATATCTTGAAAGGACCATGACCTTAAAAGCCGGTTCCCCGGTTTTAAATGTAAAATATAAAGTTAAAAATAACTCATCCTCAAAGCAGGAGTTTGCGTGGGCCAATCATCCTGATTTGGCGCCGGGCCCCCGCGATGCTACCGAGAAACACCAGATTGTAATTCCCACCAGGGACAAAGGTATGATAATTCAGGATTACAAAAGAAGTATTAGTAAAAACGAATATATCCCCTCTGAGAATTGGATTCTTGCCCATGATGGAGCCAGTGATGAATATTTCCTGCAGGAATTTGATAGGAAATTGGTTGATAAAATAGGTGTATGGGAGGGTGTTGGGTTTTACACTATGGAATTAGTTTTTAAACCAAAGACTTTGAACCCTCAGGAAGAATTTACATTTGATATAAAATATAGTGCGGGAAAAGAGAAATTAGAAAATCTCAAATCAGGCCCGCTCGCAGTCAAAATGCCTTATCCCCCGGTTGAAGAGAAAAAATATGTTTTTGCTCATTATATGACCTGGTTTGGGACGCCGGAAGTGAGCAATAGTTGGTATAATTGGGCGTGGCCCCAAAAAGCACACAAGCGCAATCCTGACAGAACATTGCCTGGAGGCCGCAGGGATATAGCTTCTTTGCATTACCCTTTAATTGGACCTTATGATTCAACCGATGAAGATGTTTTGGAATATCATATTTTATTGGCAAAAGCGGCCGGGATAAACGGTTTTGTGGTTAATTGGTATAATTTTGAAGATAAATTCGGCAAAGTCAAACATATTGACAAAGGTTTCAAAAAACTTCTTGAGGTTTCAGAGAGATTAAATTTTAAAGTCTGTGTTGACATAGATGATAAATGCATGTTTCCTCCTTATACCTACGGTTCCACCAGAGAGCAAGCAATAAATGAGGCAAAGAAAGCAGTTAGAAGGATATTTAGAGAGTATGGCAGGAGTGAGGCCTATTTTAGAATTAATGGGCGTCTGGTAATTACAAACTTTGGTTGGGGACCGCCTTTGTTCTCAGGCGAAGGAGCCGTCTCTTTTTCACCGCAGGAATGGAAAGAGATTATGAATTCCGTAAAAGAATTCCAGCCTTTATTTATTGCTGACCATCAGTGGCATTGGGGAAAAGGCATTGGGGAAACAGGTTTTCTGGAGGTTGCTGATAGTATTTATCCATGGGTTTCAGGTGGCCCCCAGCCCAGAATAGAATTTTATGAGCAGTCAAAGCAAGCATTAGCCGAAGGTCAAATTGAGTTTATTAGCGGAGAAGCATGTCCCGGGTTTGATAGTTATGGCACCTGGGGTTGGGGCGGCGGCCGGACTATTATTCCCAGAGATGAAGGAGAGGTCTACAAGACAACCTGGGATGAATGCCTGAAGTATGATGTTAAATGGATTCAGATTATAACCTGGAACGATTTTGCAGAAGGGTCAACCATAGAGCCGACCCTTGAATATGGATATAAATACTTAGAAATAACAGCTGATTATGCGTTTGGATTAAATAACAAAAAACCAAACTATTACGCCCTCAAAATTCCTAAAGAAATCTATGATATAAAAAGTCAAATAAAAGAGTTAAGTGAAAATGAAAAAATTAACCTTGACCTTCTCAATTTATATAAGAGAGATTGCAAAGAAGCGGTAGCTTTATTTGTAAATGGTAATTATAAAAAGGCAAGTCAAATCGTTAATAACTTGAAACAAAAAGTTAAACGAGAGAAAATAAAAATTCCAGAAATTAAAGAAACCGAATTATTGCTTAAACCACAAGAAGCAACTATTTTTGCAGGAGAAACGCAGAATTTTTTTGTTCTTATCAGGAATGAGTCTGATGAATTCCTGAAGGGCAAACTTAATATTGATAGCGATGGCGATATACCCGCAAATTGGTTAAGTAAAAATACAGTGGATATTGATTTAAGAGCTGGCGAAGAAATAAAAATTCCTTTTCAGATTAATGTTTCACAAAAAGCAAAAAAGAGAAAAGCGATGATAGAAGCGAAATTAGAAACGGGAGAAAAATTAATACGCTCCCATGTTTCGTTAGTTAAAATAACACCTTCTTTTTTCCATATAGATATAGGGCCGCTGAACATTTTGCGCCTGAAAAAGAAAGAGAAGATCTTGGTTCAAATTACTACCCAGCAGAAAAATTCTGATTCAGGAAATATTATATTAAATGTGCCTTCCGGATGGATAGTTAAGCCCCGCAAGGCCTCATATACTATAAAAGGCACTGGTAAAAAGAAAATTGATTTTTTCATAACCCCCACCAATACAAAAGAAGGCACTATCACAGCTATGGTAACCAGTCGCAATAAAGGAGAATTATCCGCGAGTGAGCCCTTTAAGGTCATAGAGAAGACAGATGCAGCCCTTGCAAAAGGAGATATTAATGCAGATGGCCGGATAGATTTTGTGCTGGGAAATAGTAAGGTTGAAATTCAGATTACACCGGCACTGGGAGGGCGAATATTAGCCTTTTATTTACGTCAGACAGGGAATAATCAATTATTTCTTGATTATCCCGGAGTAGAGAAGACCATAGATAGTGCTTTTGAAGGATGGATTGAGTATGGAGGAATTAACGACACTTTTCCCAGGGGCTGGCCGGGCGAGGTCTGGGCAAATACCTGGGAATATGAAATAAAACAAAAAGGGCCGAAGGAAGTATCACTAAAGATGTGGACGCAGACACCTGATAAATTATATCTTGAAAGGACTATGACCTTAAAAGCCGGTTGCCCGGTTTTAAATGTAAAATATAAAGTTAAAAATAACTCATCCTCAAAGCAGGAGTTTGCGTGGGCCAATCATCCTGATTTGGCGCCTGGCTCATCAAAAAAGGCGCAATTGGAGGATGAAATTATAATTCCCGCCAGAAGCGGTCTTATTAAGGAGTCGTTTAGAGCCATAATGGGCAAGAGTCATCATTCTCCCAGCGAAGGCTGGTGTGTGGCTCTTAGCTCAAAAACAGGAGAGTATTTTGCGCAACAATTTGATAGAGATTTAGTGAAAAACATAGGTGTCTGGCAAGGAAAAGATTTTTTTACAGTTGAATTAATATTTAAAGAAATTTTACTTCAACCGAATGAAGAAGTAAGCTTTAACGTAAATTATCTTGCAGGTAAAGATGATTGGATGCAAGCTATAAAATATAGCGCCGAAGAAGAAAGCTCGCAGGATTTATTAAAAAGATGAAGCTAAAAAAATATGCTGACAATCCTATTTTAAAACCCACAAAAGAAGGAAACTGGGAAAGGTATGCGGTGTGCAATCCCGGGGCCTATTACGACAAGGGCAAAGTTTATATGTTGTACAGGGCTTCAGCGGAAACGGACATATATCGCATTTATATGGGCCTTGCCATCAGCGAGGACGGTTTTCATTTTAATAGAGTTTCAAATAAACCTATTTATACGCCTACTTATTTGTTTGAAGGCGGGGGCGTTGAAGACCCCCGTATTGTAAAATTCGGAAGTTATTATTACGTGACATACGCCTGCAGGGCAGTTCCTTTTACGCTGTTTGTTACGGGTAAGGGGCCTGAGTATTCCGAGAATGTGCCCAAAAGCCTAAAGGAAAACCTGAGTCGCACCGGTCTTCTGCGCACAAAGGATTTCAGAAACTTCGAATGCCTGGGAGTTATTTCCCGAGATGATTTAGATGATCGGGATGTGGTCATATTTCCAGAAAAAATCAATGGGAAGTATATAATGCTCCATAGGCCTGCCGAATGGGTGGGACCGGAATATGGCTGCAGAAAATCAAGCATCTGGATGACATTTTCCAGTTCATTAACTAGCTGGAAAGAAAAGAGTGTGCTTTTGGCGCAACCGGATTCCGAAGCTCCCTGGCAGGAGAAGAAAATTGGAGCAAGCACGCCGCCTATTAAGACGAAGTATGGATGGCTTCTTATGTATCACGGCGTCCAGGGTGACAAGCCCGGGCGGTATTACCGGCAGGGTGTTATGATGTTAGATCTTAATGACCCGCGAAAAATTATTTCCCGCCCAAAGGATTTCATACTGGAACCCACTGAACCCTTTGAAAAAGATGGAGTGGAAGAAAATGTGGTTATTGCCGTAGGTAATGTTGTTATCGCTGAGGAGTACTTTTGTTATTACGGGGGAGCAGACAAAGTCAGATGTGTGGCCACGGCAAAACTGAAAGACTTGATAGATTTCGCGATGTCGGCTTCGGTTAAAAAATAGAGAATTATGAGCACTAAAAACGTTATTTTCGATTTAGGCGCAGTGATTGTCGAAATCGTAAGGAATTGAGAAACTATTTAAAACCTATGTCTAAACAGGATTGGCTAATTAAAGAGAAAAAGTATTTGCCCAAGAAGGAGTTATACTGGGAAACTATATTTGCTCTTTCCAATGGGTATATGGGATCCAGGGGAACCCTTGAAGAAAACCATTTTTGCCCGGAAGTAAAGTCTTGCTTTGGCACTTATGTGGCAGGGATTTTCGATAAATATAATAAAGAGTATCAAGCCATTGTCAATCAGCCGGATTTTTTCAACACCGCAGTTTACGTCAACAGCGAACTGGTGAATATGAACAAGGGCCGCCTGGAGAATTATATTCGCTATCTGGACATGTATAACGGAGTTCTCGTTCGTAAGTTTGTCTGGATGAGTCCTAGGAAGGAAAAAACTGAATTTGAGATTACACGCTTTATCAGTAAATTCGACGAGCATCTCGCCGTTTTACATTATAAGATTAAACCTCTGAACTATAATGGGGAAATCCGAATTAATAATCTCCTGGACGGGAATGTCACGAATATCGATTTTCATGTCAGCGGCTATCAGATTAGAGACGAAAAATACTTTTTTTTAGATGACAGGCATGACGTCGGCGGATTAGCGGATGGCGGTTATTTAATCGTCAATACAAAAACGACACGGTTGTCGGTTTGCGAAGCATTCAAGTGCGAAGTCCGGGAAAACGAAAAGAAGATTTCCGCAAAAATAAACAGTAAGACCCGCATGCTTATTCTTGATAACAATGTTCAATTTAAAGTTAAGAAAGGCAATCACTATTCTTTTCTGAAATTAATTACTGTTTATTCA
Organism: Candidatus Omnitrophota bacterium; assembly: GCA_030631665.1. Classification (GTDB taxonomy): domain Bacteria; phylum Omnitrophota; class Gorgyraeia; order DAOVKU01; family DAOVKU01; genus DAOVKU01. Next base: position 17,337 of record DAOVKU010000002.1, read on the forward strand.
TCCAAAGATGGCACCTCAAACTTAAAGAAATCCTGTATCAATAAATTAAAAGAAGCTTCTTTGAAAAACTACGACCGGCTTTTAACGGAACACACCGGGAGATGGAATGATATCTGGGATGTGAGCAATGTCAGGATCGAAGGTGATAAAAGAGACCAGAGAAACGTCAGGTTCAACATCTATCACCTGATTCAGATGGGCAACAAGAACAATCCTTATGTCAATATCGGATCCCGCGGTTTAACTAGCGAAATGCATTATGGCAATTCTTTCTGGGACACGGAACTTTTCATCATGCCTTTCTTTATTTTTACGGATCCTGATACGGCCAGGGCATTGGTTAGGTATCGTTACCTGACACTGCCTGCGGCGAGAAAGAAAGCCAGGAGATTATTGTTCAAAGGCGCCATGTATCCTTGGATGAGCTCCTATCCTGGCCACGAGCAAGCCGATTACTGGGAATATGCCAATATTGCCGTCCACATTGTTTCCGACGTAATTTTTGGCTTGATGAATTATTATTACGCGACCAACGATACACAATTCATGCTCAATTGTGGCTTGGAAATGCTCATTGAGACCGCCCGTTTTTGGGCAAGCCGGGTGGATTACAGTCAAATCAGAAAATGTTACGTCATAAATGTAGTAAAAGGTCCCAACGAATATGCGATAGTCAATAATAACACATACACCAACTGGAACGCGCGTTGGAACCTTATTCAGGCAAAAAAGATGATCAAATGGGCAAAGAAAAATCATCCCCACAAACTCAGGAAAATTTCACGGGAGATTAAGTTTGATTTCAAAGAGATGAATGAATGGACGAGGATTATCAAGAACATGGACATCAATTATGACAAGAAAAGGGACTTGTACATTGAGGACGACCAGTTCCTGGAAAAGAGGCCGGTGGATGTCAAGAAAATGAAGCCGGGAAAAGTCATTACGACGGAATTAGGCTATACTTGGGATACCTTCCTAAGACACAGAATTGTTAAACAGGCCGATGTTTTGCTTATGATGTATTTGCACAGGGAGAAGTTTACGAAAAAGCAGCTTTTAAATGCGTGGAAGCTCTATGAACCAATAACCCTCCACGATTCTTCCTTGAGCTATAATACCCATTCTATCATCGCCAGCGAGTTGGGGGATAAGAAGAAAAGCGATTTCTACTTTCAGCAAACAGCGCGGCTGGACTTAGAAGACGTGATGGCAAATGTATTCTTGGGTATACATCCAGCCAACGCGGGAGGTGCCTGGCAGTGTGTGGTTAATGGCTTTTGTGGGATGAGAATGGATGTGGAGCATAGGAAAATTGAGTTTAATCCGAACTTGCCCCAGCGATGGAAGAAAGTCGATTTTAAGATTTTTTACATGGGCAACTTGTTTAGAATCAGCGCCAAAAAAAAGAAAGTGCAGATTACACATGAGAAGGCATATGAGAATTCTTCTTCCGTTTATATCAAAGGCAATAAAATTATGGCGGCAGACTGATACTTGCCATTGACGAAAATCTAATTTCTTGATAAAATTAAATTACCACAAAATTAATTTAAGGAAAAGAGATTGAAAATTAATTTAAAGTTGAAAACAGTAATTTTATTATTTCTTGTCATTTCTATTTGTCATTTTTTAGGTTGTGCCCGGGATAAGGATTTTTCCGATGTCGTTAAAGTGACCTATTGGGAAAAATGGACTGGCTTTGAAGGCGATGCCATGCAAGCCGTGGTCGACCTCTTTAATTCTAAAAAAATTACAAACAAAAATGGCAAAATTATTCAAGTTGACATGCTGGTAACCAGCATGCTTGACAGGCGACTTCTGACAGCCACTGCAGGCGGAAATCCACCGGACGTATCAGGTGCGTGGACCTGGTTGGTTACTGTTTATGCAGATAAAGGAGCCCTGCTTAGTTTAGATGGCTATTTAAAAGAAGCTGGAATAACTAAAGATAACTATCTGCCGGTTTTCTGGGAGATATGTAAGTATAAAGGCAAAATGTGGTGCCTGCCTTCCACTCCGGCTTCTGTAGCACTTCACTGGAATAAACGCCTTTTTAGAGAAGCCGGACTTGACCCCAATGTCCCTCCCAAAACTATACAGGAACTGGACTTAATGGCAGAAAAATTGACCAAGATAAAATTGCCAGGTGAGAAAAAAACAATTTCTTTATATGAATTAAAGAAGAGAGAGAACTACCAAGAGCTGCTTAACACAGGCAAGATTGTCCAGATGGGATTTTTGCCTTCTGAGCCGGGTTGGTGGCCGTGGTTTTGGGGTTATTGGTTTGGAGGCGAGCTCTGGAACAAAAAAGATACAATAACCGCGGGTGATCCGGGAAATATCGAGGCTTATGAATGGGTGAAGTCTTATTCTCTAAAATACGGGGTAGATAACATAAAGAAATTCTCAAGCAGCTTCGGGCAATTTTCTTCTCCGCAGAACGCTTTTCTTTCATCCAAGGTGGCTATGGTAGTGCAGGGGGTCTGGATGTATAATTTTATAAATAAATATGCCACAGGCATGAGCTGGGCAGCAGCGCCATTTCCTTCCAATGAAGGGAAATTAAAAGATGTTTCGTATATTGAGGCTGATATCCTGATAATACCCAAAGGTGCCAAGCATCCGGATGAGGCCTTTAAATTTATAGCTTTTGTGAATAGCCAGGAAGGCATGGAGCTTTTATGTAACGGCCAGAGAAAATTTACGCCGCTTAGCAAAGTGAGCGAAGGTTTTTATAAAAACCATAAAAATCCTCATATACGCATGTTTAGAAAATTAGCCGAAAGCCCCAATGCTTTTATAACACCCAAAACGGTAATTTGGCAGGAATATCAGCGCGAGATGAATTTTGCCTATGAGACCATAAGAGATTTAAAAAGTTTTCCGCAGGAGGCCTTAGAGCAAGTAACCACATCCATGCAAAGAAGACTGAATAGGGAAGAGGAGATGTCAAGGAGGCTTGAGAAATAAGTGACAAAAGAAGAAAGAAGAAATTTAATTAAAGGAATTTTATTTACTTCGCCGTGGTTAATAGGATTTTCTGTTTTTGTACTCTATCCTGTTATTATGTCAATATATTACAGCTTCTGTTATTATTCGGTTCTTCAGTCGCCTCGTTTTGTAGGACTTTTAAATTATAAAGATTTGTTTACTGATTATATCTTTTGGAAATCCCTCTGGAATACTTTTTATTATGTGGCCTTTATGATACCCCTGGGACTCATAACTTCTTTAGGCTTAGCTATGCTGTTAAATACAAAGGCAAGGGGCATGGCTCTTTACAGGTTAATTTTCTTTATTCCTTCTCTGGTCCCGATGGTAGCCGGCTCTATATTATGGATGTGGATTTTTAACGGTGAATACGGATTGCTTAATAATCTTCTTATTAAAATTGGCATAACAAATCCACCAAACTGGCTAATGGATATCAGGTTTGCCAAATCGGCTATTGTTATTATGAGTCTGTGGGGGCTGGGCCAGATGATTGTTATTTATCTGGCCGGCTTACAGGATGTGCCGGTGAGTCTTGTTGAGTCCGCAGACCTTGATGGAGCAAATTGGTTCGGTAGATTAAGGCATATCACCATACCTATGATTTCTCCTGTAATTTATTTTAATGTGGTTATAGCTGTTATAGGCAGCTTTCAGGTTTTCGCCCAACCTTATATTATGACCGGCGGAGGCCCGCAGCGCTCAACCACTTTTTACAGTCTTTATCTTTTTCAGACAGCCTTTGAGGATTTTCGAATGGGTTATGCCAGCGCCATGGCCTGGATATTATTCGTTATAATTTTAGTTTTAACCTTATTTATTACGCGTGCTTCCAGAGAAAAAGTTTATTATCGCGGGGGCTAGAATTTTATGCCGGAAAAAAAATATGTAAAATTTTACATTCAGCTGGCCTTAATTGGTTGTTCACTGGTTTTTGCTATACCTTTTATCTGGGTTGTGGTTACTTCTCTGAAACCGGTTGAACAAACTATGACCATTCCTCCTAACTGGATTCCAAAGACTTATTATGTTCAGGTAGAAGGTAAAAAGCTTGAAGTAAAAAAAGGGATTGTTACACGGGAACCCGGCGCTATAGTAGTCGTGAAAGACGGACCCAGAAAAGGAGAGCGTCTTTTTATACTTGATTCGCAGTTAAAAGAAGGTAAGGCTTTTCTTCAGGTTCAAATTGCCGATAATGTTTTCGAAGATTATTATACAATAGAAACAGAGAAAGTGGTTCCTGCCGGCTGGGTACAGGTTATCGAAAAAACGCCTGAACAATATGCAAAACAAGCCCTCTACTGGACATTTGTTGCTCCTGGGGAAATTCAGGAAAAGGTAAAGTTGTGGTGGAGTAATTATCCACAGGTATTTGCTAAAATTCCGTTTTTCACTTATGCCAAAAATACTTTGATAATTTGTATCTTGGGTGTCATCGGCACCACTTTTACCAGCGCCCTGGTTGCCTATGGATTTTCACGCATTCAATGGCCTGGCCGGGATTTTATATTCATGCTTACTCTGGCAACTATGATGATACCCTTTATGGTTACTATGGTTCCTCTTTACGGGGTTTTTAGAAAATTGGGTTGGATTGGTACCTTGCAGCCCCTGTGGGTGCCATATATGTTTGGAGGTGCCTTTAATATATTTTTGCTGAAGCAATTTTTTATGAGCATTCCCAAAGATTTAACCGATGCTGCCAGAGTTGACGGGTGCAGTGAGCTTGGTATTTTTTTCAGGATGATATTGCCTCTTTCAAAACCGGTGCTCACCGTAGTAGCGCTTTTTCATTTTTTATTTGCCTGGAATGATTTTATGGGACCTTTAATTTATTTAACTAATAAAGAAACTTATACTCTTTCTTTAGGATTGCAGGTTTTTCAAAGCCAGCACGGCGGAACCGAATGGCATCTTTTGATGGCGGCTTCGGCCATGGTTATCATGCCAATTCTAATTATGTTCTTCTTTGCCCAGAAGACTTTTATCCAGGGCGTAACCCTGACAGGACTAAAGGAATAAAAAGTGAATAACACCCATTTTATAGAGAATTCTTATCTTAAGTTAGGCATTGATAATTATGGCTCAATCACCTGCCTTTATAACAAAAAAACAGGCACCCAGTTTATAAAAAAAGATTCTGGCTCTGGCTGGAAATTGATTGTTTCCTTAAGGGGCTGGACTGAATATCCTGTCTTTGATTATATGAATCCCGGCGAGATAAGAAAGAATAAAAATAAAATTAGTGTTTCTTTCAAACACCTCACCGGCTTAGAAGGGGATTTTTTAAGTATATCCATGGATTTATATTTTAGGTTAAGGGGAGAAGATGTAATTTTAGAGGCCGGAATAAAAAATAATTCTCCAGAAGTTGTTCGGGAGGTATGGTTCCCTTTAATTTCCGGATTAACTAAAATATCTTCTTCAGAAAAAGATTCTTTTATTACCATTCCCCTGTGGATTGGTTCCAAATTTAGGAACCCAGTCAAGACCCTTCCTGAAAATTGGGTGCCCAAAGAGGGTAGTTTTTCCTGGAAGTTTCCGCTTTTGTATCCGGGCATTGCTTCCATGAGCTGGATTGATTTCTATAATGAAAAAGAAGGGCTTTATTTTGCTTCTTACGATAAAACTTTCCAGACTACCGGCCTTGGTGCGCGCAGAAGAAAAGAGAAAGGTGATTTTCAGCTGGGTATAATAAAATATCCTTTTATTGAGCCTGGAGAGACATGGAAGTCAAAAGAATATATAATTTCAGCCCATAGAGGCGATTGGCACGCCGGTGCTAAAAAATACAGAAGATTTACAGATACCTGGATGGAGAAGATTAAAAGGCCCGACTGGATAAAACAGGCGCCCGGCCTATGTGATTTATTTATGAAGCACCAGAATAAAAGGATTTATTTTAATTATGATAGATTGCCTTTAATTCAAAAGGAAAACTTAAAGAAAGGCCTGAATCTGCCTCTGTATATTTTTTCCTGGTATGGCAACGGGCATGACTCCGGCTATCCTGAATATGCGGCAGATAAGGATATGGGAGGAGAGGGGAAATTAAAAGAGGCCATAAGGGATGTCAAAGAAAAAAAAGGCAAAGCGATACTTTATACTCAGGGACGTTTAATAGATTTTGCTACAAATTATTACAAGAACAAAGGTCATAAAGTTTGCATTAAGAATGAAGACGGCATTTTTTATATTGATGAATACTCCTGGCCCATACAGGGCAGCATTTCGCCGCATAAGGTTTTTGCTATCGCCTGCCCCTCTACTAAAGAGTGGTCAAGACAGTTGAATAAACAGGTAGACTTGGTTATGTCTCTGGGGGCAGATGGTCTTCTTTTTGACCAGATAGGAGGGGATCATCCTTATCTTTGTTTTGACAAAACCCACCCCCACAAGAAACCGGCTATGGCCTTCGCCGGCAAAATCAAATTACTTAAAAACTTGCGTAAAAGAACCAAGAGAAAAAATAAAAATTTCGCTATTATGGTAGAACTTGTCTGTGATTGTTTCCTGCAGTATGTTGATATGGTTCATGCCCACTGTGAAAATTTTAGGCCGGAAGGCAATTTACTTCCCATGCCGGAACTTTACCGTTATACCTTTCCGGAACATATTCTCTCAAGCAGAGATGCTTATGAAGAAGAGGCCATTAATCAATCTTTTGTTTTGGGCTTGCGCCAGGAATACTGGCGCATGTTTGAGGCCTTTGAACACGTGGATGCCCGTTTTGAGAACGACCCCGAGCAGCTGCGGGTAAAAAATTATGTGACTAAAATGCTCAAAAGCAAGGCGCATCTAGAAAAAATATTTAAGTTAAAAAAGAAATGCCCTGAGCTTCTTATAGAAGGTATTTTTAAAGATGAAGAGGGCATAAGAGTTTCAGATAAAAAAGTAGAAGCAAAATTGTTTACTTCTAAACACGAAGAACATAAAGCAGTTGTTCTCTGGAATAAGGCGCTCATGAGAAAAAATATTAAGTTAGAAGTTAGCAGGAAAGACCATAGATATAAAGTATTGTATCCGGATAAAGAGATAAATAGAAAGACTATAAATCTAAAGCAATCTCTGAGTTTAAGCTTAGGCGCCGGAGAAATTTGTGCTGTGATAATAAGATGAAAAAGAAGATAAAAAAATTGACCCTCGGAGAACTTGCCAGGAAAGCTGGTTTTTCAACCGGCACGGTTTCCATGGCCTTGCGCAATGATCCTCTAATTAAAGAAAAAACCAGAAAATACGTGCAGGAGTTAGCGCGCAAGTTAAATTATATTCCCAGCGCGCTGGGAAGGGCCCTGGCTACCAGAAGTACGCAGCAGATCGGCCTTACCATAACCGACATTACCAATCCGTTTTTCGCTGCAGTGGTTATGGGCGCGGAAACAGCGGCTGAAGCCAAAAAATATAATATCATTCTTTCTAATACTACCTACAATGCAGAAAAAGAAAAACAGTCCATAGAAATTTTTATGCAGGGGATAGTGGACGGGATAATAATTGACCCGGTAGAAAATAATAAAGATTTTTCATTATACAGGCAATTAGAGAAATTTGATATCCCGTTTGTTTTATTAAGAAAATTAACAGGTTTAAAAGATATTAATTTCGTTATGGATGATGACAGGAAAGCAGCTCGTATGTTGACCGGGCACTTGATAGATGAAGGGGCAAAGAAAATAGCTTATGTTGGCAGCACCAGATGCGGCGTAACAGATCACGATAGACTCTTGGGATATAAGGAAGAACTTAAAACTCACAATGCCCTTTTTAAAGAAGATTTTGTGTTTGAGCAGGCAAGCTTTGGTTTAAAAGACGGCATAGAGTGCGGAAGAAAAATTCTTGGCAGTCAGGAAAATTTTGATGCGGTTATAGCTTTTAATGATTTACTTGCTATCGGTATCATGGAAGCGGCCCGTGAAATGAATTTAAAGATTGGCAAAGATATTAAAATTGTGGGTTTTGATAATATCTTTTATGCTTCTTTAAAAGAGATTAATTTGACTACAGTAGAACTTGCAAAGTTTGAGTTAGGCAGGAAAGCAGCCGAAGTTCTTTTTGAATTAATGGAAGCTAAAAAAGAAAATAAAAAAACTAAATTAAAACAGATTCTTTTAGAACCGGAACTTATTGTAAGAAGGAGTAGTACCGGCAGATGAAGAACGATTACACAAAATACGGACATTTTTCAAAAGACGCTAAAGAATTTATTATAACCAATCCCAATACACCGCGTCCCTGGATAAACTATCTTACCAACGGCACGTATTGTGCCCTGGTTTCTCAGACCGCAGCGGGTTTTAGTTTTTTCAGAGATTTTAAAACCAATAGAATACTGCGGTGGAACCAGGCCAATGTGCATTTTGACAGGCCCGGCCGATACATATTTATAAAAGACAAAGATACCCAAAAGGCCTGGAGCGCAAACTGGCAGCCCATAAGGGCTAAATATTCTAAATTTGAATGCCGTCATTCATTAGGGTATACGAAAATTTTTCAAAAGAATCACGGCATTGAAAACCGGATAACTTATTTTATTCCGGAGGCAGAATCTTTAGAAGTGTGGCTGGTAAAGATAAAAAATACAACAAATAAAAAAAGAAACTTATCTGTTTTTGCCTATTGCGAATGGATGCTCGGTGATTACAGACATGAATTAATCCGTCAGACTATTATGGAGTTATATAACCGAGTGTATTTTGATAAAAAAAAGAAAGCTATTATTGCCTATCGAACCGCTGAATGGGAGCCTTTCGCTATAAAAGAGTATAAACACAGAAATTTTTTGAGTTGGAGCCTGCCGGTTAAAAGTTTTGATTGTCAGAAAGACGCTTTTGTAGGACGCTACAATACAGAAGAAAACCCCCAGGCGGTCTTTAAAGGCAAATGCATAAATTCGACCTGTTGCGGCGAGGATGCCATAGGCGCAATGCAGACAGATATTATATTAGGCCCGGGCGAGGAAAAAGAATTCGTGGTTGTACTTGGCAGGGCGAAGGAAGAGAAATACATAGTCCCCGCGCTTAAAAAATATTTAAAGATATCTATAGCCAAAAAAGTCCTGGCTAAAACAAAAACCTTATGGGATAAACGTCTTGGAAATATGTGGGTCCAGACGCCTGATAAAGATTTTAATAATCTGGTAAATATCTGGCTGAAATACCAGCTTTACATGACTTGTTTTTGGGGCAGAGACGTATCTTTCTATCACGAAGGCACTTATGGGGGCAGGGGTTACCGGGATAATTGTCAGGACGCAGAGGGCATCCTTTCTTTAAATAGTAAAATAGCTTTAGATAAAATAAGGACTTTAGCCAGACTTATAAGACGCGACGGCACAAATGCCAGAGGCTGGTCGGATACCTTTGGGCCTTTTTCTCATAAGGCGGTTAAGGATAATCCAATGTGGCTGACTTCGACTGTGGCTGCTTATATTAAAGAAACAGGAAATATGGAAATTCTAAAAGAGAAAATGCCCTACTTAAAAGATAAATGGAGAGATGGTTCAACCAGAGAAGACATTAAGTGGAAGAAAGGTGCCATAGAAGACGGCAAGGGTTCGCTTTTCGAACATTTGTATAAACAATTACAATTTACCTATCATGATACAGGGTCACACGGTTTTCCTTTAATTGACCATTGCGATTGGAATGACGGCCTTGATGCGGTGGGCATAAAAGGAAAAGGAGAAAGTGTATGGATTGCTATAGGGCTGGTGCGTTCCCTGAAATTATTAAGCGAGATGGCTCTCTTAATTGGCAAAAAGAAAGAGGCCAAAGAATTAAAGCGGAAAGCTCAGAACTTATCCTGTCACATAAATAAAAAGGGCTGGGATAAGGAGTGGTATATAAGAGGTTTTAAGGATGATGGCTCACCATTTGGAACACACAAAGACAAACAAGCCAGAGTCTGGCTTAATTCTCAAGCCTGGGCCATTATGGCAGACTTAGTGCCGGCTAAAAGATTACCTTTGGTTTTAAAGGCCATGGATAAATATCTTGAGAACGCTCACGGCCGGGACCTTTTCTGGCCTGCTTATACAAAATATGACTCCTCTATAGGCCGGGCAACTATGTTTTCCCCCGGCACAAAAGAGAATGCGGCTATTTTTAATCATGTGGTGGCTTTTTCTCTGGTAGCGGATTGCATGACAGGAAGGGGAGATAATGCCTATAAAGTTTTAAGTAAAGTTATGCCCAATAAACAGAGAGATATTGAGTTATACAAGGCAGAACCTTATGTCTTCAGTGAATACCTTATCGGTTCAGGGCATCCCTATTTATGCGGTGAAGGCAACTTTCACTGGATGACCGGCACAGCAGCCTGGATGTATATTGTGGCTACAGAATGGATTTTAGGCATAAGAAGAGAATATGATGGATTATTAATTGACCCTTGCCTGCCTTCAAGCTGGAAAAAGGCCAGGATTATCAGGAAATTCAGAGGTACGAAATATATAATAGAGATAGAGAATAAAAAGGGGGTGAGCAAAGGCGTTAAGGCCATTTATTTAGACGGCGAGAAGTTAAAGTCTAATCTTATAAAACCAAAGATTGGAAGAAAAGAGTGTAAAGTAAAAGTTGTTATGGATTAAGAGGGGAGAGTGATTTAAAATGAATAAGATTTTAAAAATTTCGGCAATATCTATTTTTTTAGTACTTATGTCAATTTCTTCGTTGAAAGCCGCCGTAGACTATATTTATTTGTTCGACAGCAAAAATCCGAGCATTGAGGACTGGAAGAACGAATTTTATGATAGTTTTTCAAGTAATGCTGGAATAGAATTAAAACAATATTCAGAGGGCAGCATAGCTGTGATTGAGGGCACTTCTAAGAAAGAGAGTTTTGGTTGTGTATATATGGAGGTAGAGGTTAATCTGGACAAATATCCTGTTTTGGAAATTGATGTCGATTCTGTTTCTAAATATTGGTATATAATTATTATCAGTGACCAATTAAAAGGAAAGGAAGAAGATGCTCAGGGTAATAAGTTTATTAGAGTTCAACCTGATGTAAATAGAAAAGGCAAGTCCACGTATAATCTTAAGAGTATCACCGGTCTCACCGGCACTCAATCTTTTATATTGAAAGTCGGTGTTGCCACAGGCGATGTATATGTGCCCGTCAAGGAACAAACAATGTCTTTTAATTATCTCAGATTAAAAGGAAAGAAAAAGCGCAATTAAACTATGTATAAAAATAGAGGGCAAAAGAGTATGAAAAAGATTTTATTTAGTTTGGTTGCGATGATTATGTTTGGGATATTTACTTCAGCTATTCAAGCAGAAATTCTTTGGCTGGAGGACTTTTCAGATGTTAATGACTGGATGGTAATATCTGATCCGGGCGAAGGTTCAACTATCACAATTTCCGATAATTTAGGAGCGATGTATATTGACAAAGATACTAATGTGGCTGCCTTTACTCCGGTTCAGACCGAGACTAACTTTATTCCATTTGATTTAACAAAAAAATCCAAATATATTATAGAGTGGAAGGTTGACCACTTAACAGATTCGGTTAGCTGGGATATTGCTATTGACGAATTTGATGCAGATAAACAATATATAAATACCATTTGGAACATTTATCCATCAGCAGGAAATATCGCCGAAAAAGGTAAATTTTCAAAAAGCTTAGGCAGTAAAACTTGGAATGTTAAGACCGCTTATATTATACCTAAAGTAACTATTCATACAGGAAACGCAAAGCAGACAGTTTACTTTACTTATATAAAGGTAACAAAAAAGCGATAAGAGGATAAGCAATACACAAAGATTTAACTAACTAATTTTAGAAAAAGGAGTTGAGATGTCTAAAATCAACTTAGTAATTTATAGTGTAGTATTAATAATTTCTTTAGTGTTTGCTTATACAGTGCATTGCGAGAAAGGTGCTATAGATATTTTTAAAGCTGAGAATGAAAATATAAGTGATTGGCATGAAGGTTGGGCAGGTGAACCCATAGAAGCAACTATTGAAATAAAAAAGGATGAAGCTATTATTGAAGGTGCAACACAAGATAAAGCTTTTGGCAGCGTTCATAAGAACATGACCATAGATTTAGATAGATACTCTGTAATAAAAATTGATGTGAAGTCGGTTAGCTACTATTGGTATTTAATTGTCAGCGGAGAACAATTTCATTTTGACCCCACCAATCCAAGATTAGCTGATGGCTATGCTCTCTTACAAGAATCAACTAATAAAACCGGGAAATACAAATATGACCTTAAAAAAATTACCGGTTTATCCGGTAAACAAAATTTTGATTTACAAATTGGCGTGGGAAGATTTAGTGGAGACGGTAATATAGGTTGCAAAGCGGTTATTAAAAGTTTAAGGTTTATTCAAATAGATTAAAGAATTAAACAAAAAAAGCCTTTAAAAAGACAAAAATTTCTTCTTGACAGGTTATTTTTTATCTGTTAATATTGAAGCGCTTCAATTAATAATCAAATCGTTTTTCTTTAAAAAGATAAAGATAAAGAAGAATAAGATGAAAAAGTTAAAAAGTTGGTTGTTGTTGGTGAGTATTTTTATTCTCATCCCTCTTGGTGAGGCAAAGGCCACAACGGTTGGGTTTGTGCCTAGTGATGGATCCGCTTCGATCGGTAGTAATTCTTATTTATATGTGGATATCCATGATGTGGAGAATTTGTGGTTTTTCGATATTGGTTTTAGCTTTGATCCAGATGTACTGCAGATAGCAAAGGGCCCTAAGGGTGATTATATAATTGGTAGTGGGGGATTTTTTGGTGAGAAGGACAGTGGATTTAGTAAGAGCGGTAGTAATGTTGATGGGACAGTTGGAGCCGGGGAAAATATATTAGACCCGAATGATCCAGGTCAGTCGGGCAGTGGCACATTATTCATAACAAAGTTTAACGCGGTGGGATTAGGAACTACTCCGCTTACTTTCTCCCATGTTACTTTATGGGACCCCGATATGAATGTTATTCCCTGTGAAGTAACGAACGGCACTTTTACGGTTATCCCCGAATTGACCAGTCTCTTGTTACTTGGTACGGGGTTGGTGTGTTTACTCGGCTTGAAAAGAAAGAGCTGTTAAATATGAGAGCTTGCAATCTTAGGTTCATTTTTGCCGCGTTAATTTTCTCAAAATGTTAAACTTAAATAATTAGTAGAGAAAATTCTTATACCATATTGCAATTTCTTTCAATTTTTGATATATTTCCTGCTCCGGCCGGGAGAAAGTATAAACTTCAACATAAATTACCTTGTAGGCAAAGATGATTGGGAAAGGGCAGTAAAAGACAAAATTTTTTCTTGAAAGGGTTTATTTTCAAGTTATAATTGAAGCGATTTAATTTTTAGTTATTCATAAATAAAAATTAGTTGAGAAGAAGGAGTAAAAATGAAAAAATTCCTATTACTTGGTTTAGTGGCTGGTTTTTTTGCGTTGAATCCTTTTTTGGCTCAAGCGACCGTTTGGACAGAGGATTTTAGCGATGTAAGTGATTGGTCAGCTGCCGAAGGAACCACTTTTACCAGTGATGGTTCCGCAGCTAGATTAGAGGATCTCTCTGATGGTACGGGTTGTACTACCTGGATAGGTACCAGAGTTTCCTACCAACAAGGGGATTTTGTATCTTTAACTGTAAGCGATATCGATTCTCTTCAAGGCGCCCAGTGGTATTATATAATCCATCAATATAATAATGCTGGGAGTTACATAGGCCAATTAGACGTTTTTCCTCCTTCGACTGATATAGGTATTTTTAATAGTTACTTAACTGCTCACCATCCCGATCTTGCTAGTTACGACCCGCAACTAAGGATTTATACTCCTGGTGGCAGTACAGGTTACGCTGAGTTTGACGATTTATCTGTTGTTCCGGCCGATGATGTAACTTTTATCACCTTTGATAATTTTGATTCTCACAAGTGGATTCCTCTTCCAGAACTTGATCCACCAAAACAACCCACCATTTCTTATTCTCCGGCTTATGCCAGTCAGGGGACGAATGCCTTGAAAGTCGAGTGTCCTGTTTGGGACCCTTTGATAGAAAATAACTTTACCGGCCTTCAAATTTCTCCCCAAATTCCGTCCAATCCAGGTGCATCTGTATCTGAAGACTGGAGTAATATTGAAACCTTTAAAATGGAAGCTTGGTTAGAAGAGATTCCGGATGATCCCCCTGGAATGGTTTTGAGGCTCCGTAATAGTAATGGTGAGCAATGGGACAAATGGCACGTGGTTCAGATTTATAATCGCTGGAACGAACTAAGTTGGAATGTTACCGATTGTCCTTCACATATTATTAGTGATGTCGCCTACGTAGCTTTAGTGCCGGATTGGTACAACGACCAGACTTTACCTCATTTGACTTTACATTTAGATGATATGAGATTGTCTAAAAGCGATGGCTCTCAGGAATCATGGGACACTTGTGATGGACCTTCGCATGCCTGGTATGCTGATAGTAATGGCAGTCGAGCCGGATTGACTCATAATGATGCCTATTTAACAGAAGCAGGTTCTCTATTCTTGGGATGGTTATATGGGGGCATAGATAATGTGGCTGTGGCTAATTCTGGAAGTATTGACCCGGCCCTCGATATCTACGGATGTAAGTATGTCAAGGCTAACATTAAATGTTCAAATAAAAATGTTCCTATCAGTCTATCTTTCTACGATGGAAGCGTGGAGATTGAAACCACTACCCAGACAGTCAGCGTAGCCAATAATTGGAGCTTACTTGTCTGGGCAATTCCTTTTGATTCTACGTTTAATTATAAAAATATTCAAAGAGTAAAAGTGATAACTAATGATATTGATGTCTATACCGATGCCTACATCTATATGGATAATTTAAAATTTGGAGCAAACATTACTACACCTACCCAATTTACTATTGTATCTGGTGATGAAAAGAATAAATTATACTGGCGCAACCCTGCCAACCCTGACTTGGTTGGCATAGAAGTTATAAGAAATACGGCCCACTATCCGACCTCAAGAACAGATGGCACCTCAATTTATAATAGCACTCTTGAAGAAAGAGAGGATTACCGTTCTTTTGAAGATGCATTATTAACTAATGGCACCACTTACTACTATAGTATTTTTGCCTATGATGCCTCTGGGGATAATGACCCAGCCCAAAATTTTGGGCGACCAAATTTCCCCATTATTATCAGTAATGATTATTATGAAATAAGCCTATCGGCTCACAATGGCTCTATGGAATATATTAAAGACAAAACCACTCAAGAGAATATTATTATCAATTCTCCTAATAGGGCCTTGTGGGAAATTCTTTTTGATGAAAACGAAAGGCATGATGCTTCAGAGTTTTCATCTATTTCAAGCGAAAAAAACTTTTCTTATAGTACAGGAGGAAATACGCATACCCTGGTTTATGATTATAACGTGGATGGAGAACAATTTAGTATTGTAATAACCATAGAACAAACCGATAGCAATTACTTTGATGTGATGACTCAAATTAATAATCACTTTGGCAAAGGTATCCAGGAGATAAAGACTAAATTTTATTTAGACCGTAGCCAGGTGAAACGCTTTTTTTATCCATACAAAGAAGGCATTTGTTACCTAAAACAGTTCTTTACGGATAAGATGAAGGCCTGGGTTAATCCTAAAGATAATAAGGCTATCTATCAGCATTTGTTTGCTGATTTTGCTGCCTTAGAGACTGATTCGGGAAGCAATATCACCTTTTATATGATACAGAGTTCTACTGAGAGATTTCAACCGACCGCCCTTATAATCGATTACGATGAATTATTTGGAGACGTCAATTATTACTATCAGCATAAGTTTTTCACCTATATTTATAATGATACTTCCTGGACAAGCCCGACTTACCGGATTAGAGTGTCTTCTCCTTTGGATACTACCGTTTATGACTATGCTGCTGATAACGCATTAGATTCGCCTGTTACTCTGGAAAGCAAAGTCAGAGATACTTATGCTTATGACCCTGACTTATACGATAAATTAAAAAACAGTATCTTTGTTAAGACAGGGTTCTACGATATGATTGAACAGCTCAGCATTGACTCACACGATATCTTTAACTATGTTGCTAATACCTTAATGCCGATGTTACCCTCTCCATGCATTTTGACCGTAACTCATTACTGGCTACCTTTGGATGATAGCCCTGATGCCGTAATTGAATTTACAGAAAATAACCAGCCGGATGCTCTGCCTCCGAGCCCATACTATTCTTCCGGCAATACTTACGAAAGCGCAGAACAGGAATTTCAAAATATATTTGATAAAGCTCATGAAAGAAACATTTTGGTATCACCATTTTCTAATTCTACTGTATGGAACGACTTGGACGAATATACAGATGCACAAAGAGAAGGTGTCGCCAAGCGTTATTTAGACGGAGGATTTACCGTCACTGACTTTGGCCAAAAAGGAGGATATATCTCTAGTCCATGGCACCCGGATGTTAAAGTAGTTAATAGAAGGACGATTGAAGGTATCGGCTTTTTTAACGACCCCAGCGACCCAATGTATGACCCTGGCAGTCCATACAATGAAGCAGGTTATAAAGGCTATAGAGAATATGGCGCAGATGTCTTATTTGAAGACCAGATGGCAGCCAGACCTTGGGATTATGACACAAACGATTCCGTACCTTACCTTGAGGACTATCCAACTTTGAAAGATTACACTGCCTACGGCGAAGGAATGTTAAGGATGGCTGAGGAAGACTGCCAGCGGATGCCGATATTTACCGAAGGTTTGTGGGACAGAATGATTGACTTTATGTATGGCTTTTGTGGTTCTATTATAGAGAAGCACTGGCACTTAGACAAAAATCACCAGAGAGACAGTAAGTATTCGCACTGGGGCCCTGAGTTTGAAAATTGGGAAATGTATCCTATGGCAAACCTATTAACACATCATAAAGTTGCTTTTTACCAACATAACCTTACTTACTGGACCTTATTCTGCAATAAAGAACCTGAAGACAGCAATAGAAACCTGCTTACCTATGACGCTGTTTATGGATATAATTTAGGATTTGTTGTGGTAGAGCCCGTTACTGAGACCAATTTAGGCTGGTTAAGAGTTGGCGACGCTTATCAGAAGGCGCTTTTATCCAAGACCTTTGGCAAAAAGATGATTGATTTTCACAACATAAACGGAAACAACAAACACGTCCAGAGCCAGTTTGAGAGCGATTCAGGCACAATTACCATCATAGGTAACTTCTATGAGGATGTTACTTATGATATGGGAGATTATACACTTTCGCCACTTGGATTTATAGCTACCAGTGAAAATGGAGATTTAGTTGCCGGTGTATTTTCTAATGAATTTAATAACGCCCTTCTTTCAAGCGGCGAACATTATCTAATTGTAGAAAAATCAGCCGATGGAAACATAATAACTGTCAAGCAACCCAGAGGAACCGATACAGCTTTAATTATTGATAGGCCCAGCGATTGGATAAATGACAATGAGATTTATTTGCTCAAAGTTCTGTCTAATGGCACAGAGTTGTTAGGTGACTTTACTAATAAAACAGCAACTACACTTGAATTTGATTTTAATGTCACTGACCCTGTTAGCGGATATAGCGTCAATGGATATAAAATTTATGGCAATCAGTCTTCTTCTATAAAGCCACCTTTCTTTATATCAGTGCCACAAGCAAGAAGTGCAGGTCCGACTTCGGAGAAGATAACCTGGATGACAGATGAAGCGGCGAATAGCCTTGTAGAATACGGCACAACAATCAGTTATGGTTCAACTGTAAGCGACGCCAACTATGTAACTGACCACCAAATAATTATAACAGGTTTAACAGAAAGTCAAACTTATCATTATAGAGTTCAGTCTACAGATGTTGATGGGCATACTGCCACTAGTGGTGATTATACTTTTGTAGTTGGTGGCACAGCCTGGCAAGAACATTTTGATCCGGCAAAATCTACCTGGGTAGAACAAGGAATTACACTAACGGATGAACCAGGTACAACAGCCACCTTGACCGAAAGCGACCCTGTCAATAGTTATGGAAAAGCCGAATCTGAACTGATTACCTTAGATGTTGATACCTATTCTAAATTATTGGTCACCTCAACCGCTGTAGATACTGACTGTAACTATACCATCCAAATTCAAGAAGAGGGTGGTGCCTATGCTTCCAAGAACGTCATCGAAGGTATCACTCAACCCGGCACTCAAGTTGTTAATATTGCTACTGTGATGGGATGGAGCGGGGTAATGTCATTTAAGATAGGTGTTTGGGTTGATGGAGAAGGAAAAAGTGTAGTTCTGGATCTAATTGAAATAAAAGAAGCTGACAGTAATTCTCCTGTCATTACCTCAGGCCCTGGTGTCAGCCCCGGAGATACACAAGCCACTATTATTTGGACAACGGATGAAGAAGCCGATAGTGTGGTTGAGTATGGCTTAGATGCTAATTATGGCTCTAGTGTTTCAGATACTGCCATGGTTATAGATCACTCTCTGCAATTAACCGGCTTAACAGCCAATATTTTGTATCATTATAGAGTAAAATCCACAGATCCTTTTGGTAATACTGTCACCAGTAGTGATTACACTTTTACTACTTTAGCTGGTGGTACAGCCTGGCAAGAACATTTTGATCCAGCAAAATCTACCTGGGCAGAACAAGGGATTACACTAACGGATGAACCAGGTACAACAGCCACCTTGACCGAAAGCGACCCGGTCAATAGCTATGGAAAATTAGAATCAGAAGTTATTACCTTAAGCTTATCTGCCTACCCTCAATTAATTATTACTTCCACAGCTATAGATGAGAACTGTAGTTATCATATAGGCATCCAAGAAGAAGGCGGGGCTTACGCCTATAAGAATGTTCTTGAGGGCATTGCTCAACCCGGCACCAACGTAGTTGATATTGCTTCTGAAATGGGTTGGAGCGGCACCAAATCCTTTAAGATAATTATCTGGATAAATGGTGAGAGTAAATCCGCTGTCTTTGATCTTATCAGTATCGGAACTACCACAACAGCTTGGATAGAACATTTTGATCCTATCAAGCCCAGCTGGAACGAAGCAGGAGCCACCTGGAATGATATCACCGGCACTACCGCCATACTTACAGAGAATGATCCCGTACTTAGTTATGGCAAGGTTGAGTCCGAAGTTATTACTTTAGATTTATCTACTTATCCTCAATTAGTAGTTTCCACAACCTCAATAGATACTAACTGTAGTTATAATATAGGAATCCAGGAAGAAGGCGGGGCTTATGTTTATAAAAATGTATTGGAAGGCGTTTCTCAGCCTGGCAGTAATGTAGTAGACCTTGCAGCTGAAATGGGTTGGAGCGGACTAAAATCATTTAAGATAGTTGTTTGGGTAAACGGTGAAAGCAAGTCTATCACCTTTGATTTTATTAGTGTAGGAACTGAGACTGCAGCTTGGTGTGAAGATTTTAATCCTATAAAACCAAGTTGGAACGAGGTTAGTGCTACTTGGAACGATATAGTAGGCACCACAGCCATTTTAACCGAAAGCGACCCCGCAGTTAGCTATGGCAAAGTCGAATCAGAAATTATCACCTTAGATTTATCTGTATATCCTCAATTAATAGTGACTTCGACAGCTATAGATGAGAACTGTAGTTATCATATAGGCATCCAGGAAGAGGGTGGTGCTTATGCTTATAAGAATGTGATGGAGGACATTACCAAACTTGGCACCAACGTAGTTGATATTGCAACTGAAATGGGTTGGAGCGGCACCAAATCCTTTAAGATAGTTATCTGGGTTAATGGAGAAAGTAAATCTGTTACCTTTGACCTTATTAGTGTAGGAACTGAGACTGCAGCTTGGTGTGAAGATTTTAATCCTATAAAACCAA
>DAOVKU010000030.1 GCA_030631665.1 Candidatus Omnitrophota bacterium
ATATAAAAACGGGCCTTGTTCTTTACTTAAATTGCGCGCATGCATTGAGGACTTTCTTATAAGTTTCCTCACTACATATCCGCGTTCTTCGTTGGAAGGTAAAACATTCTCGCAAATAGCAAAAGTAACGGCACGGATATGGTCACAGATACAATAAATATCTCTTCTCTTCTCAATATCTTTCTCATAATTTACGCCGGTTTCAGAGCAAATAAAATCCACAATGGGCATTAAAATGTCAATTTCAAAATTTGTTAATACTCCCTGCATGACAGCCGCTATTCTCTCAAGACCCATACCGGTATCAATGTTTTTATTCGGCAACGGCTCTAATACACCACCCTCTTTTCTTTCAAATTGTGTAAAAACTAAATTCCAGATTTCAACAAATCGCCCGCAACTACAAGTTGGTGAACAGTTATCTCTTCCGCATCCAATATCCTCCCCTTGATCGTAAAAAATCTCAGAGCATGGCCCGCATGGCCCATTAGGACCCTTTTTAATAGCATTATAGGGCCAAAAATTTTCTACCTCACCCAACCTGATTATCCTCTCCGGGGGCACCCCTATGGCCTTGTGCCAATAATCAAAAGCTTCCTCATCTTTTTTATAGACAGAAATCCATAATTTCTCCCGGGGTAAATTCAATTCCTTAATTAAGAATTCCCAGGCCCAGGCAATGGTTTCCTTTTTAAAATAATCGCCAAAAGAAAAATTTCCCAGCATTTCAAAAAAAGTGTGATGAGCAGGTGTTTTTCCTACCTTTTCCAGGTCGTCTGTCCGCAGGCATTTTTGAGCAGTAGAAGCTCTCTTAAAACTTCCCACATTACCTCTAAACTGCTCCTTAAATTGATTCATGCCGGCACCTGTAAAAAGCAAAGTAGGGTCATCCTCGGGAACCAGGGGAGCGCTGGATAAAATTTTATGATCTTTATTTTTGAAAAATGAAAGGTACTTTTTTCTCAAAATATCGGTTTTCAATTATTTGTCCCCTTCATTTGGTGTATAAAAATTTTTAAAGACCTCATGCATAACAGAAAAAACTACCTCTCCCGAAAAACCCCTCCGTCGCAAATAATCATAAAGACGGCGTTTTAATTTATTTTTATCTCCAAGCTTTGAAGCACTAATTTTCTTTCTGGCAAGACCAAGCGCCACTTCTTTTAAATTACATTCGTTTTTTAAATTATCAAGAACCTCATCTATTATTTTAGGCCTAATTCCTTTTCCTATTAACTCGTATTTTAACTTAAAGAGGCCTGAAGGTTTAAGCATCATCCTCGTGTTTACCCAGGCCTGCGCAAAACTCACGTCGTCAATTAATCCAAGTTTTTTAAGATAAAGGAACAGTTGATCAATAATATCCTGAGAAAACTTTTTTAATTCAAGTTTATCTCTTAATTCTTTCTCACTGCGCTGTCTAAAATTCAGCAAGTGCAGGGAAAAATTAAGGGCCTTCTCGAAACTCCTATCCTTAACCACTTTATTCTTCTTTTATTACCAAATAACCTCTCTGTGTTTGCACTAAAGTATTACTTTTTATTTTTCTTAGCGGCTTCTGCTTCGTAATCTCTTATTTTTTTCTCAAGTTCATCGAGTAATTTCTTGTTTTGCTTTAAAAACTGTCTTACAGATTCTTTGCCCTGGCCTATTTTTTCTCCCTGATACGCAAACCAGGAACCTGACTTTTTAATTATGTCCCGTTCAGCGGCCATATCAAGAAGGCAATTAGCACGGGAGATGCCCTCATCATACATAATATCAAATTCGGCCTTTCTAAATGGAGGGGCAACCTTATTTTTGACTATCTTGGCCCGGACACGATTTCCAATAACAGTTTCTCCTTGTTTTATGCCAGCCAAACGTCTTAAATCAATTCTAATTGAAGAATAAAATTTAAGCGCCCGGCCGCCGGGAGTGGTCTCAGGCGAACCAAACATAATGCCGATTTTCATCCTTATTTGATTTATAAAGATTACGGTGGTCTTTGATTTGCTTATAGCGCCTGTCAATTTTCTCAGAGCTTGGGACATTAATCGAGCCTGAAGGCCGATTTGCATTTGACCCATCTCCCCTTCGATTTCCGCACGGGGCGTTAGGGCGGCCACCGAATCAATAGCAATTACATCCACGGCATTACTTCTTACAAGAGTCTCGGTAATTTCCAGGGCTTGTTCTCCGGTATCCGGTTGAGACATTAAAAGGTCGTCAAGGTTTACACCAATTTTCTTAGCATATGTAGCATCAAAGGCATGTTCTGCATCAATAAAAGCAGCTACGCCTCCCTTCCGTTGAGCTTCTCTAATAACGGTTAAGGTCAGGGTGGTTTTTCCGGAAGCTTCCGGCCCGAATATTTCAATCACTCTACCTCTCGGTATTCCGCCTACGCCAAGGGCAAGATCCAGGGAAAGCGCTCCGGAAGATATAGCCGGAATATCAACTTTTACCTCCTGGCCAAGTTTCATAATTGAACCTTTTCCAAACTGTTTTTCTATCTGGGACAGAGCCAATTCAAGGGCTTTTTGACGTCCAGACTGCTGATTTTCTTTTTCTTTAGCCATAATTAATTCTCCTTTAATAAGCACATAATTTACAGAACGAAGTGCCCTGAGAAATTCGAAGAATTTCCAGGATTAAGTCCCCGAAATCTTATAGATTTCAGGGGAAACGTAAATTATATGTGCGAATTAAACCCCGCTCTTTTGGCAAAAAATGAGGTTAATTAATTTCTACAAGTGCCATAAAATATAAAGCTGTGTTTATATCTATCATTACGCCCTACCCAAAAAGGCGGGGTCAGATTTAGACATATGATTTAGTTCGCTTTTCAAGCTCATTAAATCATGTCTTTATTTGATTTTTATTATACAATTGCCCTCTTTTTTTGTAAAGGAAAAAATGTTGAAAAAAAGCATTAAGTAGTTATAATATTAATAGTTATAATAAAAGTTAATGAAGTGCTCATTGGAGAAAATCATGAAAACGGAAATTATAGCCATAGGAACCGAAATTCTTTCAGGAGACCTGATAAATACTAATACGCCTTATCTTAATAAAAAGTTAAGTAACATCGGACTTGAAGTTTCTTTAAATACAGAAGTTCCTGATAAACCTGGGAAGTTAAAAAATACCATTAAAGCTTCTATAGAGAGATCTGATATTATCATTACTGTTGGAGGTCTGGGGCCTACAGAAGATGACATAACTGTTAAAGCTATCGCCGGGGCGCTTGGTCGCAGGCTTATTTTTAACAAAACTGCCGGTAAATGGATAAAAGAACATTTTAAAAAAAGAAAATTAAAGTGTCATAAAATAAACTTTAAACAAGCCTATGTGCCGGAAGGAACGATATGCCTGCCCAACAAAATAGGCACTGCTCCGGGGCTATTAATCAAAATTGCTAAAGGCCGATTTTTAATCGCGTTGCCCGGGCCTCCGGGGGAATTAAAATCTATCTTTGAAAACAGCGTGCTTTCTTTCTTAGAGACTAAAAGAAAAACTAAAAAAGTTATAATCTCGCGCATTATCAAAACCACCGGCTCGCCGGAATCACAGATAGCTGCAAAAATAAAAGGCCTCATGCGATTAGGAGGCGATATAACTATGGGCAGCTATCCCCATCCCCATGAAGTTGATTTAAAAATTACCGTCACGGCCTCTTCTAAAAAGGAAGCTGATAAAAAAATAAATAAAATCCATAATATTCTCAAGAAAAGATTGGGGCTTATTTGTTTTGGTATAAACGAAGATACTATAGAATCTGTAATTGGAAAACTACTTACTTCAAGGAGGAAAACGCTTTCTGTGGCCGAATCTTGCACAGGGGGATTGCTCTCAAATCGCATCACTGACATACCGGGAAGCTCAAATTATTTTATTTCAGGCGTCGTGGCTTATTCAAATGCCGAAAAAGTAAGAATTTTAAAAATAAAGAAAGAAACTTTAAAAAAATACGGAGCCGTGAGTTGCCAGGTGGCAAAAAGCATGGCCAAAAATTTGCGTAAGATGTGTGGGGCGGATTATTCACTTTCCATCACAGGCATTGCCGGCCCTGGCGGAGCAACTAACAAAAAACCGGTAGGCTTGGTGTATATCGGATTGGCAGACAAAAAAGGTTGCAGGGTTAAAAAATTTTTATTTCTTGGCAGCCGGCCTGTGATAAAATTACAAATAACTGAAGCGGCTCTTGACATACTCAGAAAGAGTCTGATATAAGCTATGAATAATACCATACGTTCGTTTATTGCTATTGACATACCGCAAGCTGTTACAGAAAAATTCTACAGGCTTTCATTAAGCATAAAATCCGAAATCAAAGAGCTGCGTCCCACACTTCCCCAAAATATACATCTTACCTTGAAATTTCTGGGCAATATCGAAGCATCTTTAATTGAACAAATTAAGGATGTCCTAGATAATACCGCCGGAAATTCTAAAAAAATTAAAGTGCAATTTGGAAAAATAGGAGCTTTCCCTAATCTTAAATCCCCCGGGGTTCTGTGGATAGCGCTTGAAAAAGGAGCTCAGGATATCAAAGAACTTAAAGAAAAACTGGATAATCAATTGTTTGCACTGGGGATAAAGAAAGACGACAAAACTTTAAAAACCCACATAACTATTGCCAGATTAAAAGAAAGAAAGGCAGGATTAGATTTTAAGCAGCTTTTAAACTCTAAAGTTAATATTGAAGATAAGATAACTATTTGCACTATACATCTTTATAAAAGCACTCTTACCCCCAAAGGACCTATTTACGAAAAATTACATTCCTCCATTTTTAAGAGTTAACGTGATGTATGATTTTCAGGTGAAACTGATAATTTTTGAACGACTTGCAATTTTAGTCCCGAAATTAAAAAAATTTAGTTCGGGATAAACGCCGCAGCTTTACTTTTGCTAATAAGTGGAGTTTATCCCATACATCCCGATTTATCGGGATTGATTTGGGGGGAGGGCAGCCACCTAAATAATAAAAAGACCTTTGCGTTAAAAAATTGCACCGGAGTGAAAAAATTCATCAGTTTCACTTTAATGGAGGTGTTAAAAAAGTTGCACACGGCGTCAAGAGTTGATAAAAAACATTATTGCTTGCACAACTAAAATGGTATAAAGCGCAGCTGCGCAATCGTCGAGCATAACGCCTGCTGAACCACTCAATTTTTCTATTTTCTTTATTGGCCAAAATTTTAATATATCCATCAGCCTGAAAATGACAAAAGCCAATATAAGAAAAGGTAGCGTGGGTTTGATAAAAACCAAAACCAGCAGCATAGCAAAAAATTCATCGATGACTATGTATTTTGGATCTTTTTTCTTAAATATTTTTTCGGCCAATCCGGAAAATGCAAAACCAAGCATTCCTGATATAAGCATTAAAGAAAAAATAAATATTTTATTACTATAGCCAAAATAAAAAATTAAAAGCGCTGCGAGGCTGGCAGTTGTGCCGGGAATATAGGGTGTAAATCCAATATAAAAAACGCTAACTATTAATTTAGTTATGTTTTTCATTTTTGAAGTCTTTTAACAAAAAGGCGTTGTGGGCAATATAATTAATGCCTGAAATTATAGTAAGAGAAATAACTATTAGCATCAATATATAAATAAGAAAAGAAGCTATAGATTGAAAAGACTTTGAGTAAAAACCTATTTTTACAGCAATTTCTTTGAATATTAAAAATGCTAAAATCAAAAAAATAGCTACATAGCTTGAAATAGTTTTGTGTTTCCCCAGGCGTTGGGCGTGAATAACTTTTCCTCTTGCAAGCGCAAAAATCCTTAAACTTGTCACTACAAATTCTCTAATCAAAATTACCACCACCATCCAAACTTCCACCAGGCCCAATTGAGTGAAAGCTATAAAAGCGGAGATAACCAGAATCTTGTCGGCAATTGGGTCCATAAGTTTGCCAAAAGTTGTTACCTCATAGTTTTTTTTTGCCAGATATCCATCTAAGTAATCAGTAAAGCAGGCCAGGCTAAAAATAAGCATCGCGCCTATTTTCGGAAAAAGACTGTCCGCTTTCATTAAAAAAATAAAAACGAAAGTAAGTAGAATTCGAGAAATAGTTATCTTATTTGGTAAATTCATTTTTATAAAAATTGGTTTCGCACTTGCCCCACTAAATCGTACTCAAGGGTATCTATTATTTGGACTTCAACCATTGAGCCCGGTTTCAATTTTCTACCCTCATAGATATAAACAATTCCATCCGCTTCAGGTGCATCAAATTCGGTTCGCCCGAGACTAAAATCCGCTTTCACTTCATCTATAATAACTTTTAATTTTTTTCCCAAAAACTTCTTATTTAACTCTTCGGCTATGTCTCTTTGTAACATAAAAGCTTCTTTAAACCTTTTATCCTTTACGCTCTCAGAAATCTGGCCTTTATATGAGGCAGCTGGCGTACCTTCTTCTCTTGAATATCTAAAAACACCGAGGCGTTCAAACTTAGCCCACTTAATAAAGCTGAGTAATTCCTCAAAGTCTTTCTCTTCCTCACCAGGAAAACCAACCACCAGGCTTGTGCGCAGACAAAGGCCTTTAATTGAATTCCTCAAAGTTTTAATTAAATTAATTATATCTTCTTTGCGCGTGGTTCTATTCATTAACCTTAGAATTTTCTGGCTTATATGTTGAACCGGAATATCAATATATTTACATATTTTCGGAGAACCGGCAATGACATCAATTAAATCTTCATTAAAACTAGCCGGGTAAGCATAGAGCAATCTTATCCATTGGATACCTTTTATTTTTACTAATTCTTTAAGCAAGCGCCCCAAAGAAACTTTGCCATATAAATCGAAACCGTAATAAGTAGTGTCCTGGCCGACAATATTGAATTCCTTGCATCCTTGCTGCGTAAGTTCCTCGGCCTCATTAACAATATCTTCTATTGGGCGGCTTCTGTATTTTCCTCTCAGCTTAGAAATTATACAATAAGAACAACTCAGTCGGCATCCTTCGGAAATCTTCAAATAGCTGGTATAATTAGGTGTTAGTAAATAGCGGGAAAATTCCTTTCCGTATATAAAATCCTTATCTTCAAAACAACAAAAAACGCGTTCGCCTTCCAGTACTCTTTTAACAACTTTATCTATCTTTGGTATCTCGTTTGTCCCCAGGAATCCGTCAACCTCGGGAAATTCTTTCATTAACTTTCTGCCGAAACGTTGAACAAAACACCCCGAGACAATAACTTTTTCTAACATCTCCGTTTCCTTAAGTCGGCAAATGCTAAAAATAGTATCAATGGTTTCCTGGGTAGCATCATCAATAAAAGTACAGCTATTAACAATGGCCAACCGGCAGTTTTCAGGTTCACTGACAATCTCAAAACCTTCTTTTTCTAAAATACCAAGCATAACTTCCGAATCAACAAGATTTCGGGGGCAACCCAGACTTAAAAAATAGATTTTTTTATTCATGTAGAAAAAGAAAAAGTAGCCTGTCCCCTTTTTTATTTCCCGCCAATTTTCATTCCCTGGCGGGTAATAATTATATTTTTTATTACGCCCGTGCCGGGAGAACCAAGATGCTTGCCATTTAATTCCAGTTCCAGGGCACTGCCGTCACCGATCCAGAGTTCAATTGAATCATCTGCCAACCAACGTTCTATGTCTCCCTTTTTTAGAACATCTTCAAAAACTACCTTGCCATCAGATTTAACCTGAATCCACACTTTCCTCTTGGCCCTGAGCACTAAGTTAAGCCGCTGTTTTCTTTCGATTTTCGGAAAACCTATTTCTTCGGCCGACTGAGTGATAACACGGACAGCCTCCAAGTTTTCTTTTTCTCCCTTCAATACAGGTGAAATATGCCTACTTCTAAAGATAAAAAATATTATCACCAAAAGAATAATAAAAAACAAAATAAAGACTATGCCTGATTTTAGATTCTTGAAAACAAAAGGTACTTTTACTCCTTTCAAGCTGCTTGAAAGTGGCGAAGAAGTGAGTGGGTGAGAATTTAAATATTCTTTGACTATTCGCTGGCCGTCCATTCCTAGGAATTTCGCATAACATAAAAGAAAATTCTTTATATAAACTTGACTCAAATAATCCTCGGCCTTATCTTCCTCAAGCGCCGAAAGCACCCTGGGACGAATCTTGGTGCTTTGATATACATCATCTAAGCTTAATTTATTTTCTAGTCTTCTTTTTTTTAATTGCTGACCAATGGTTTCCATTTTCTTCCTAAAACCGGTGAAATACTTCTCATCTGTTTTCCTTCTGTTCCTTATCTTCCACACTCTCTTCTTCGTAGCTATCGATGAGGATTTCCCTGGGCTTGGAACCCCGAAAAACTCCTACTATGCCTTCGGCTTCCATGGCATCAATGAGTCTGGCTGCTCTGGTATAACCCAAGCGTAATCTGCGTTGCAACATTGAAACAGAAGCCTGGCCGGTATTAATGACCAACTTCACTGCTTCATCAAACATTTCATCTTTTTTAAAAACAGGTGCGCTAAGCTTCTTTTCCTGTTCGTGTAATATTTCCTCATTATAGTCCGGCGGCCGTTGCTCCTTAAAGAAAGTAACTATCTTTTCAATTTCCATATCAGAAATAAGGCTACCCTGAGCACGAACAGGCTTAGCGTCGTTCGGTTTTAAGAAAAGCATATCACCCTTACCAAGTAATTTATCAGCACCGTTCATATCCAAAACTGTTCGTGAATCAACCTTGCTGGCGACTTTAAAAGATATCCTGGCAGGAAAATTAGCTTTTATAACACCTGTAATTACATTTACCGATGGTCTTTGTGTTGCCAGAATCATATGAATTCCAACTGCCCGTGATAATTGAGCCAGCCTGGTAATGGCATTTTCGACATCCTGGCCGGCAATGGCCATTAAATCTGCTAGTTCATCTATAATTAATATTAAATAAGGCATTACCTGATTGGACTCTTGTGAAATTTTATTATTATAAAGTGCAATATTGCGCACCCCCAGCTTAGCAAAAGTTTGGTACCTTCGCTCCATCTCGCTTACTATCCAATTCAATACTCCTGAAACCTTTTTGGCGTCTGTTACTACCGGACAAAGTAAGTGCGGTAAACCATTAAAGGGTGCCAGTTCCACCATTTTTGGATCTACCATAACAAATTTAATTTCATCCGGGCTAGCCTTATACAACATACTGATAATCAGGGCATTTACACAAACTGTTTTACCGGAACCAGTAGTGCCGGCTATTAAAAGGTGGGGCATGCTGCCAAGGTCTGTAATAATTGATTCTCCCGCAATGTCTTTGCCTATAGCCAGTGTTAATTTTGATTCTGATTTCTGAAAATCCTGAGACTCAAATAATTCCCGTAAGTATACCAGTGTAGATTGTGAATTCGGCACTTCTACCCCAACGCGATCTTTGCCCGGTATAGGGGCAACTACTCTAACACTATATGCTTTCATCGCCAGAGCAATATCATCGCTTAAATTCACAATCCGGTGTATTTTTACCCCTGCCGCAGGCTGTAATTCATATCTGGTTATGACCGGACCCTGATGAATGCCAACTACTTTCGTTTCAATATTAAAATCCCTCAAAGTCCCCTCCAGAATTTTTGCGTTAGTCTGAAAATTTTCCTGTATTTTGCGTTTTTCGAGAGTTGGAGGTGAAGTTAATAAATCAAGCGTAGGTAAATTGAAACCGGCAGCCGTTTTGGGTTGAGTTAAAGGTGTGCTTTTCTTAACAACCTCGGAAGGTTTATAAGTTTTAATTTGGAATTTGGTTAGGCGCCCCGCAGGTGCCCCATCAGTAATAAATTCTCTTTCCTTGGCATTTATCTCACGATGAGCCTTCAAGGATTTCGCAGGCAAGATTTCTTTCCGTCTAATGTTAACTTCAACAGGTGCTTCTTCGCGGCCAATAGATTTCTTACCAAAAAGGCCGGCAATGCCTCTAAAAAGATGCAAGAGCGGAGAAATAATTAAAAACTGAGTAGCAACCAAAACGCTAAGCACAAACAGGGCTAAAACAATTATATAAGAACCGGCCAAGCCAAAATATTTTATGAAAAAAGAAGCCGTAGTCAAACCAACCAGGCCACCCCACGCAAAGTTCCTTTGAGGAATTTCGCCACAGATTAAACTCAAAAGACAGGAAGATGAAATAAGTAAAATAAGCGTGGTGAGAATTTTTACATAGATATTCTGGAAAATTTTTCCCCAGTATCTATTTATGGCCCAAAGAGCAGTTATAAGAGGAAGCAGGAAACAGGCCTTTCCTAAAGCAAAAAATGCGGCAAAGGCAAAATAAGCACCTGCAGTACCGACAAAATTATGCATTCTACTATTGGCAGGATAAACATTAAAGGGCAAATCTTGCGGTGAGTAAGAGATGAGACTTAAGAACATTAAAATAGTTACAGCAAAAAGGATAACTGAATAAATTTCATTTAATTTTTCCGGTTTCATTTTTAATGTTCGATGAAGCCCTCGCAGGGCAAGTCCTTTTATCCGTTTCTTTAGCTTAATGCTAATAGTTCCGCCTGCCTACCTTGTTTCCCGGTTTAACGTATACTCTAGTGGAAAGCGGAAATAAATAAATTAAAAAATTATTAAAATCAAACTACCGACAAAAGCACAATAGATAGCAAAAAAATACCACTTCTTAGCCAGAATTACTTTTAAAACAATCTTAATGGCCAAAATCCCAACTATAAAAGCAGTTATTGTTCCTAAGATAATATTTAAAGGAGAAAGTCCGAGATTTGCAAAATTAAAAATCTTTATTTTAAAAATACAAGCGCCGCTTATGGCTAATATAGCCAACAGGAATGAAAATTTGACAGCTTCTTCTTTTGAAATGCCCTTAGTTAGAGCAGTTGAGATAGTCAAGCCGCTTCGGGAAAAACCAGGAAAAAGTGCCAGCGCCTGCGAAACACCTACTAAAATTGCGTCTAAAAAATTTATTTTTTTTCTGTTTTCGTTCCTAAATTTTTCAGCTAAACTTCCGGCTATCAAAAAAAGGGCAGTTATTAAAAGACCAAAACCAACAAACTTCAACTGACTAAAAGTCGCCTCTATTTGTTTATCAAAAAAAAAGGCTAAAATGGCAGCCGGAATAGTGGCTATAACAAGAAGCCCGAAAGTTTTTATATCAGTCGTTAGTATCCTGATAATATCTTTATAAAAAACAAAAATTATCGAACCCAAAGTACCAAGATGTAAAAAAATATCAAATTCTAATTGTGATTCAGGAATTTTAAAAAAATGATGCAAAATTACAAGATGACCGGAGCTTGAAACCGGCAAAAATTCAGTCAAACCCTGGATTAATCCAGAGATTATACTTACATACCAATTCATTGTTTAGTTCATAGTTTCTAGGCAGGATTAACTATTCAAACTCCCGTATGCCCAAAGCCGCCCCCGGACCTACTGGTTTCGTCCAGTTCTTTAACTTCTTCGAGCTCGGCTTGAGTTATAGGTTTTATAACCATCTGAGCTACTCTATCGCCACGCGATATTTTAAAAGGTTCCTTACCCAGATTAATCAAAATAATGCCCACTAAGCCTCTGAAATCAGAATCAATTGTCCCGGGAGAATTAACAATACTTATTCCGTGCTTTAAAGCTAAGCCGCTGCGCGGTCTTATCTGAGCTTCATACTTTTGCGGGATACTAACGTAGATACCGGCCGAAATCAGCTTTATTTGCCCAGGCGTTAAAATTATATCGTTTTTTACATCGGCATATAAATCCATACCGCTGGCACCGCTACTCATATATTTAGGCAACGGTAAATCCAGGCAATCTGTTTTCCTTTTAAGTTTTACTTTAATCTTTTCTTCTCCTAATCTGTTTGCTCTTCCGATGAAGCCTGTGCCTTTTTTCTACTCAGGTTGATTCTTCCCTGATCGTCAATTTCTATAACTTTTACTTCCATCTCCTGGCCTATTTTCACTTCATCGGCGACATTTTTAACAAAACGGTCCGCGAGTTCCGAGACATGAACCAAGCCTTCCTTATTAGGTTTAATCTGAACAAAAGCGCCAAAGTTCATTATGCGCATAACTTTGCCCTTGTAAATTTTGCCAACTATTATATCTTCGGTCAAATCTTTTATCATATCTACGGCCTTTTTAGCAGCGTTTTCATCATTTGAAGCAACCAAAACTTTCCCGTCGTCTTCTATGTCAATAGATGCGCCTGTTTCCTCAATTATTTTCCTTATAATCTTGCCTCCCGGACCGATAACATCTTTAATTCTATCCGGCTTTATCATGATAGTGGTAATCCTGGGAGCATAAGTTGACATAGCATCGCGTGGCTTAGCAAGAGCCTCTTCCATTTTTTGCAAAATAGTCTCTCTGGCTTCTTTGGCTTGTTTAAGCACCTGAGAAATTATTTGCATGCTCACGCCTTCAATTTTAACATCCATTTGCATGGCG
Organism: Candidatus Omnitrophota bacterium; assembly: GCA_030631665.1. Classification (GTDB taxonomy): domain Bacteria; phylum Omnitrophota; class Gorgyraeia; order DAOVKU01; family DAOVKU01; genus DAOVKU01. The sequence continues at coordinate 12,402 of DAOVKU010000030.1, forward strand.
GTAATCCCTTTGTGTGTACCGGCCACCTTAAAGTCCATATCTCCGAAATGATCTTCCAGGCCGGCTATATCAGTTAATATAGCTGCTTCCTCCCCTTCTTTTACTAACCCAATAGCTATCCCGCTAACAGCGCTTTTTATGGGAACACCGGCATCCATCAAAGACAAACTGCCTGCACAGACAGTAGCCATAGAAGTGGAACCGTTTGATTCTAAAATATCAGAGACTATTCTAATGGTATATGGAAATTCGTCTTTTGGAGGCATAACCGGCTTCAAGGCTTTTTCCGCCAGGGCTCCATGTCCTATTTCTCGACGCCCGGGGCCGCGCATAGGCCTGACTTCCCCCACAGAAAAAGGCGGAAAATTATAATGGAGCATAAAGCTCTTGGATGATTCACCCTCCAGGGCATCTATTAACTGTTCATCTGAAGAGGTCCCCAAAGTCGTTACCGAAAGACTTTGTGTTTGACCCCGCGTAAATAAGCCGTCTCCGTGGGTCCTCGGTAAAATTCCCACTTCACAACTAATGGGCCTAATTTCATTATGTCCTCGTCCGTCTAACCTATTTTTTTCTCTAATTATCGAGTTTCTAACTTCTTCTCTTTCCACTTCCACCAGAGCCAGTTTTATATCTTCCCGGGTATAGTTTGTTTGTTCATTAACCAACTCTTCTATTAATTTCTTGGCGATTAAATCCAGACTTTCTTCCCTTTCTTCTTTAGCCGAATACTGAGTCAATTTTTTTATACCGTCTAAAGACAATTTTTTAACTTGAGAGATAAGTTCCTCATCTATTTTTTCAATAACTGCCTCTTTGGGTGATTTGCCAATTTTCTTAGCTATTTCTTTTTGTAATTTTATAAGCGGCTGTATCTGGCCGTGAGCAAATTGAATCGCTTCTTGCGCCATCTCTTCAGAAATTTCATTAGAACCGGATTCAATCATGATAATATTTTTTTCTTTTCCGGTTACAATTAATTCAAAATCACTTTTTTCTAAATCAGAATAAGTGGGATTTATAATAAATTCCCCATCAATACGGCCAACCCTAATTGCTCCAATAGGACCATTAAAAGGTATACCTGAAATAGATAACGCGCAACTTGCCCCGATAAGCGCTAAAATATCGGGATTATTCTCACAATCACTCGAAAGCACCATAGCCGTAACCTGAATATCATTTATTAATCCTTTAGGGAAAAGCGGCCTGGTAGGCCTGTCTATAAGACGAGCTGTTAAGATTTCTTTTTCACTTGGCCTTCCTTCTCTTTTGAAAAATCCGCCCGGTATTTTACCAGCGGCGTAAGTTCTTTCTCGATACTCTACAAGGAGAGGCAAAAAACCAATTCCCTCCCTGGGCTCTTTAGACATAACAGCTGTAACCAATACAATTGTTCCGCCATATTGAACCATTACCGCCCCATCTGCCTGCTTAGCAATGACTCCGGAGCTGATAATTAAATCATCATGTCCTAATTTTAGTTTAAAATTATGCTTTTTGGATTCGCTATTCATATTTTCCTTTTTATTAGTTTTTATTACTTTCGTAATTTAAGTTTTTTTATTAACTGCTGATATTCCTTCAGATTATCTTTCTTAATAAAGCTGAGAAGCTTTCTTCTCTGGTTAACCATCTTGACCAATCCATATCTGGAATGATGATCTTTTTTATGAGTCTTAAAATGGTCAGTAAGTTTTTTTATCCGTTCAGTTAAAAGTGCAATCTGCACACTTGCAGATCCTGTATCTTTTTCATGTGCTGAAAAATCTTTAATCAATGTCTGTTTTTGCTCTTTAACAGTAACCATTTCTTCCACCTCCTTTCAATGAGCACATCATTTAGTGAGGCTAAATGATAAGTGCAAATTGAACCCCGAAGCTTCCGGGTAAATTCAAACAAAAATTTATGTTCATTCTATTCCATAAATTTAATTTTCGTTTATATTAACATAAATATTGCTTTCTGTAAAGATTTTTATCTCTCTTGCGGTTATCTCCCGAGAAGCTTATCGGCCTTTTTAAGTATCTTTTTTGCTTTTTGGACATCTTTTTTTATCTGTTGAATCAATTCATTTTTATTTTTGAATTTTCTCTCTTTTCGCAATTTTCTTACAAAAAATACTTCTATTTTTTTTCCATAGATATTTTTATTAAAGCCAAAAATATGAACTTCTATAGTTTTTGATTTCCTTCCAAAGGTAGGTCTTTTTCCAATATTAATCACAGCGCCTTTTCTCTTATCCCCCATTAATACCCAACCCACGTAAACACCTCCCTTTAATAAAAGTTGGGGTGTAACTGAGAGGTTAGCCGTGGCAAACCCCAATAATTTTCCACAGCACCTGCCCTTTACAACTTTCCCGGCCAAGTTATAATGCCTGCCAAGGTATTTTGAAGCCTCAATAAGCCGGCCTTCGGATATCAACTTTCTAATCAAGCTACTGCTAACCTTACGCTTTTCTAATACCAGCGGCTTTATAAAAATTACTTTAAACTTAAATTTCACAGATAAAATTTTAAGTAAATTTTTATCTCCCACCCCGCCTCTTCCAAAACGATAATCGGAACCTACTATAATCCATTTTGTATTTAATTTCTTAAGAACCAGTTCTTTTATAAAATCGTAAGGTTTTTTTCTCGAAAAATTTTTAGTAAACTTTGCGATAATTACCTGATCTATGCCGATTTTCTTTAAAATTTTCAATCGTTGCTCCAGGCTGATAAGTAAAGGCGGAACTGTCTTGACTTTTAAGGTCTCAAGCGGATGTGGTGAAAATGTCAAAACGCTGCTGGTAAGTCCAAAACGGTGAGCTATTCTCTTTGTCTCATTTAAAATTTTCAGATGCCCAAGGTGCACACCGTCAAAAACCCCCATAGCTAAAACCGTCGGCTTAAATCTCTTAGTCTTTTTTAAATATCGAATCTTCATAATTTAATCAGAGAATCTTTAAGAAATTCTATGTTTTTTATTCTTTTTAGTTGATCTATCGAAAGAGCGTCTTCTATTTTGAACTTTCCTGATTTTATCCTGCGTAATTTTTCTACTACCGCTCCGCAGTCTAGAATTTCGCCTATATCATTACAAAGACTGCGAATGTAAGTACCCTTGGAACATTTGACTTCAAAAAAAAGTCTTGGTAAATATAATTTTAATTTTTTAATATAAAAAATAAAAACTTTTCTTTTTTGAGGAATTATTTTCTCGCCTCTGCGCGCCAGTTTATATAATCTCTGACCCTTATATTTTAGGGCAGAAAAAATAGGGGGGCGCTGAGCTATTTCCCCCTTAAAATTTTTTATGACATCCAGGACTATATTCTCGGCCGGGATGTCTTTACTTTCTCCGAGAATTTTGCCGGTTATATCAAAAGTGTCTGTTTTGACTCCAAGTCGCATGCCAACAAGATATGTCTTGGGGTCCCCAAGAAAGGTGTGGGCGAGTTTAGTGGCTTTGCCAATTAAAATTACCAATAGTCCGGTAGCCAATGGGTCCAGGGTGCCAGCATGTCCTACCTTTTTTAATTTAAATCTCTTTTTCAAAAAATTAACAACATCAAAAGAGGTAAAACCGACTGGTTTATCTACTAAAATAATACCATCCATTTGCAGTTAACCCTGTGTGCCCCGAGAAATTCACAGAATTTCCGGGACTAAAATCCTTGGAATTTTTCCCTGCAAAATTCGCAGAATTTAGCAGGACTAAGTCCCCGAAATCTTTCAGATTTCAGGGGGCAGATTCCTAAGGGCCGGCGGGCAAGAGTCCACATTTAATCCATAATTTATACTCCACAGTTCATAATAAAGTCAATCTATGGACTAATTTTCATTTGTTCCTGTACCTTTCTTATGACCCGCCTTTCAACTTCTTCAATTGAACCTTCAATTTCCGCTCCACTGGCAAATTTATGCCCTCCGCCGTCAAAAAAAGAAGCAACTTTACCAACATCGACTATGCCTTTTGAGCGAAAACTCACCCTGATTTTACTCTCGTCAAGACAATAAAAAATAATAGCTACTTCTATGGACTCTATCATTCTGATAAATTCAATAAAATCGTCACATTCATTTATTTTGGCCCCCGCTTCATCAAGCATCTGCGGCATAATTCTCATCCATGCTATCCGGCCCCCATCATCTTTCTTTAAGTCCTTGAGCGCACATCCCAAAACATGCATAGCGGAAAAAGAGCGCCGATTATAAATCAAATTTGAAATTCTCTTTGGATCAATTTTAAATTTAAGTAACTTTGAGCAAACCTCCAATGTCTTTGAGGTAGTATTTGAAAATCTAAAACAGCCGGTATCAGTTAAAATGCCAACATAAAGACAAATGGCTACTTCTCTGTCAACTGGAACTCCCATTTCCTCAAAAAGATAAAAAAGCATCTCCGATGCTGAACTCGCTTTTGATACAACCCAATTTGCATCGCCAAATCTAGTATTATCGACATGATGATCAATATTTACTATAAGCTTGGATTGAACCAAATAGGCAACTTCTCCTATTCGATCAAAACTTCCGCAATCAAGAACAATGGCGGCATCAAATTTAAATCTCTTTGCCTTTTGCGTTGTTAAGACATCGCAAAATTTTATAAAATCAAGGTTTTTGGGCATAAGATCTTCATTAACCACCACAGCTACTTTGCCTAACTTTTTCAGCAAAAGATACATAGCCATCTCAGAGCCAAATGAATCACCTTCCGGCTTCTTATGCGCAGTGATTAAAAATCTATCATATTTATTCAGTGAGTTTTTTATCTCGCTTAAACCCATTTTGCTTATTCTCCTTTTCTTTTAGATCTTCCAGCAAACGATTCATCTTCATTGACTTGCGAGCTGAATCATCTAATAAAAAGATTATTTGGGGTATAAATTTTAATTCGAGCCTCTGGCCAATAGTCCTTTTAATATAACCGGTGGCACTCTTAAGACCTTCTCCTGTCTTCTTAATCTGGGCCTCAGTTCCAAAGACACTATAATAAACCTTGGCAAATTTGATATCTTTTGAAACCTCAACTCTGATAATGGTAATAAAGCATATTCGGGGATCCGATATCTCATGCAACAGGATATTTGAAATTTCATGTTTTATCAATGTTTCTACGCGTTTAATTCTCATTTTTAATAAGTTTTTTACAGAAGCTTATTTCATCCTTTTTAAATTTTAAACCGCCGTTTATTTTTGCAACAAGTAATGCTCTTAAAACTTTTCCCAGGCGTGGTGAAGGTTTTAAGCCCATTTTCTTTAAGTCCTCTCCGGATAAATACGGTTTTATTCTAGAATAAATTTTAATGTAATCATCCACACGCCTGCGGAAAAGTGAAGAATCGGAAATTGCGGCAAATAGAATTATTTCTTCAAAACTTTTCCCTTGAAGAATATTATAAATCTGACTTGGTA
>DAOVKU010000127.1 GCA_030631665.1 Candidatus Omnitrophota bacterium
TATCAATTGCCAGTTTTAGCAGTTATAAGTTATGAAAAAGAAAAATTTAGCCGAGAGAATTTCCTGGAATAAATATTTTTTTGAAATAGCCCTGTTGGTTTCGCAGCGCTCAACTTGCCTTAAGCAAAATGAGGGGGCGGTTATTGTTAAAGATAAGAGGATTTTAACCACAGGTTATAACGGGGCTCCGGCGAAATTACCGCATTGCTTTGAAATAGGTTGCCTTAGAGAGAAAAGGAAGTTGAAAGACAATGAACAGCTTGAGATTTGCCGCGGATTAGATGCAATTCAAAATGCCGTTATTCAGGCGGCTACCTGCGGAGTTAGTATTAAAGATTCCGTCCTTTACGCAACTCACACACCATCCATAACTTCGGTCAAGATTATAATAAATGCCGGCATAAAAAAGATTTTGATTCCTCAAGGCAAGCTGGAGCCATTAGCAGCCAGTCTTTTAGGCCAATCCAGAGTAAAGATTAGGAGAATAAAATGCAGAAATTGAGCTTAAAGACATATCCTGAGAAGATTTTAAGAGAAAAACTTAAAAATATTAATAAGGTAACAGAAAAGGAAAGAAAAATTTTAAAGGAGATGTTAGCACTTATGCAAGCCACTGGTGGTATTGGCCTGGCAGCCAATCAGGCAGGCGTGGATAAGCGGTTATTTGTTGTTGATTTGCAAGATGGTTACGGCCCGCTATTTGTTATAAATCCAAAAATAGTTAAAAAAGAAGGGACGGTTGAAACGCAGGAAGGATGCCTGAGTGTTCCCGGAGCTGTAATTAAAGTCAAGCGTGCCGAGAGGGTAGTAGTTGAAGGTCTTAATATAGAAGGGGAGCCTATTAAGATTGAGGCCGATGGGCTGTTAGCCAAGGCATTCCAGCATGAAATAGATCATTTAAACGGCAAGCTAATAATAGATTATTTAAAATTACCTGCAAAGTTAAAAATAATTTCACAACTGAAAAAAAATAAAAAAAACGCAGCAAAAATAGATATCAACAAGGAATTATAGGTTTTATCCTAAAAAAATGTCTGTGGTTAACATTTGCCGTTTGATGAAACATAGGAAATAAATGTGCGATAAAACTACTCTTATAATTGCCATTCATAATCATCAACCTGTCGGCAATTTCTCCCCTATTTTAAAAAAAGCTACTCAAAGAAGTTACAGGCCATTCATAGAAACACTCAATCGACATCCTTTTCTTAAGCTGAATTTACATTATTCCGGCTTTCTCTTAAAATGGCTTTTTGAAAAACAGCCGGATATGATTAAGTTATTGAAATCGCTGATAAAAGATCGTCAGATTGATATACTGGGCGGTGGCATCTACGAGCCCATCTTACCGTCTGTTCCCTTAAGAGATGCCAGGGAGCAGCTTAGATTGTTAACTTTGCTGATAGAAAAAATTTTTGGCATTCACCCGCAGGGTTTCTGGCTGGCAGAAAGGGTATGGGAACCGCAGATTCCGGAAATCGTTTCAGCCAGCGGTTTAAAATTTACTTTTGCCGATGATATTCATTTTACCTGCGCCGGCTTTGATAGAGATAGCTTAGATGGTTATTATGCTACTGAATCCGATGGTAAAAAACTATTTATTTTTCCTATCAATGAAGATTTACGCTATTTAGTTCCTTTTAGGAAGGTTTCTACGGTCATCGATTATCTGCGCTACAAAAGGAAACAGGGTGTGCGCTGTATAACTCTGGCAGCCGATGGGGAAAAATTCGGGGTATGGCCGGGCACTTATAATTTGGTTTATAAGAAAAAATGGCTTGAGAATTTTTTTCAATCTTTGGAAGACAACAGAGATTGGATTGAAGTAAAAACAGCCGCTTCATTTATAAAGCAAAACCCGCCTACATCTATAGCGTATTTACCGACAGCTTCTTATGATAAGATGATGCGCTGGGCTTTGCCTGCCAAAGAGCAGGTATATTTTGAAAATTTATTAAATATTTTAAAAAAACAACGCAAGCATAAGAAATTTTTACCTTTTTTAAAAGGAGGTTTCTGGAAGAATTTCTTTGTCAAATATCCCGAATCAAATAATATGCATAAAAGAATGTTTATGGTGAGTCAAGAAAAAGGTTTAATCAAAAACAAGAAAAGCTCATCTTATAAAAGGGCACTCGATTTTTTATACCGCTCTCAATGTAACGATGCTTACTGGCACGGACTTTTTGGCGGCCTGTATTTACCGCATTTAAGAGAAGCGATTTATGAAAATTTAATTGCGGCTGAAAATCTTTTTAAGAAAAATCAGGCCGGACAAAATTTTGAGTGCGAAACATTGGATTTTAATTTAGACGGCAGGAAAGAAGTTGTGCTGCGTTCCAAGGCCTTGAATCTTTTTTTTGAGCCCGCTTATGGAGGGAGTTTGTTCGAGCTCGATTTGAGAAGGAAAAATATAAATTTAATTAACACCTTAAGTTGCAAAAGGGAGGCTTATCATCTCAAAAATAATACTAAGAAAAGTAAATTTAAGAAAATAATATTTGACCGGTATTTAAGAAGGGCATTTCAGGACCATGTCTTGGAAAAACAGACTACTTTAAAGAAATTTAAAGA